>CAMGRL010000001.1 GCA_946061515.1 uncultured Clostridia bacterium
AGGTATAGTCCCCCAGCAGAGGGTGGCCGATGCTGGCCATGTGGACCCGGATCTGATGGGTCCGTCCGGTCTCCAGACGGCAGCGGATATGGGTATAGCCCCGATAGCGGGCGATGACCTGCCAGTGGGTCACGGCGGGCTTTGCGTTTTTACTGGTGACGGCCATGCGCTTCCGGTCGGTGGGATGGCGGCCAATGGGTGCGTCCACCGTGCCGCTGTCCTCCCGGAAATTTCCCCGGACAATGGCTTCGTACTCGCGGTAAAGGCTGTGGTCGGAGAGCTGAGCGGACAGACCCTGGTGGGCAAAGTCGTTCTTGGCCACGATCAGCAGTCCGGAAGTGTCCTTGTCGATGCGGTGGACGATACCGGGGCGCTTTTCCCCGCCGATGCCGGAGAGAGAATCCCCGCAGTGCCAGAGCAGAGCGTTCACCAGCGTCCCGTCCGGATGCCCGGGGGCAGGGTGGACCACCATTCCTCTGGCTTTATTAATGACTACCAGGTCTTCATCCTCATAGACAATATCCAGAGGCAGTTCCTGGGCGATCAACGGAACATCCTCCGCTTCCGGCAGGATGATCTGAAAACAGTCCCCGGCGGCGCATTTGTAATTTTTCTTCACCGGACGGCCATGGAGGGAGACGCTGCCCTGCTCGATAAGCCGCTGTACCGCGCTGCGGGACAGGTCCTCCAAATTGCGCGCGAGGAGAGCGTCGATCCGTTCGCCGCTCTCCTCTGCTGTGATTTCGATACAATTATCGTCCATATTCTTTTTATTTGAACTCGGAAAGAATGTCTTCCAGGTCAAAGTCCAGTCCGTCAGAGGCCTTTTTGGCCGGGGCAGGCGCAGCGGCAGGCTTCTGCGGCTGGGCAGCGGCCTGGACGGGCTGCTGAACCGGCTGCTGAACCGGCTGTTGTACCGGCTGCTGCACAGGGGCCTTGGGCTGCACAGGCGCGGCGGCCTGCTTCTGGGCCTCTACGCGGCTGTTGGCCCGTTCCCACTCGGCAAAGGGGTCGGCAGGATCCACGGCAGGAGCCGGCTGCACCGGCGCTGCGGGGGCCTGCTGCTGGCGGGCGGCGCGGGCGGCCTTGAACTGCTCGTAGTCCTGCTCATACTTGGGCTGACGGGACTTGCGGGCGGGCTGCTTTTGGGCGGGATCTTCCTCTCTCTCCCGGCGGTGCAGGGAACGGACAGGCGCGTCCTCTTCTTCGTCGTCATCCTCGTCAAAGGCGTCTCTCCTGCGGCGGATGGGCTTTTCTTCCTTTTCGACCCGGCGGCGGGCAGGGACATCCTCCTCGTCCTCGTCATAATCATCATAATCGTCGTCATCCTCCAGACGGCGGCTCCGGGCAGAGCGTCCCTCCCCGCCGAAGAGGATATACAGGATAAAGACGAAGCAGAACACGGTGATGGCGATATCCGCCACGTTGAAGATGGGGAAGTTGAAAAACTCCACCTTGAACATGTCCTGCACATAGCCGTAGAGGATGCGGTCGATACAGTTGCCGATACCGCCGGCCATGATAAAGACGGCGCTCCAGCGGCCAAGGGAGCCGGAGATGAAATTGGTGGTCAGAGCGACGATCACGGCGATGGTGAAAACGGCGCAGATGATGATGAAATAGATCCTGGCGTTTCCGCCGCTCATAAAGCCGAAAGCGGCGCCTGTATTATGGATGTTCACGAGACTGAGCACACCGGGAACAAGTGTTTTGATTCCTGTGTCGAGCACAATATGTCCGGCAACCCAGTACTTCAGCCACTGGTCGGCGATAATGACCAGCATAGCTACGATGGCATACAGCATATCTTTCTCCAATCTGCCGCCGGGCGAAACCCGCGGCGCGCGAATTGTGGTGCCGGCCGCTTATGCGGCCGGCGCGTACGCCGGGCTTAAAGCTTGGCTACGACAGCGGCGCAGCGGGGGCAAAGCCCGGTTTCGGGGTCAGCCTGCTGGGAGTGCATCCAGCAGCGGGGGCACTTGGTGCCGGGGGCCTCGATGACGGAGACGGTAAGGCCGGGGAAGGCGGAGCCTGTGCCCACAACGGCGTCACCGTTTTCAGCTTCGTCAGAGATCAGGCACTGGGAGACGATGAACAGATCGGAAAGATTCATATCAGAGATGCTGTCCACCGCGTCCTTCGCGGCCTGGTCGCCAACCTTCAGGGTAACGGCAGCTTCCAGAGACTTGCCGATGCGCTTGGAGGTGCGGGCGGTTTCCAGAACGCCGTTGACATCACTGCGCACGGCGATCAGGGTATCCCAGCGGGCCAGCTCCTCGTCGGAGAGGGCGTAGTCCGTAAAGGGCTTGTTCATCTCGTTGAGGACGATATTGCGGGGATCGTCGCCCTCGCGGTGAGGCATGGCCTGCCAGATCTCGTCGCAGGTGAAGGCAAGGATGGGGGCGAACATCTTTGCCATGCTGTCAAGAATGAGATAGAGGGCGGTCTGGGCGCTGCGGCGCTTCAGGCCGTTCTTTTCTTCACAGTACAGCCTGTCCTTGATGATGTCAAGATAGAAGCTGGAGAGCTCTACCACGCAGAAGTCGTTGATGGCGTGGGAGACGATGTGGAACTCATAGTCGTTATAGGCCTGAGCCACTTTTTCAATAAGCTGGTTGAGCTTGGTGATGGCCCAGCGGTCCAGCTCCTCCATATCCTGGGGAGCAACCAGATCGTTGGCGTCAAAGCCGTCCAGGTTGCCCAGGCAGTAGCGGGCAGTGTTGCGGAACTTCAGGTAGTTCTGGGTGAGCTGCTTGAAGATCTCCTTGGAGCAGCGCACGTCCACATGATAATCGGCGGAGCCGGCCCAGAGGCGGATCATATCCGCGCCGAATTCCTTGACGATATCGGCAGGGTCAACGCCGTTGCCCAGAGACTTGTGCATGGCCTTGCCTTCGCCGTCCACGGTCCAGCCGTGGGTCAGGCACTCTTTATAGGGGGCGCCCTTGCCCAGCGCGCCTACGGCCACCAGCAGAGAGGACTGGAACCATCCGCGGTACTGGTCGCCGCCTTCCAGATACATGTCGGCAGGCCAGAAGCCCTGATCCCGCTGCATGGCGGCAAAGTGGGTGGAGCCGGAGTCGAACCAGCCGTCCAGCGTGTCGGTCTCCTTGAAGAAGTGGACTCCGCCGCAGTGGGGGCACACAAAGCCCTTGGGCAGGATCTCTTCCGCTTCCATATCGAACCAGGCGTTGCTGCCCTTTTCCTCAAAGAGCTGGGCGACAGTCTCGATGGTCTCTTCAGTGCAGACGGGCTTTTTGCAGTCCTCGCAGTAGAACACGGGGATGGGCAGACCCCAGCGGCGCTGACGGGAGATGCACCAGTCGGCGCGCTCGCGGATCATGGCGCCCATACGGTCCTTGCCCCAGGCGGGAAGCCATCTGACGTTCTCACAGGCCTGGATGGCCTCGTCCTTGAAGGAGTCAACGGAGCAGAACCACTGGGGTGTGGCACGGAAGATGATGGGGCTCTTGCAGCGCCAGCAGTGGGGATAGCTGTGGACGATCTCCTCGGAGGCGAAGAGAACGCCGCTCTCCTTCATGTCGGCCAGAATGATGGGGTTGGATTCCTCGGTCTTCAGTCCGGCGTACTTGCCGGCGTACTCGGTGTGGCGGCCCTGATCGTCCACAGGCACCACCATGTCCATGCCGTAGCGCATGCAGGTGATATAGTCGTCCGCGCCGAAGCCGGGGGCGGTGTGTACGCAGCCGGTACCGGAGTCCATGGTGACGTAGTCCGCCAGCAGCAGGCGGGAGGTCTTGTCCAGGAAGGGGTGCTGGGCCAGCATATTTTCAAAGAAGGTGCCGGGGTGGGTCTCGATGATCTCATAGGAGTCAAAGCCGCCGATCTTCATCACCTTGTCGGTGAGGGCCTGGGCCATGATGTAGATCTCACCGTTGGGGGCCTTGACCAGGGCGTACTCCTCCACCGGGTTCAGGGCGATGGCCAGGTTGCCGGGCAGGGTCCAGATGGTGGTGGTCCAGATCACGAAGGACAGCTTGCTGTGGTCGATGTGGCTCAGCTTGCCCAGGTCGTCCTTCATGGGGAATTTCACATATACGGTGGTGCAGGGATCGTCCTGATATTCGATCTCCGCCTCGGCCAGGGCGGTCTCGTCCTTGGCGCACCAGTAGACAGGCTTCAGGCCCTTGTAGATGTGGCCGTTTAAGTACATCTTGCCGAAGATACGGATCTCGTCCGCCTCGAAGCCCTTGTTCATGGTCTTGTAGGGGTGCTCCCAGTCGCCGATGACGCCCAGGCGCTTGAAGCCGTCCATCTGACGGTGGATGTACTTCTCCGCATAGGCCTCACAGGCGGAGCGGAAGTCGGACACGGACATGGCCTTGTGGTTGAGCTTCTGCTCCTTGATGATGGCGCTCTCAATGGGCATGCCGTGGTTGTCCCAGCCGGGGATGTAGGGGGTGTAGTAGCCCCGCATGGCGTAGGAGCGGATAATAAAGTCCTTAAGGGTCTTGTTCAGGGCATGGCCCATATGGATATCGCCGTTGGAGAAAGGAGGGCCGTCATGCAGGGAGAAGCGGGGCTTGCCCTCGTTCTTCTTCAGCATCTCGTTGTAGATATCCATTTCCTCCCAGCGTTTGAGCATATCGGGTTCCCGCTTGGGCAGCCCGGCACGCATGGGAAAGTCGGTTTTCGGCAGATTCAAGGTGGAGTTGAAATCCTGTGACATTAGTGTGTCTCCTAATCTATATTAATTTAAGGCTAATCAAATAAAGGGGCGCACGCCTCCGCGCCCGCCCCGGGATATTTATTCCTGCCCTTTTACAGCGTAAAAGGCTGGGTGCTGTCAAAGCTCTTTGCCGGTTTTGCAGCAGGGACTTCCTTGGCCGGTGCGATGTCAATATTGACAGGGGGTTCCGGCTGTATTCGTGCCATAGAGCTTTCAATGCTGCGCACTGCGTCCTCAACGGAAACGGCAGGCTCGGCAGCAGCCTTCACGGGCGCGGGCTCCTGCTGGGGCAGAATACCGCTGCTGATGGTGTCGATATTATTCAGCTGCTTGTTGCACAGTTCGCGGGCGGCCAGAAGGAACTTGGCAGTGGCTTCCTTTGCCGCGGCAAGGCGCTTTTCTTCCGCGGCGGCCTGGTCGGCAATGGAGCCGATCTGGGCCTGAACCTGGCGCTCCGCGTCGGCGATCATGGCGGCGGCGCGGTTGCGGGCGTCGTTTTCGATCTGGACAGCCAGCTTCTGGGCGGAGAGAACGGCCATGTTCAGCGCCTCTTCATTGGCGCGGTACTCCTCGATCTTGTCCACGAGGACCTTCATCTTGCTTTTCAGGACGGCATTTTCCTTCTGGGAAGCGGTGATGTCGTCGGCAAGCTCCTCCAGGAAATCGTCAACGGAGGCCATATCATAGCCGCTGCCGCCGAATCTGGACTTCTCAAAGGTTTTTTCCCGAATATCCTGAGCGGTAATCATAACTTTATCCACCTTTCATTTCGTTTCTCTTAAAAATACTCTCCGCCGGTTTCCGGCTGTTCGGCCTGGGCCCCCACGATATCCACGTTCTGGGGGGTGATGAAATATGTCTTTGCGGAGACGGGAGTTATCTTGCCCTGAAGGGCAAAGGTTATGCCGGACAGGAAGTCCAGCAGACGGCGGGCCTTGTCCGTGGGAAGACCTTCAAGGGTCATCACCAGCGAGCGGCCCTGATACAGATAGTTCACCAGTTCCCCGGCCTCGTCAAAGGTGTGGGGACTGAAAAGAATCACCTGCTGATCGCTGCCGCCGAAGTTGACGGTGCGCTCCCGCTGAGCGGTTTTGGGGCGGACCGGGCGCTTCCCGGTCAGCGCGCCCAGCAGTCCGCCTTCTGAAGCGGGCTTGGCCGGCTTGGAGGCCGGCTCGGGCGGGGTGGAAGGTTCCTCACCGAAGGTGCGCTCAAATTCAGCCTGAGCGGAGCTTACCGCCGCCGTGCTCTTTTGACTTTGGTCTGCACCCTCGAAGAAATCATCCTCTTCGTCGTCATAGGGCTTGGTTAGTTTTTTGATTCCGTCCAGGAAACCCATTGTTCAGCCTCCAGTGAGATCGCTATACTTGCCGGTCAGGGTAAATCCGCGCGCCGAAGATGGCGGAGCCTACCCGGACCATATTGGCTCCACAGGCGATGGCGGCCTCATAATCGGCGCTCATGCCCATAGACAAAAAATCCATGCGTATATTATCGTATTTTTTTCCGCAAATGTCAATAAAAAGCTGCTTCATTCGGACAAAATATGGCTCGATTTCCTGCCGGGAGGAGCAAATCGGGGGGATGGTCATCAATCCCCGGACCCGGACAGAGGGAAGCTGCGCTATACTGTCAAGGGCGGCGGGCAGTTCTGCCGGGGAAAAACCGGACTTGGAAGCCTCAGCGCCTATGTTTACCTCCACAAGTATGTCCTGTACAATGCCCCGGGAGAGGGCGGTTTTGTCGATGAGGCGGATGAGTTCAAGGCTGCCCGCGCTCTGGATCAGGGAGGCAAGACCCACAACCTGCTTCACCTTGTTTTTCTGCAGATGCCCGATGAAATGGAGCTCCGCGCCCTCGTAGGCGCCCTGGGCCTGCTTTTCCACCATCTCCTGCACCCGGTTTTCGCCGCAGATCCTTATTCCGGCGGCGATGGCCTCCCGGACTCTGCCGCTGTCGTTCATTTTTGAGGCCGCAACCAGATAAATGTCCTCCGGCCGCCGGCCGGCCTTCTCTGCCGCGGCGGCGATGTTGGCCTTTACCTGCGCCACGCTCTCTGTAATATCCATCATGCTGTCACCTTACCCTCGTCGTTCTCTTGTCCGGAGACGATCACCAGATTTCCCTCCCGCAGGCCGTCCGCGTCGGAGGAAAAGGCGGCGATACACATGTCCCCTTCACTGTATATTATATCCACTGCGCGGCGTTCAACCACACCGGCGGTGATGGTATAAACAAAATTGTTTCCGTCCTCGTCCCTATGGACGGCCTCTTCCGGCAGACGCAGGCCGGAATATTGGGAAAAAATCAGCTTCGCGCTGCATTTTCTCAGTGTCATGTATGCGTCCCCGCCCAAAGTCAGGCGCAGAACAAGGGCCCGCTGGCCGTTTTCTTCTGTACTCAAAGACAAAATGTTTGCCTCTGCCGGGGCATCGAAGCCCTCAAAAAGTACCCGGCAGCGCCCGGAATCCGGCACCGGCTCATCTGCCGGGACCAAAGCCGCATAGTACCAGGCATGATCCAGCACCAGCCGCCCGCCCTCCTGAGGAGAGGGCTTTTCGGCGAGAAGCGCCTGGAGTTTCTGCACGTCCAGATCCTCCAGCAGCTCCGGCGAAAGACGTTCCAGCCCATCGCAGGAACGGTAATACAGCGCGGAGCCGGGGACAGAGGGGACTGTTCCGGCGCCAAGACGCTCTCCGTCCGTAAACAGCCCCTCTCCGGCGGGGCAGAGCTGCTCCCGCCGGATCACAATACCCTCCAGCTCCGCGCTGTCTGTCAAAGTGACGGCGCGCACCGTCTGCGTCTCGGGAGAGCGCTCAACGCTGCTCCAGAGCTTCGCGCCCACATAGGCGCTTACTGCCAAAAACAGTACCGCGGCAATGAGCCGCATGAACCGTTGACCTCTCTCCACTTATGGTTCAAAGTCCAGAGAGATGGGCCGGGGCGGCACAATAGTGGATATGGCGTGCTTATAGATCAGCTGCTGTTTTCCGTCGGAATCCAGCACCAGGGTAAAGCTGTCAAAACCCTTGACCACCCCGTGAAGCTGGAAACCGTTCATCAGGAATACGGTCACCATAGAACGGTCCCGCCGCGCCTGATTGAGTATGAGATCCTGGAGATTTTGCGTTTTCTGCATTTCAGCCAACTCCTTTTTCTGAAGCGGCTGTTTCTTTTCGCCGCTCCGTTATCATGTATTCGTACTCTTTGAGTACGGTACACTATGATAACCCGCGGCTGAGTAAAAAATCGGTCGAAAGCCGCCGCGCCTGTTCAAAATCAGGCTGGCGGCCCCAGCGGATGGACAGGACGCCCTCCGCACGGGAAAACCAGGTCAGCTGCCGCTTGGCATAGCGGCGGCTGTTTTGCTTGATTAATGCGATGGCCTCTTCCCGGCTGATCTGGCCTTTGAGGGCCTGGGCCGGCTCCTTGTAGCCGATGGCCTGCATGGCAGTGCAGCCTTCGGACAGGCCCTCGTCAAGGAGGCCCTGGACTTCTTCAAAAAGCCCCTGCTCCGCCATTTCATCCACCCGCCGGTCAATGCGGGCGTAGAGATCGGCCCGGTCTTCAAAGCTCAGGAATATCCGGGCGGCGTTATAGCGGGGCGGAAGCGCCCGGGTGCGGCGGTCATGCTCGGTGATGGTAAGGCCGGTGAGCATGTAGATCTCTAAAGCCCGGACGATTCGCCGTTTGTCCCCCGGGTGGAGCTTTTCCGCCCGCTCCGGGTCAACGCTTTTTAGGCGGCGGAGCATCTCCTCGCCCCCCAGGGCGTCGTATTCGGCGGAGAGCCGGTCCCGAAGGCCCGCGTCGCCGTCGTTATCGGCAAAGTCCCGCCCGGACACCAGAGAGTCGATATAAAGTCCGGTGCCGCCCACCAAAATGGGCAGCTTTCCCCGGGCGAGGATATCGTCACAGCAGCGGGAGGCCTCCTCTACATAGCGGGCCACGGAGTAGTTTTCCCAGGGCTCCGCCACGTCCAGCATGTGGTGGACGGCGGCGGCGCGCTCTTCCGCCGTGGCCTTGGCGGTGCCGATGTCCATGCGCCGGTAGACCTGCATGGAGTCGGCGGAGACGATCTCCCCGTTAAATTGCCTGGCCAGCTCAATGCCGAGCCTGGTCTTGCCTGTGGCCGTGGGGCCGCAGACGACCACAATTTTCGGAATACTCATACAATGCGCTTGAACTGCTTGTCCAGTTCCTTCCTTGTCAGCGTTACGGACACCGGCCGCCCGTGGGGGCAGTATTTCACCTGCCCGGAGAGCACCGCCTGAACGATGCGCTCCAGCTCCTTCAGGTCATTGTCCCAGCCGGCCTTGATGGCCGCCTTGCAGGCCACGGTGTGCAAAATCTCGTCCCTGGCCTCCCGGGGGTCGGGACCCTTGCCCCGGCGGAGCTTTTCGCAGATCTCCTCGATGGCGGCGGGCACATCCCCGGCGTCCATGTCCGCGGGCACCGCCCGGACGATGAAATCATCCTGGCCGAAGGGCTCAATTTCAAAGCCCAGCTCTGTCAAAAGCTCCCCGTTTTGCTCCAGCAGCTCCGCGTCGCCGCCGTCGGGACGGACGGTGACGGGGGAGAGCAGGCTCTGGGCCATGATCTGCCGGTCCTGGCTTTTCAGCCGGTCGAAGATCATGCGCTCATGGGCGGCGTGCTTGTCGATGAGGATCAGGCTTTCGCCCTGCTCCACGATGATGTAAGTCTTTAAGGCCTCCCCCACTATCTTGTGGTCGGGGATAGGGGACTTTTCAACATTTTGAACAGGTTTTTCAACAATTCTGCTGCCCGCAGGGGGAAAAACCTCAGGCTTTTCAAGGGGTTTGGGGTCGCTTCCTGCTGAAACGGGCCGAAATGGCAGATCCATGCGGGTCTGATAGACCGGCGCAGGGGATTTCAGCTGGGTGGACGGGCGGGAACTGTCCTGCCGTGCCGGGACCTTGGGGGCCGGTTTGGGGGGCGTAACGGAAAAGGAATTGGCCCGAAATTCCGCCGCGCTCATGCTGCGGTAAAAATCGGCCTTTGGCTCCGCCAGCTTCCGTGTTGAGGGAGAGAGCTCCACCTGGGCTGTCCGCTTTTCTCCGCTGAGGGCGGAGAGAACAGCGTAATAGACCGTGTCGAAAACCTTTTTCTCGTCGGTAAATTTCACCTCGGTCTTGGCCGGATGGACATTCACGTCTACCCGGGAAAAGCCGATGTCCAGATACAGCACGCAGGAGGGGTAGCGCCCGGTGAGAAGGCTGTTTTTATAGGCCTGCTCCAAAGCCGCCTGTAAAAGGGCAGATTTGATAAAGCGGCCGTTGCAGAAGAAATACTGCTCCCGCCGGTTGCCCCTGCCCGCGGAGGGGGAGGAGACATAGCCGGAGAGCTTGATCCCATCATTTTCGCCGGTGCAGAGGAGCATATTGGCGGCGGCGTCCCTGCCCAGCAGGGCATAGACGCAGGAGTCCTGCCTGCCGTCGCCGGGGGAGAAAAATTCCTCATTCCCGTCCCGGATAAAGCGCACCGAGGCCTCCGGATGGCCCAGAGCGCAGCGCAGAGCCGCCAGCTGACAGGCGGAGGCTTCGCTCCGGTCGGATTTCAAAAACTTCAGCCGGGCGGGGGTGTTGTAGAAGATATCCCGCACGGTCATGGTGGTGCCCTCCGGGCAGCCCCAGGGGAGCATGTCCTTGATGTCTCCGGCCTCGAGAACCACACGGGTTCCTTCAACGTCGCCTTTGCGGCGGGTGTTCAGCTCGATTTTTGACACGGCGGAGATGGCGGCCAGCGCCTCGCCCCGGAAACCCATGGTGCTGATCCGCTCCAGACCCTCTTCGTCCCGGAGCTTGGAGGTGGCATGGCGCAGAAAGGCAATGCCCGCGTCCTCGGGAGACATGCCGCAGCCGTCGTCCGTGACCCGGATGTAGGTGGCGCCGCCGCCCTTAATTTCCACTGTAATGTTTTTTGCCCCGGCGTCAAAGGCGTTTTCCACCAGCTCCTTGATTACGGAAGCGGGGCGCTCCACCACCTCGCCGGCGGCGATCATATCCGCCACATGGGGGGAGAGGATATTGATAACAGGCATGTTTGACCTCCATAATTTTCAACTTCAACATTATACATGATTTCAGTTGAAACTTCCACACATTTTATGATAAGATAAAATGAAAATCATTTGTTTTAAGGAAATAAATTATGAACAAAGAGAGAAAAGTCATTGATATACAGCAGATCAAAGCCCAGGAGCAGATCTGCGCCCGGATCTTCGAGCAGGTCACCGACGGCGGCCGCCGGCCCCTGGCCATGGTGGACACCTACGGCTGCCAGCAGAACGAGGCGGACAGTGAAAAGATCAGGGGCTACCTTGCGGAGATGGGCTACGGCTTTACCCAGGACGAGTTTCAGGCAGACGTGATCGTTATCAACACCTGTGCTGTCCGGGAGCACGCGGAAATGCGGGTACTGGGCAATGTGGGCGCGCTGAACCACAGCAAGAAAAATAAGCCCCAGCAGATCATCGCCGTCTGCGGCTGCATGGTGCAGCAGCAGCACATGGCGGAGAAAATCAAAAAATCCTACCCGGTGGTGGACCTGGTGTTCGGGCCCCACGAGCTCTGGCGCTTCCCGGAGCTTTTGGAGCAGGTGATGACCCGGCACAAGCGGGTCTTTGCCACCGAGAACAGCAACGGCGCCGTGGCCGAGGGCATCCCCCTGCGCCGGGACGGAAAGGTGAAGGCCTGGCTGTCCATCATGTACGGCTGCAACAACTTCTGCTCCTACTGCATCGTGCCCTATGTGCGGGGCAGGGAGCGCTCCCGCCTGCCGGAGGATATCGTCAGGGAGGCCAGGGAGCTGGTGGAGCAGGGCTATAAGGACATCACCCTGCTGGGCCAGAACGTGAACTCCTACGGCAAGGACCTGGACTGCGGGGTGGACTTCTCCGACCTGATCCGAATGATCAACGACATCCCGGGGGATTTTCTCATCCGCTTTATGACCAGCCACCCCAAGGACGCCACGGAAAAGCTGTTTCAGACCATGGCGGCGTGCGAAAAATGCGCCCACCATATCCACCTGCCGGTCCAGTCCGGCAGCGACCGGATTTTGAAGGTGATGAACCGGAACTACGACAGCGCAAAGTATATCCGCCAGGCGGAGCTGGCCCGAAGCTATATGCCCGATCTGGTGATCACCACGGACATTATCGTGGGCTTCCCCGGCGAGACGGAGGAGGATTTTGAGGATACCATACGTCTGTGCGAGAAGGTGCGCTTTGACGCCATGTTCACCTTTATCTACTCCAAGCGTGTGGGCACCCCCGCAGCCTCCATGCCCGACCCCTACACCAGAGAGGACAAGCAGAAGCATTTTGACCGGCTCATGGAGGTGTCCAACCGCATCTCCGCCGAAAAGCATAAGGAATATGAGGGAAAGAGCTTCCGCGTCCTGGTGGACGGGGAGACCGGGAAGGACGAATATAACCTGTCCTCCCGCACCAACGGGGGCAGGCTGGTGCACCTGAAGGGGGACCCCGCCCTGGTGGGGCAGTTTGTTAAGGTAAAGATCACCGCCAGCAATACCTGGGCACTGTATGGAGAGATAGAAAATGGCTGAGCTTACGCCGATGAAACGGCAATATTATGAGATCAAGCAGCAGCATCAGGACTGCCTGCTGTTCTTCCGCCTGGGCGATTTTTACGAGATGTTCGACGAGGACGCAAAGCTTGCGTCCCGGGAGCTGGATATCGCCCTGACCACCAGAGACCGGAATGTGGAAAACCCGGACGACCGCACGCCCATGTGCGGCGTGCCCTATCACAGCGCCGAGGCCTATATCGCCCGGCTCATCGCCAAGGGCTACAAGGTGGCCATCTGCGAGCAGACCGAGGACCCGGCCCTGGCCAAGGGCCTGGTGCAGCGGGACGTGATCCGCATCATCACCCCCGGCACGGTGACGGAGAGTTCCATGCTGGAGGAGGGGCGCAGTAACTATATCTGCGCCGTGTACCTGAACAATAACGACGGGGGAGTGGCCTTCTGCGACATCTCCACCGGCGAATTCTGCTGCGCCGCCTTTGATAACGACGCGGTGAACCATGTGATGAACGAGCTGGGCCGCTTTTCCCCCCGGGAGGCGGTGCTGTCCGCCGGGGCGGAGAGCTGCCCCCCGATCCGGGACTTTCTCAGTAAAAAGCTGTCCGCCATGCCGGAAAAAGGCGGGGACAAGTTTGAGTTTATGCCCGCCGCCGCGCTGGTCTGCCAGCAGTTCGGCTTCGAGGATGTGGACCAGTGCGGCCTGGGAGACCAGCCCGCCGCCGTCTGCGCCGCGGGCGCCCTTCTGGCCTATATTATCGAGACCCAGAAATTCGACATCAGCCATATCAGCCAGCTGGACGTCTTCTTCGGCGGAAGGTATATGGAGCTGGACTGGACTACCCGGCGAAACCTGGAGCTGACCGAATCCCTCCGCAGCGGGGAGAAAAAAGGCTCTCTCCTCTGGGTGCTGGACAGAACAAAGACCCCCATGGGGGGCCGGCTTCTGCGCGCCTGGGTGGAAAGACCCTTGCTGTCCGCCGTGGCCATCAAACGCCGCCTCTCCGCGGTCAACGAGCTGTTTACGGACAACGTGAAGCGGGGCGAGATCGCCCTTATGCTGAAAAATATAACGGATATGCAGCGCCTGGTGGGCAGGGCGGTGTACGGCACCGCCGGGGGCAGGGATCTGCGCTCCCTGGCCAACTGCTGCGCCGCGCTGCCGGAGCTGAAAAAGCAGCTGGAGGGCTTTAAGAGTCTGGAGCTGAGGGATATCTGCGCCATGGACGCCCTGGAGGATCTGCGCTTTCAGATCGACCGGGCCGTCTGCGACGACCCGCCCTTCTCCGTCCGCGAGGGCGGCATCCTGCGCACCGGTTATTCGGAGGAAGTGGACAAGCTCCGCAATATCCGGGATAACGGCGCGGAGCTGATCCGGGATCTGGAGGCCCGGGAGCGGGAGCGCACCGGCATCAAAAAGCTGAAGGTGGGCTACAACAAGGTCTTCGGCTATTTTATCGACGTGCCCAAGTCCGCGGGGCTGGAGAATATCCCCGACGATTACATACGCAAGCAGACCCTGGTCTCCAACGAGCGCTACTTTACCCAGGAGCTGAAGGAGCTGGAAAATACCCTTCTCACCGCCAGAGACAGGATCAACGAGCTGGAATACCAGTATTTCTGCGAGCTGCGGGACATGGTGGCCGCCCAGGTGAACCGGGTGCAGGCCACGGCGGACGCGGTAGCCAGGCTGGACGCCCTGTGTTCTCTGGCCGAGGTGGCCGTCCGCAATAACTACACCATGCCCGAGGTGGACACCTCCCGGGAGCTGCATATTGTGGAAGGCCGCCATCCGGTGGTGGAACAGACCATGAAGGACGTGCTCTTCGTCCCCAACGACACCTTTTTAAACGACGGGGAGGACCGGGTGGCCATTGTCACCGGCCCCAATATGGCCGGTAAATCCACCTATATGCGCCAGACGGCGCTGATCGTCCTCATGGCCCAGATCGGCTCCTTTGTCCCGGCCAAAAGCGCCACCGTCGGCATTGTGGACCGGGTGTTCACCCGCATCGGCGCTTCCGACGATCTGGCCTCCGGCCAGTCCACCTTCATGGTGGAGATGAACGAGATGGCCAACATCCTAAAACACGCCACGGCTTCTTCTCTGCTGATCCTGGACGAGATCGGCCGGGGCACCTCCACCTATGACGGCATGGCCATCGCCCGGGCGGTGCTGGAGTTCTGCGCCGACAAGCGGAAGCTGGGCGCAAAGACCATGTTTGCCACCCACTACCATGAGCTGTCCGCCCTGGAGGGCCAGCTCTCCGGCGTGAGAAATTACAACATCACCGCCAAAAAGCAGGGCGGGACCCTGGTGTTTCTGCGAAAGATCGTCCGGGGCGCGGCGGATGACAGCTACGGCATCGAAGTGGCCAAGCTGGCCGGTCTGCCGGACAGCGTCATCGGCAAGGCCAAGGGCTATCTGAAGGAGCTGAACGAGAGCGGGGCCGCCCCCAAATTTGAGACGGCCAAGGCCGCCGACGACCAGATCAGCTTTGCCGATGTGGGGGCGGACGAGGTCAGCCGCATCCTGCGGGAGACCGACCTGAACACCATCACCCCCATCGAGGCCATGAATCTGCTCTTTGAATTACAAAAGAAAGCGAGAGGCTGATGAACAGAAAAACCTTGCCATTCACAAGCCGTCTGACCAAAGGGCAGGCCATCGCGGCGCTGGTCTATCTGCCGGTGCATATGGTGCTGCTGCCTGTGATTGTCACTATTATGATGCTCAGGGGGCTGCTGGACGAGACCCAGGCCAATCTTCTGTGCTATGTGCTGGGCGTCGCCTATATGCTGATCTTCCTGTGGAAATTCTTCCGCCGGGACTTTGACGCCCTGTGTGACCGGCCCTGGGCCTGCATCCGGGAGGTGCTGGTCTGCTACGGTCTGATGCTGTGCTGCAATTTCGTGGTCAACAGCATCATGCTCCTGCTGGGTATGGGCGACAACCCCAACAGCGAGGCCGTGTTCGACATGGCCGGGATGACCTTCGGGCCCATCGCCGCCATGGCGGTGTTCATGGCCCCCATTGTGGAGGAGTCCCTCTTCCGGGCGGGACTTTTTGGGCTTATTCGCCGCCGGAACCGGACGCTGGCCTATGTGGTCAGCATGGCCATGTTCTCCCTGTACCATGTCTGGTCTTATGCGCTGATGGATCTGAAAAACCTGCTCTATCTGCTGCAATATATCCCTGTCTCCTACCTGCTCTGCCGCTGCTATGAGCGCACAAACTCCATCTGGGGCAGCATTTTCCTGCATATGCTGGTCAACGGCGTCTCCATGTGGCTGCTCTATGCTATGATGTGAGCCTATGGAATACACGATAAAAGCCATCGCCCGGATCAGGAGCGATTTTCCCACCAAATTCGGCATACCCCGCCAGGCGGGGATCGTGGAGGAGCTGGAGGCCCGGATCGTGTTCGAGCCGGAATATCGGAATCCCGACGCCCTGCGGGGCCTGGAGGGCTTTTCCCACATCTGGCTGATCTGGCAGTTTTCCGAAGCAGTGAGAGAGGACTGGTCTCCTACAGTCCGGCCCCCCAGACTGGGCGGCAACACCCGGATGGGCGTTTTTGCCACCCGCTCGCCCTTCCGGCCCAATGCCCTGGGCCTGTCCTGCGTTCGGCTGCTGGGCATCGAGGACACGGAGGAGGGAAAGACCCTCCGTGTGGCGGGCGCCGATCTGATGGACGGCACCCCGATTTTCGACATCAAGCCTTATATCCCCTATGCCGACTGCAAGCCGGAGGCCGAAAGCGGTTTTGCCCCGGACCCGGGGGCGCAGCTCACGGTGGAATTTTTGCCGGAAGCGGAAAAGCAGATCCCGCCGGAAAAGCGGGAAGCCCTGCGGGGCGTGCTGGCAAACGACCCCCGGCCCCGCTACAAGCAGGACGGGGAGCGGGTCTATGCCCTGGAATTTGCGGGGCGGGAAGTGAAGTTTCAGGTAAAGAATAACGTCCTCCGCGTTCTCTCAGCGAAGAAATTATAGAAAAATTTTGGGCTTGCCGTCTGCTTCAGGCGGCAAGCCCTTTTCAACGTTTGCGTTATTCACAGGAAGCGCAGGCTCCAGGCAATGAGCAGCTGGGCCGCGTAATAAGTGATATGTACCGCACGGTCCACCGCCCGGCTGCGGGCTGTACCGAAGCAGTAGGCGCAGAGCAGATTATCGCTGATGGCAAAGCAGATCCCGCCGGCGGCGAAGAGCAGCAGCCCCACGCTGAAGCCCCGGACGGCAGCGGCGCAGGCCACGGAGGCCATAAACACCACCAGCGCGATATACAGCGTGGCAGGGAGCTGAAGCTTTGCTGCGTCCGTCTTTTTTGCCCGCTGATAAAGCCAGGATGCGCCAATCCCCAGTACCAGAACGGGCAGAGACAGCGGCAGCAGGCCCCGATCCTGCAGAAAAAGAGCCGTTATGTACAGCAGGTGCCCCAGGGCGAACACGGCCGCACCCTGAGAAAAGAAGGCGTCGTGCCGTTCCGGCTTAATATAGCGCATAGCCAGCAGTTCATCACCCAGAAATCCCAAACACAGACCCATCTGGATAATCAGGCCAAAAAGGCCGTCCGGGCAGAGTCGGCGATTAACCGCGCCCAGAAGCACAAAGCACATACTGGCTGTACCTTTGAGCAGAAGCGCCCGCCGGTAGTCCTCCCGCCAACCGGCGCGAAGGAAAAAATGGGCAGTGACAGCGCAGCCCAGGCTGAGCAGAACGCCCAACATCAGCAATAAGGTGTCGTTCATTTTAAGGCTCCTTTTCAGGATGGTCATGCTTTGTCTTGATTATATCATTATATATATGCAGAAAAAACTAAAAATAACTTAAGAATACGGAACTTTCCTTTTTTCTCCGCCGTCACAAGGGCAGAGGACAACACAATAATACAATAAAAAAGATGGAGGACAGAATATGAAAAAAGCGCTTTCTCTGCTGCTTGCGGCGCTGTTGGTTTTCGCGCTGTGCGCCTGCGGCTCCGCCGATACCGCGTCCAGCGCCCCCGCAGCCTCATACGACATGGCCGTTACGGAGGCCGACTACCCCGCAGAGGTGGAAGAATACGGCGGCTTTGCCGTCACCGGCGGCACCCAGCTGGAGTCCGGGTCCGGCGCCGCCCCGGAGGGCAGCCCGGAAAAGCTGATTTACTCCGCCTCCGCCACGGTGGAGACCACGGAATTTGACGGGACCATCGAAAAGCTCTCCGCGCTGGTGGAACAATACGGCGGCTTCGTGGAGTCCAGCAGCGTCAACGGCAGCAATTACTACACCCAGTCCCGGGGCTATTCTTCCACCCGCTACGCAAGCTACGTCATCCGGGTGCCCAGCGACAAATTTTCCGCCCTGATGGGCAGCCTGTCCACCCTGGGCAATGTGCCCTACAGCCACACCTATACCGAGAACATCACCGCCCAGTATTACGACACCGACGCCCGTCTGACTGCTTATCAGACCCAGGAGGCCCGGCTGCTGGAGATGATGGAGGCGGCAAAGACCGTGGAGGATCTGATCGCCATCGAGGAAAAGCTGACGGAGCTGCGCTATCAGATCGAGAGCCTCCAGTCCACCCTGAAAAACTGGGACCGTCAGGTGGCTTACAGCACCCTGGATCTGGAGGTCCAGGAGGTCATTGAGTACACCCCGGAAAGCCGCATGAGCTACGGGCAGGAGCTGGCCCTGGCGCTGACTAACGGGCTCAAACGCACCGGCGAGTTTTTCAAGGACCTGCTGCTGGCCATCGTGGGGGCACTGCCCGCCCTGGTGATCCTGGCCGTGGTCCTGGCCATCCTCATCCCTGTCTGGAAGAAGCGCCGGAAAGCCCGCAAGGCAAGAAAGAACCCGCCCGCCGAAAAGCCGAAAGAGGAATAAGCAAAAAATATTGTCATCCTGAGCGCAAGCGAAGGATGACAATATTTTTTGCTCCGGCCGCCGGGCGGCCTGAAAAGGCGTTATAGGGGCCGCCCTGTGTGGCGGTCCGCGTAAAGGCGCCCCATTAGGGGGAGCTGTCAGCCGTGGCTGACTGAGGAGGGTACTGCCGCGGATTCAACTTCCGACAAGCCCCCCCTACCGTCATTTGCTGCGCAAATGCCACCTCCCCCTCCAGGGGGAGGCTTGAAGGGTGCGCGGCAAATGGAGGGGAAACGAGGCCCGGAGGCCGGATGAGATAGCCTTCCCGGGAAGGAAAGCCCCGCCCCTACGGTTTTGCACCAGACTGCCGGTGATGTTGTAGGGGCGACCCTTGCGACGCAGGGACGGTCGCCCGTAAAAAAAGGCTCCCCTTGTCAGGGGAGCTGTCAGCCGTGGCTGACTGAGGGGTAGTCAAAGGCAGAAGTAATCGTGAAAAGTGAATTAGTACGGGATCCTTCGTCGCTTCGTTCTTCAGGATGACAGTGTTTTTTCTGTGTTTTATGCCTTTTCCTGTTCCACGATTTTCTGCTTCCAGCATTTATGGCACATGGCCACATAGCTGTCGTTGCCGCCAAGAAGCACCTGGTCGCCCTGGGTGATGATGCGGCCCTGCTGGTCGATTCTGGCGTTCACCGTGGCCTTCCGGCCGCAGGCACAGACGGTCTTGACCTCCGTGATGGAGTCGGCAAGCTCCATCAGCCGCCGGGCGCCGGGGAAAAAGTGGGTCAGAAAATCCGTGCGCAGGCCGAAGCACAGTACCGGCAGATCCTCCGTGTCCACAAGATAGCGGAGCTGGTCGATCTGCTCCGGGGTGAAAAACTGGGCCTCGTCGGCAATAATTACGTCGTGCTTGCCCTCCCGGCGGTACTCTTCACAAATGTCCTGCTCCGGGGTGATGACCCTGGCCCGGCGCTCAAGCCCGATACGGCTGCGGATGATATCCGCCCCGTCTCTGGTGTCGGTGCTGGGCTTGATGAGCCAGACGCTCATGCCCAGCTCCTCGTAGTTGAACTGGGTGATCAGCGCCTGGGCGGATTTGGAAGAGCCCATGGCCCCATATTTGAAGTACAGCTTTGCCATATTTTACAGGTTTCCTTTCAGTTCTTTTCCAGATGGGCCCGGACCCGCTCCATCACCATGTCCAGCGCCACCTGGTTGTGGCCGCCCTCGGGGATGATGATGTCCGCATTGCGCTTGCTGGGCTCCACAAACTGCTCATGCATGGGCTTTACGGTGCTGAGATACTGATTGATGACCCCTTCCAGACTGCGGCCACGGTCCCGCACATCCCGGGTAATGCGGCGCAGAATACGCACGTCCGCGTCGGTGTCCACATAGATCTTGATGTCCATCTGCTGGCAGAGCTCCCGGCTCTGGAAGATCAAAATCCCCTCCACCACGATCACCTTGGTGGGCTTTATGGTGATGGTCTTGTCCGTGCGGTCATGGATGGAGTAATCGTACACGGGGCAGGTGACGGCGCGTCCCTGCTTCAGTTCCTTGATGGCCTCCACCAGCATGTCCGTGTCAAAAGCGTTGGGGTGGTCGTAGTTGAGCTTGCTGCGCTGCTCAAAGGGCATGTCGTGGTGGGCCTTGTAGTAGTTGTCGTGGTAGATGACCGACACATTGCTGCCGAAGCGCTGCATCAGCTTTTTGGTGATGGTGGTTTTGCCGCTGCCGGTGCCGCCGGCGATACCGATTACCATTACATCGCTCATATCCTGTAATCCCCTGACATTTTAGTTTTTTCGTCTTAGTATAACATATCGTTCCGGCCGTTTCAATTTGACTTTTGCTTTTTCTCCTAATATAATAGAAAAAAGAAATTATTTCAGGAGGCTGATACCATGTCCGTTCCTACCCCCCATATTGCCGCGAAGAAAGAGAATATTGCAAAGACCGTGCTCATGCCCGGCGATCCCCTCCGCGCCAAATTCATTGCGGAAAATTTCCTTACCGACCCGGTTCTGGTGAATAATGTCCGAGGCGTTCAGGGCCACACCGGCACCTGGAAAGGCGTCCCCGTCACTGTTATGGCCTCCGGCATGGGTATGCCGGCCATCGGCATATACAGCTGGGAGCTGTTCAACTTCTACGATGTGGACAACATCATTCGCATCGGCTCTGCCGGCGCCCTGAGCGACGAGCTAAAGCTGATGGACATCGTGGCCGGCCAGGGCGCCTGCACCAATTCCAACTACGGCGACCAGTTCGGCCTGCCCGGGACCTTTGCCCCCGTTGCGGATTTCGCGCTGCTCTCCGCCGCTGTGGAAGCGGGCCGTGAGCACGGCGTGGACATCAAGGTGGGCAACATCCTCTCCTCTGACAACTTCTATTACGCCGAGGGCTCCAACTACTCCGACCTCTGGAAGCGCATGGGCGTTCTGGCGGTGGAGATGGAGGCGGCGGCTCTGTACATGAACGCGGCCTACGCCGGGAAGCGGGGTCTGTGTCTGTGCACCGTTTCCGACCATCTGTACCGGGATGAGGCCCTCTCTCCGGAGGACAGGCAGAACTCCTTTACCCAGATGATGGAAATCGCCCTGGACACCGCCGTCAAGATGTCCAATCTGTAAATTTCTTTACTTATTTTTGTGATTTTACGCACATTCTTCTTGATTTGTAAAGCAGGGACATGCTATAATGCCCATGCGGCGTGAAAAGCACGCCGGAAATTCTGTTGCAAAAAAATATTATTATGGAGGAAAAAACATGAAAAAGATTCTGGCACTTGTCATGGCTCTGTGCATGGTCTTTGCCCTCTGCGCCTGCGGCCAGTCCGCAGCTCCCGCTGAGAGCGCAGCTCCCGCTGAGGAGAGCGCCGCTCCTGCTGAAGAGAGCGCCGAGCCCGTCGCAGCCGAGTACAAGGTGGCAATGATCACCGACTACGGCGACATCACCGACCAGTCCTTTAACCAGACCACCTATGAGGCCTGCAAGGCATTCTGCGAGGAAAATTCCGTTGAGTTCAAGTACTACAAGCCCGCAGGCGACTCCACCGCTGAGCGTGTTGCTATGGTCGACGCCGCTGTGGCCGATGGCTACAATGTCATCGTGATGCCCGGCTATGCATTTGGCGGAACTATCGTGGAAGCTGCGCCTCTCTATCCTGATGTGAAGTTTATTGCTTTGGACGTTGCAAAGGGAGACCTGCTTGAGGCTGGTGTTGCTGCTAAGGGCGAGTCCTACGACTACAATCCTGACAACTGGGTTCTCGAGGATTACGTTGACATGAGCAATGTCTACTGCGCAATTTATCAGGAAGAGCTGTGCGGCTACATGGCCGGTTACGCAGCCGTGAAGCTGGGCTACACCAAGCTGGGCTTCCTGGGCGGCATGGCTGTTCCCGCTGTTGTCCGCTATGGCTACGGCTTTGTTCAGGGTGCTGACGCCGCTGCCGCTGAGCTGGGCGCAGATGTCTCCATCAACTACGCATACGGCAACCAGTTCTACGGAGATCCCGACATCACCGCAGCTATGGATACCTGGTATGCAGGTGGCACTGAGGTCGTCTTCGCTTGCGGCGGCGGTATCTACACCTCCGCAGCTGAGGCTGCTGCCAAGGTCGACGGCAAGGTCATCGGCGTCGATGTCGACCAGGCTGCTATTATTGACAGCCTTCAGAATACTGAAGGTATGACCGTTACCTCTGCAATGAAGGGTCTGTATCCCACTACATATGACACGCTGACCGATGTTGTCGTAAATGGCAACTGGGAAGCATATGTAGGCAAGATTGAGTCTCTGGGCCTCGTTTCCGGTGACGATCCCACCCTCAACTATGTCCAGATTCCTATGGAATCTACGCAGTGGTCCGACAGCTTCACCCAGGACGACTACAAGGCTCTCGTCTCTGCAATGTTCAACGGTGAGATTGTCGTATCCAATGATATCAGTGCAGAGCCCGCAGTCACCACCGTGACCGTCGATTACCAGGGCAACATTAAGTAATTTCATCCCAGGCACTTGGAAGGACAGGCCGAAAGGCCTGTCCTTCAGACTGTAGACAAAGCTATCGGCAGTGTATAGAGTTGCATGGGGAGAGCGCCGAGAGGGGACGGGAGTCCCCTTTCGGCGTTCAATCTATGCTTATTCAGGCGTATTTTCGAATACGCCTGAATAAGTTTTCAAGGCGTCGAACGATGTCGACGCCTTGAGGACAGGCCGAAAGGCCTGTCCTTTTTTGCGCCCAAGAAACCTTGGCCCGGTCCCCATGAAAAATCTTCCGAACAGCGTGAAAATTGTTTGTAATCCGGCGATAAATGGTGTAATATAAATACATCTATTGTTTAAAGGGAGGTCGGTACGGTTGGAGAATCCATATGCAATTGAGATGCTTCACATTACCAAAAAATTTCCCGGTATCATCGCCAATGACGATATCACCCTGCAGCTGAAAAAAGGCGAAATTCATGCCCTGCTGGGTGAAAACGGCGCGGGCAAGTCCACCCTGATGAGCGTGCTTTTCGGCCTTTATCAGGCGGAGGAGGGCGTCATCAAAAAGGACGGCCGGGAGGTCCAGATCAAAAACCCCAACGACGCCAACGACCTTGGCATAGGCATGGTGCACCAGCATTTCAAGCTGGTGGAGTGCTTTACCGTGCTGGACAACATCATTCTGGGCGTGGAGCCCAACAAGCACGGATTTTTGCAGAAGCAGGAGGCCCGGGAAAAGGTTCTTGCCCTGTCGGAGCGGTATGGACTGCATGTTGATCCGGACGCCCTGATCGAGGATATCACCGTGGGCATGCAGCAGCGTACCGAGATCCTCAAAATGCTGTACCGCGACAATGAGATCCTTATTTTCGACGAGCCTACCGCCGTTCTGACCCCCCAGGAGATCGACGAGCTGATGCAGATCATGAAAAACCTCTCCGCCGAGGGAAAGAGCATTCTCTTTATCTCCCATAAGCTCAATGAGATCATGGAAGTCTCCGACCGGGTAACGGTCCTTCGCAAAGGTAAGTACATAGGCACAGTGGAGACCGCAAAGACCAGCAAGGAGGAGCTGAGCCGCATGATGGTAGGCCGCGACGTGGAATTTGTGGTCGCCAAGGACGAGGCAAAGCCCGGCGATGTGGTGCTGGATGTGGAGGGCATCACGGTTGCCTCAAAAGTACACAGCAACAATGCGGTGAAAGACGTCAGCTTCCAGGTTCACGCCGGTGAGATCCTGTGTATTGCCGGTATCGACGGCAACGGCCAGACCGAGCTTGTCTACGGCATTACCGGGCTGGAGCCGCTGAAAGCCGGAAAGCTCACGCTCTGCGGACAAGATATCACCAAAGCGCCTATCCGCCGCCGATCTGTTATGGGCATGAGCCATATTCCCGAGGACCGGCATAAGCATGGCCTGGTTCTGGATTACTCCCTTGAATACAACATGGTGCTCCAGCGCTACTTTGAGCCGGAATTCACCAACAAGGCCGGCTTCCTGAAGCGGCCGCAGATTCGTAAGTACGCCGAGAAATTGATCGACCAGTACGACGTGCGTTCCGGCCAGGGTCCCATCACGGTGGCCCGCAGCATGTCCGGCGGCAACCAGCAGAAGGCCATTGTGGCCCGTGAGCTGGACAAGGATCCCAAGCTTCTGGTGGCCGTTCAGCCCACCCGAGGCCTGGATGTAGGCGCCATTGAGTATATTCATAAACAGCTGGTGGCCCAGCGGGACGCCGGAGGCGCAGTGCTTCTGGTCTCCCTGGAGCTGGACGAGGTCATGAGCCTTTCCGACCGCATCCTTGTGATGTACGAGGGCGAGATCGTAGGCGAGCTTGACCCGAAAACCACCACCGTGGAAGAGCTTGGTCTGTACATGGCCGGCGCGAAGAGGAAGGAGGCCGCCCAATGAAAAAGATCCTGAAAAACCAGGCGGTCCAGTCCCTGCTGGCTTCTCTGCTGTGCGTACTGGCGGGCCTGCTGATCGGCTATATCGTTCTGCTGTTCATTAACCCTGCCGGGGCTTGGGAGGCCATCGTCACCGTCGTCAAAAACTTCTTCTATTATCCCAGCAAGGCCGCTGTGGTCAAATATTTTGGCAATACTTTGGTTAAGACTGCACCGCTGCTGATGTGCGGCCTGTCTGTGCTCTTTGCCTATAAGGTGGGGCTGTTCAATATCGGCGCCGCCGGCCAGTATGTGGTGGGCGTGGCCGCCAGCCTTTATCTGGCGCTGGCTCTGCATATGCCCTGGTATGTGTGCCTGATTGCCGCAATGCTGGCAGGTGCGCTGCTGGGCGCCATCTCCGGCCTGCTGAAGTCCTACTGCAACGTCAACGAGGTTATCTCCTGCATTATGCTCAACTGGATCAGTCTGTATGGCACCAATCTTCTGCTTAACAATGTTAAGGAAACAGCAAGCCCGTATACCTTTAATCTTGTCAACGTGAATGCTTCTGCCCTTATTCCGTCTATGGGGCTGAGTAAGCTGTTTGCCGGCAACCGTTATGTTACAATCGCAATTCCCATAGCTGTCATTGTCGCGATTCTGGTATGGGTCATTCTGGAAAAGACCAAGTTCGGTTATGAGCTCCGCGCCACCGGTAACAATAAAAACGCAGCCAAATACTGCGGTATGAATGAAAAGCGGAATATCATCCTCACCATGATGATCTCCGGCGCGCTGGCAGGTCTGGGTGCGGCGCTGCTGTACCTGACCGGCTTTGAGCAGTGGCAGTGCAGCCAGTCCAGCGTCCCGGGTATGGGCTTCAACGGTATTGCCGCCGCCTTCCTGGGCGGCCTGAACCCCATCGGCACCATCTTCTCCTCATACTTTATCCAGCATATTACCAATGGCGGCGCGTATGTGGACAAGAGCATGTACTGCGCACAGATATCCGACCTTATCTCTTCAATCATTATCTACCTCTGCGGCTTCGTGGCCTTCTTCAAGTACTTTATGAACTCCGCCATAGACCGGCGTGAAGCCAAAAAAGCCGAGAAGCTTGCCCGGGCCGAGACTGAGGAAGGAGGTCAGAAATAATGCTGCTTCTTATCCAGTATACCCTGATTTTCGCCTCTGTTCTGCTTCTGGTCGCGTTGGGCGGCTGCTTTTCCGAGCATTCCGGTGTAATCAACATCGGACTTGAGGGCATTATGGTTATGGGCGCTCTGGGCGGCGCGCTGGTCATGAAATACATGCCGGCAGGATCGCCCGCCGTGGTCATGATTTTTGCCACGCTGATCGGCGCTGTCCTTGTAGGCGTATTCTTCTCCTGCCTGCTGGCTGTGGCCTGTATCAATTTCAAGGCAGACCAGACCATCGTGGGTACAGCCATGAACCTGCTGGGCGTGGCTGCTGCCACGGTCATTGTCAAAGCAATCAACACCGCTGAGAATCCGGACAACGTCTCCGCAACCATCCAGTACATCAGCCAGAAGAAGGCTTTCCTTCTGAATATCGGCAGCTTTGAGTTCAACTGGTTCATGGTCATTGCAGTCCTGGCCCTGATCTTTGCCTATGTCACCCTTTATAAGACCAAGTTTGGTCTCCGTCTCATGGCCTGTGGCGAGCATCCCCAGGCAGCGGACTCCGTGGGTATCAACGTGTATAAAATGCGTTGGGCCGGCGTGCTCATCTCCGGCGTGCTGGGCGGCCTGGGCGGTATCTGCTACATTCTGGCCGGTGTGTCCGAGTGGAAGTTTGAAAACGGTGTGGCTGGCTTTGGCTTCCTGGCGCTGGCAGTCATGATCTTCGGCCAGTGGAAGCCCACCCGAATTGCCCTGGCGGCGCTGCTCTTCGGTATGTTCCGCGCCCTGTCCAATGTCTATACCGGGTTCAGCTTTCTGACTGCGCTGAACATCCCCAGTACTGTTTACAATATGCTGCCCTATATCATCTCCCTTGTCGTGCTGGCCTTTACGTCCAAGAAGTCCCGGGCCCCCAAGGCCGAGGGTATACCTTACGATAAAGGCTCCCGCTGAGCCTTACATGCATAGATACCGGAGATACGGCTTGCCCGCATCTCCGGTATTTTTACATTATTTATATTTGTCGACTTGACTTTCCACAAATATGGCATACAATATCCATGCTATCAAACACAGGAGGTTCGTATGAACAAATATCTTGACATTGCTCCCGAGGTAAAGGAGGCTCTTGCACAGGGCAGGCCCGTTGTCGCGCTGGAGAGCACCATCATCTCCCACGGCATGCCCTACCCCAAAAATGTGGAGACCGCCCTGCTGGTGGAAGACACCATTCGCAAAAACGGCGCTGTTCCCGCCACCATCGCCGTCATCGGCGGCCGGCTGAAGGCAGGTCTGAGCCATGAGGAGATCGAGTATCTGGGCAAAGCCGGACGGGATGTGGCGAAAGCCAGCCGCCGTGACCTGCCGGCCCTGGTGGCCCGGGGCGCGGACGGCGCGACCACCGTCACCACCACCATGATTATCGCCCATATGGCCGGGATCCAGGTCTTTGCCACCGGCGGTATCGGCGGCGTACACCGGGGCGCGGAGACCACCATGGACATCTCCGCCGACCTGGAGGAGCTGGCCCAGACACCGGTGATGGTGGTCTGCGCCGGTGCAAAGTCCATTCTGGACCTGGGCCTGACTCTGGAGTACCTGGAGACCCACGGCGTGCCCGTCATCGGCTACGGCACCGAGGAGCTGCCCGCCTTCTACACCCGGAAGAGCGGCTTTGGCGTGGACTACCGGGTGGACAGCCCCGAGGAGCTGGCCGCCATGTTCCGCGCACAGCGGGATCTGGGCTACAAGGGCGGCATGCTGGTCACAAACCCCATCCCTGAGGAGTATGCCATGGACAAGGCCGTCATTGACGCCGCCATCGAACAGGCCCTCAAGGAGAGCGTGGAACAGGGCGTTCACGGCAAGGAGACCACGCCCTTCCTGCTGGCCCGGGTGGTGGAGCTCACCGGTGGCGACAGCCTGGAGAGCAACATCAAGCTGGTGCTGAATAACGCCGCTGTGGCGGCCCGGACCGCCTGCCGACTCTGTGAATAAAAATAAACGAAAAACGGGAGGGTGAAGACCCTCCCGTTTTTACCCAGAACTCCGGAATACACAGTTTTCCCGGCATTTGGGTGTACACGGCAGCCCTTTGCGCATGTTGTTCAGGCAGCGGGAGCTGATCCGCGCCCCGAAACGCCGCCGCACCAGGCTGATGATAATGCTGTTGCCCCAACCGTAAGAGAGGTAACGCCGTACACTGCTCTCCACTTCCAAGGGCATTCTGTCCGTTTGCGTCATGCTGCTCCCTCTTTTCCGTATGGTGTACGTCTATTTTACAGGAAAACCGGAAAAATGGCAAAAGGATCCTTTCGCGGCCAGGGAAATATTCCCCTGTTGATAAGTTCTCTCTTTTCTGGTATAATCCACCTACAGGAACGTTTTTTCCCGGAACAGGAGGCCCGTTATGGCACTGGACAAGGAGTATTTCGACGCGATCCACATCGACGTGGTGAAGAAAAAATATTATAACGCCAACAAGGTGGAGACCGTATTGCAGGATATCCGCCAGCAGGCGCTGGCCCTCAGCGAAGAGAACGCGCTGCTTCAGCGCCAGCTTTCCCTGCTCAACGGCCAGAAAAACGAGATTGGCGACGCGTTGCTTTCCGCTAAAACCATCTCCCAGCAGATCATCATGGACGCCCAGGCGCGGGCGGAGGAGATCGTGGCGGAAGCCCGGGCGCAGAGAGAGGAGATTCTGGCCCAGGCGCAGCAGCGGGAGGACTACGCTGTGGAGCGGGTTGAGGCCTGTTTCTCCCGCATGAAGGAGCAGCACATGGCCTGTATCGAGGCGCTGAACGAAGAATGGCAGGATTTCCTCTGTGGCCTGTATCCGGAGGAAGCGCCCAAAGCGCCCGACGATCTGAGCCAGAAGGTGGACGCCATCGCCAAAGAGCTGTTCTCCATAGAGGAAGAAGAATAAAAGCAAAGTCAAACCCGGACAATGATTTGTCCGGGTTTTGACTTTGTTAGGGCCTGTTGACCTGTTTTACGTCTGTTCTGCCAATGAGGTAGTCCAGGGAGACATCAAACAGATCAGCGATTTTTGCAAGGATCTCCAGTTTTGGCTCCCGCGTCATCAGCTCATAATTCTGGTATGCCTTTTCCGAAATGTCGCAGTACACCGCGACTTCCCACTGGGTCAAGCCCTTCTCTTTTCTGCACTGCTTCAAACGCTTTGCCAGAAGTTCTCTCATCTTTTTCACCCACAATCGTTCTTGACAACCACAGTATGCGGGATTAGAATAGAGAATATACCAACGATTGTTCGTAAAATGGATGTGAGAATAATAATGGCCGAATTTTGTCTCGCGTGCTGGAATAAATTAAATAAAAGAAATGACCCGGCGGAAAGATACGTCATCTCCAGGGAGTTGGATCTGTGCGAAGGCTGTGGAGAATGGAAAAATGTTATTATAAGGGAACGTAAATCATTTTTGTGGAAATCTCGAGGGCGTGCAGTACAGATTTTTAACCGAGACCGCGGAGGAAACGATACTTCAGCATAAATCAGCAGACGACAAAAAAGGGCCGCCCAGAGGGGCGGCCCCTACAACATCATCGGCAGTCTGGTGCAAGGCCGTAGGGGCGGGGTTTCCCCGCCCGCAGGAGTAAAAAACGCTGTCATCCTGAAGAACGAAGTGAAGGATCCCGTAAACAGACGCTGCTGCATAAACAGACGGAATCCTTCATCACTTCGTTCTTCAGAATGCCAGACGACTGGAAGCGCAAAAATTATATCGCGTACTGACTGGTATAGAGCTGATAATAAAAGCCCTTTTTGTCCAGCAGCTCATGGTGCTTGCCTGTCTCCACGATCTGCCCGTCCCGCAGGACCAGGATCAGGTCCGCGTCCACGATGGTGGAGAGACGGTGGGCGATGACAAAGCAGGTCTTGCCCCGCATCAGCTTGTCCATGGCCTTCTGGATCAGAATCTCCGTGCGGGTGTCCACGTTGGAGGTGGCCTCGTCCAGAATCAGCAGCCGCCGGTCGGCCAGCAGGGCCCGGGCGATGGTCAGAAGCTGCTTCTGACCGCCGGAAATGCTCACGGTGTCCTCACTGACCTGGGTGTCGTAGCCCTGGGGCAGGGTGCGGATAAAGTGGTGACAATAGGCCTCGTCACAGGCCTTGATGATCTCCTCCCGGCTGGCCTCTGGCCGCCCGTAGGCCACGTTGTCGGCAATGCTGCCGCTGAACAGCCAGGTGTCCTGAAGCACCATGCCAAAGAGTCCGCGCAGCTCGTCCCGGGAGACGTCGGATATGTCCTGCCCGTCGATGCGTATTTTGCCGCTGTCGATGTCGTAAAAGCGCATAAGCAGATTGACAATGGTGGTCTTTCCCGCGCCGGTGGGGCCCACGATGGCCACCTTCTGCCCCTGTTTCACGTCGATGTTCAGATCGCGGATCAGGGGCGTTTCTTTGTTGTACGAAAAATCCACATGTTCAAAGCGAACATCGCCCCGGATATTTTCCGGCAGATGCCCGGTCAGGGGCTGCTCCTCCGGCTCGTCCAGCAGCGAAAACACCCGCTTGGCCGCGGCCTTGGTCCGCTGCATGGTGCTGAGACCCTGGGCGATCTGCTCCAACGGGGCGGAAAACTGCTTGGCAAACAGCACAATGGTCACCACCACGCCCACGGACACGCCGTAGTTGACGATAAGCACGCCGCCCACCACGTTGATAATGATGTAGGCCAGAGCATTGGTGAAGGTGATGCAGGGCCGGACCATGGCGCCTAAAAAGTTGGCGGTGGTCTCCGCTTTTTGCTGCCGCTGGTTGACCTCCTGATGGGCGCGGATGGTGTCCGCCTCAAAGTTATAGGCCTTGCTGGTCTGGTAGTTGGCATAGCTCTCCTCCACCACGGAGTAGAGCTTTCCGCTCTCCTCAAACATCTCGTCAAAGTGCTTCTCGCTGAGAGAGGAGATGCGGGCGGAGAGCCAGATGGACAGGGGCATGAAGATCAGCACGATCAGAGCCAGCCGCCAGTCCTCCAGCAGCATCACCACCGACAGGGTGATGATCTGCAAAAAGCCCACTGTCAGGGTGTCCACAATATCGTGGATGGAGCCGCCCAGATGGGATACATCGTCGTTCATTCGTTCCAGAATCTGTCCGGCCGGGGTATTGTCGATATAGCGCACCGGCAGGCGGCTGATCTTGTCCGATATACGGATGCGCAGGGCGCAGGTGAAATAGCGGCTGACCACGTTGTTCAGCAGGTACATTTTCAGATAGTTCATGCCGCTTTGCAGCAGATATACCGCCGCCAGCACGCAGCAGCCGGGGAGCAAGGCCCGGGTCAGGCTGCTGCCCTGAAAGGTCCCGGCCCAGAAGTCGTACAAAAGCTGCACGCAGCTGCCCAGAATTTTGGGGGACATCACCGCGCAGGTGATGATGACGCAGCTGATCAGACTGGCCAATACCAGCCAGCCGTAGATCGGCCGGGCTTCCCGAATGATGCGAAGGATCACCTGTTTGTCCTCCCGGCGCTGCGCCCGGGTCTTTTTTTCGGCCTTTTTCTTCATCTGCGCTCACCTCCCGTCTGGGAAACGTAGATCTCCTGATAAATTTTGCAGCGCTCCAGCAGCTCCTGGTGGCTGCCCGCGTCCACAAGGCGGCCCTTGTCCATGACGAAGATGCAGTCACAGCTCATGGCGGAGCTGACCCGCTGGGTGATGACGATGCGGGTTTTCCCCGCTGTGCGTTCTGAAAGCGCTTTGCGGAGCCTGGCTTCCGTGAGGAAATCCAGAGCGGAAAAGCTGTCGTCAAAAATGTAGATGGGGGCGTTTTTCAAAACCGCCCGGGCAATGCAGATCCGCTGCTTCTGTCCGCCGGACAGGTTCTTGCCCGACTGGGTCAACTCGTGGTCCAGCCCCTCCGGCAGGGAGGCCAGATAGTCCCCCATCTGGGCGATCTCCGCCGCGGCCAGCAGCTCCTCATCGGTGGCGCCGGGCCTGCCCATGGCGATGTTTTTCCGTATGCTGCCGGAGTAGATGGCAGCCTTTTGCAGCACGCAGCTGATGTTTTCACGGATGGTTTTGGGGCTGATGCTCACGCTGTCCCGCCCGTCAAAATAGATTTGCCCGGCGGAGGGACGGCGAAAGCCCATCAGCAGCTGCACCAGCGTGGATTTGCCGCTGCCCGTTCCGCCGATGACGGCAACCTGCTGGCCGGGCCGGATGTGCAGGCTGATCTCGCTGACCGCGTTTTCCGCCGCGCCCTCGTAGCCGAAGCTCAGGCTTTCCAGGCGGATATCCCCGGAAAAATGCAGCGCCTCTTCCTCCGGCTCCGCCGGGGACTCCACATCCAGCACCTCGCCGATGCGCTTGGCGGCCACCTTGGCGTGGGGGTACATGACGATGGAAAAGGCCGCCATGACCACGCCGTTCATAATGAGAGTGATGTACTGGATCACGGCGAAAATGTCGCCGCCGCTGGCGGAGCTGATGCCCCGCTCCATGCGAAAGCCGCCCAGATACACGATCAGCACCACGGCCATATTCATCAGCGCAATGGACAGGGGAGAGATAACGCCCATGCTCACGTTGGCGCGGATGATGTTTTCCGCCATGACCTGGGTGGCGTCCTCAATGCGCTTGTGCTCCCGCGGCTCGCTGTTGAAGGCTCGGATGACCCGGATGCCGTGTAGCCGCTCCCGGACGATATCGTTCTGCTTGTCCATGTATTTGTCGGAGGTCTCCCACAGGGGCTCGATCTTCTTTCCGATTTTCACCACCGCGGCAAAGACCAGAGGGATAAACAACAGCAGCACCAGCGACAGCACCGCGTCCTTGCCCAGGGCCAGCACCACGCCGCCGATGAACAGCACCGGAATGGTGATGATGCTGCCGGACAGTATGGAGGCCACCCAGGACAGGGTGCCCACATCGTGGGTGGAGCGGGTCAGCAGGGCGGAGCTGCCCATGCGGCTGATATCCTCAAAGCGCATGGTGTTTACCTTGCGGAAAACGCCCTGCCGCAGATCGGCGCAGAAACCGGCCACGACCCTGGAGCTGATGTACCAGCCGCCCAGCACGGAGCCAAGGCTGACCAGGGCCACCACCAGCATCTTTGCGCAGCAGCGGAAGATGTAGCTCAGGTCCGCGTTGTATACGCCGGTGTTCAGAATGTCGCTCATGATATCGGGCAGGAGCAGCTCGCACACCGTGGATATGGCCATAAGCAGCATACCCAGGATCAGTCCGCCCCGGTAGGGTTTTAAGTAAGCAAAAATTTTCTTCATGGATTCTCCTTTTTCCGCGTTCCTTTTCCTGCTGCCGCCATTTTAACGACACAGCGGGGAAAAAGCCATAACGCAGCCGTTGAACAGCCGGGACAATGGCTCAACCGGCGGTTGAGCCTTCTTCCGGCATGGATTTCAGCTCTCCTATGCTCCTGTACCGGGAAATTTGCGCGCAAAAATGCCCGGAAGAGCAGTTCTCCCGGGCATGATAACATACCTATCCGTGAAAAATCACATGGAGAGCCGCCTGTTTATCAAGTTGTTGTTCATAAGATTCATGGTAGTGATGGACATTTTGGCGACTCCTTTCTTAAAAAATTACATTGGTTATTATAACAGGCTTATACAGGTTTGGCAATACTTATTTTACCGTTTCGAAAGAAACTCCCGCCTCCCGGAAAATATCACAGATACTGTCGGCGTAGGAGGCAATGTCGCTCTCCGCGTCGGGCAGGCGGATGATAAAATGCTTGCCCTTGTGGGGCAGCCCGGTGAGCACGTCCCACAGCGCGTCCAGGTTGCTGCCGTACCACTTCTGCCAGTCCATTTTCTCCCGCATCTCGCGGAAAAGCTCCTGCTTTTCGGTGCAGCGGGAGAAGTCCAGTTCCACCGGCTCGGCCAGCAGGGCAAAAAGCCCCAGACAGCCGGCCTCCACATCCCGCCAGGTGGCCTCAAAATCCCGGGTGTACCAGGGGTCCGCCACGGCCTCGCCGGGCCGGCCCGCAAACTCCAGCAGCAAATGGAGCTTTCCGTCCGGATCGCCGCCGAACAGGCGGCGCATATTGCGCAGGTTTTCCTCGTCCATGCCGATGAGCATGTCGAAGTTCCGGTAGTCCTCCGGGCGCATCCGCCTGGCCGTCTTGCCCGCGCAGCCGATGCCGTGCTCGGCCAGCTTCCTGGCCGCAGGGGGGTAGACCGGATTGCCCAGCTCCTCGCTGCTGGTGGCGGCGGACGCAATGGCAAACTCATCCCCCACCCCCGCCGTACTCACGATATTTTTCATCACAAATTCCGCCATAGGACTGCGGCAGATATTGCCGTGGCAGATGAAAAGAATTTTTACCATACGCGCATTTCCCCTCCCGCCGAAAAACTCATCTTAATTATAGCAAAAAATACGAAAAAGGCCAGAGAAAATCTGCCTCTGGCCTCAATATTATTCGGGGTTTACCCAACGATTGACGTTGAGCTATTTTGTATATTCATTTGAACAGCGCCGATATGGTTTCCTCCACGACCAGGCGTTTGTCAAACTCCCGCAGCATTTTTTCGTGGGCGGCCTGCCCCATGGCCTGGCGTGTAGCGGGAGAGATCTCCGCCACCCGGGCCATCTGCGTGTACAGGCTTTCGCTGTCACCGGCTATGCAGAGGAGGCCGGTTTTTCCGTTCTCCACGGCCTCGCGGCAGCCGGGGATGTCGCTGGTGATCACCGGCCGGCCGGTGGCGGCGGCTTCCAGCAGCACATTGCTCATGCCCTCGTGATAGCTGGGCAGCACCACGCAGTCTGCGGCGGCGTAATAGGGCGCGGGATCGCTCTGAAAGCCGTGATACACGGCGATCCCCTCAGCCGCCAGCTCTTCCACCTGGGCCTTATAGCCCTCGTCATCGTAAAAACCGACAATATCCAGGACCACGCCCGCGCCGAACTTCTCCCGGAGCTTTCGCATGGCGGCAAACAGCTCGTCCATGCCTTTTTCCCTCATGATCCGGCCCAGATACAAAAAGCGTACCGCTTCGTTTTCCGGATAAGGGACATAGGGGTAGCGCTCCAGATTGATGCCGGCCCCGGAAAGGACAGTCTCTTTTTCGGCGGAAAGGATTCCCCGGCGGCAAAATTCTTCCGCGTTTGCCCTGTTCTCGAAAAATACGGTCTTCGCCTTTCCCAGCGCCAGTTTATACAGGACCGTCACAAACTGGGCAAGGCCCTTCCGCTGGAACGCGGTCCCAAGGCCCTGCACATTGGCGCAATAGGGAATACCGGCCATTCGGCAGGCCAGGCCGCCGTAAATGTTCGGCTTGATGGAGTAGGTGATCACCAGGTCCGGCCGCTCTTTTTTCAGCAGCCTTTGATAGGTTCGAAACAGCTTCAGGTCCGTGGCTGGATCAATGCCGCGGCGGTCTATATCCGTCTCAATGCAGCGAAGCCCCAGGGCCTGAAAATCCTCCTCATGCCCCACAAAAGGCATACTAAGCACAACTTCGTGGCTTTTCATCAGCTCCTGTATCAGCTCCAGCCGGAAACGGTAGAGCATGTAGGAGTGGTTGGTCAGGATCAGGATCTTGCTCATTTCAGCGCAGGCTCCTTTTCCTCGTGGAGCGTGCCGGTGCCGCCCTCGACCACGCCGTCGTGCCGCAGGACCTTAAAAATGGTGCCGAAGAAGCAGCGGCAGTCGAAAAGAAAGCTGATGTTCTGAACATATTCGCCGTCCAGACGGGCCTTTACCGGGATCTCCAGCTCGTCCCGCCCGTTGATCTGGGCCCAGCCGGTCAGCCCGGGGCGTACGTCGTTTGCGCCGTACTTGTCCCGTTCCTCGATCAGGTCGTCCTGGTTCCACAGGGCGGGCCGGGGGCCGATAATGCTCATCTTCCCGGTGAAAATGCAGAGGATCTGCGGCAGCTCATCAATGGACAGCTTCCGGAACCAGGCGCCGGAGCGGGTGATCCATCTCTGCGGGTCAGAGAGGAGATGGGTGGGCATATTGGCCGGGGTGTCGGTGTACATGGTCCGGAACTTGGGCATCATGAAGGTCTGCTTGTGGAGGCCTACCCGCTTCTGCCAAAACAGAACCGGCCCGGGGGAGTCCAGCTTCACGATCAGCGCGAATACCAGCATGGGTATCGCCAGAACAATAAGCCCCACAAGAGACAGCACAATATCAATAAATCTTTTGATGGTTCTTTGGTACATAGTTGTATTCCTCTTCCAAAGGCAAGTAAGATTTAAATTATCTTCTTCAGGAATTTTTGGCTATCCTGCGAAGCTTCCGCTTAAGAAAATTGAAGCAGCGTTTTATGAATTTGACTAAGGGATCAGGCGCTTTGTTGTCTTTTTCTATCTGGCGATAAAGGACGGATGGGTTAGTATCATAGAATGCACCGGCCTGAAGCTTTTTCAGATCGGCCTTCATTGCAGATCGGAAAGAGGCAGAGTCTTTTTCCCGCGGAACGCCGGTATTCAGATCAAGATGATCATCAATTGTCTTTGCCTTCAAATCCCCATAATACAAATTGTTCAGCCGATAATCTATTGCCTGTGCATTCTGAATCTCACCGATTCCAATTTCGTGGATCTCCAGCAGGCTCCTGGCAACAGCCCATGCGCTTTCTCCGGCTGGGGTACGGATAATAACGGAGTTGCTTCCCAGCTTGGAAGCATCTTTTCCCGTATAATTATCGCCCAGAGAAATGTCTGCGCAGGCGTTCAGCTTATCGATACAATAGAGACAGCGCTCAGGCATAAAGTACGCCTTTGCCTTCATGCGGTCTGCCAACGGACGATAAAACGGCTCGCCTTCTTTGGGGAAAAACTTCATGTCACCGGGCCACCCGCCGCTTTCTTTGTTCTTGAAATGCAGCGCTTCAAGCGGTGAATCCGGGGAGTAAGTATCGTTAAAATAGGAAATGACGTTGTAATTAAAAACCTTGTCACAAAACAGGCCGATAAACAGATATTGCCCGCGATCCAGGTTCAACTTATTCATGGCGGCTTGCAGACCCCGTACGGCACAGGCGGTTCCCACAAAAATCAACCGGGCGCTCCGGTGCTCCTTCATATACGCGACTGCGTTTTCGTGAGAAACCGGAAGATACCGGGATTTTGGCGCATTGGACGCAGACCAATGCGCGGCGGCGTCTTCAGCAGTATACAGCCGGGTTTTTAACTGCTCCCGGTAATCGTAAGAATCCAGGCAGAACGCGCCATCATAAGCTCCATCGGCAAGTAACTTCTGAATAAGCGTGGAAACCACACCGCCGGAAGCGCTGACATGGCGAAGCGCCGCATCAAGGCTCCAGGCATTATAGCACGCTAAAACAGGGCCGGTCACTGTTTCTGCCGCGCTTTTTGCCGGCTCATAGCGATGACCCAGTCCGGGGCAAACGGAGGCACAAACGCCGCAGTGAACACAGAGTTCCTCGTTGACCTGGGGCGTGTACAAACCGTTTTTTCTCTCCCAAGAAATACTGCCCTTCGGGCAAATTCCTTTGCAGACGCCACATCCGCTGCACAGTCCGGTCTGCACAGCAGTGTATACAGTATTCTGCTCCATACATACTTCCTTCGCTTTCGTTAAAGTTGCCTTTTCATAATCCGCTGAACCATAACCATCATTTCCTTAAATTCCGGACGTTTACAATTGCACAGCGCAAAGAGAACATTCGGAACTACAACGCAAACACACATCCGCAGCAAAAAGCTGAGAATACTGTCTTCAAACAGGGAGCAGATCCAGAAAGTCACGAAGCCGGCCAGCAGCATGGTTCCTGCGCTGAAAGCCATCTTTCCATAGTAAGTTTTACTGCTTCGTTTAAAGACATATTTAAAAATCGTGTAGTTTTCCCAGGGGATAGAAATGAAGAGGGAAAAAACAGTGGAAAGAATAATTCCTGAGATACCGATGATCTGAACCAAAACGATGTTCAGCACAATGTTTACCACCATGCAGATATAAGGCCGGAAGCGGTCTTCCCACCAGATACCGGCCGCGTCTTTATAGACTACCGGGATCTTGCGGATCTGATAGACGTAGAAATACAGGCCCATTTCCAAAACAACGTAGAACGGGAACATCAGATCTTTCTTGACCCAGATCAACATGAGCGGCTGGTACAGACACACCAGACAGACAGTGCACCAGCCGACCATCCAGGAATTGATAAAAGAAAATTTCTCAAAGTTGCGGTAGTTGGTTTCCAGCGAATCCGTCTGCAGGCTGTTGCCCAGGCCGGCGGTCATGGAGGAATAAATTATACCCGTAAATCCCGTAATTGCCGTCATTATGTAGTGGTAATTGCCGTACATTGCAATTACAGTCAGGCCAAGGAAAGCGGACATGACCAGATTATCGGCTGCATTCAGCACTACCGTGTTTAACTTTGTGCCGATCAGAGCAGTGGTCTTTTTGAAGATGGAATGCTTTAATTCAGCAGAGACTTCGCCTTCCGGCTTCATCTCCGGGAAAAGACGGTTGACCAGGATCAAGCGAAGAACATTGGTCAGCACGGTAAAAACAGGAAGCCAAAGGACATAGGCGTAATAGTTCTTCGTCAAGAACAGGCAAAGCAGCATGACAACATAAGAGGCCGGGGTGATAATCGAAGCGATTTTGCTGTTGACATCATCCCGCTGGTATGCCTGCAGCAGTGCGTTCTTATAGGCAAAGAGCCAATAACTCAGGACTGCGTTGAACAAGTAGATCAGATACAGCAGATAAAGATTAATTTCCGGAGGCAATTCCTCCGGAACCAGAATCTTGAGAAACGGTATCAGCAGCAAACCGATGATCAGAATTACCGTTCCGATAATTCGATACAGCTTCCGATACAGGTTCAGCAAGGCCCTGATCGTTGTATAGTCGTTTTCTGCAATGGGCTTGTACATACTGTACACCATTGCAGCGCCGACACCCAGTTCAGTAAGGCTCAGAAAACTGAGAATAGAGGAAAAAAGACTGCTTAAACCCAGGTACTGTGTACCCATGACATAGAGGATCACCGTTCTGGAGATAAAGGGCAGAACGATATTGATGATACGGTTCACTGAGCCAAACGCAATATTGCGCAAGGTGTTTTTTGTTCGCGCAAATCTCATGGGGACTCCTTTTAATTCTGCGTCAATACATCGAATACATTCTGTTTCTGAACAGCAGCCAAGCCCTTTTGAATTTTTTCCGATTCATCCGGGTAATGGGCGTCCATCAGGTCAATAGCCGCAGTAATCTGCCCGGCTCCGATTTTGCTGCGGACGTCAAGAATATATTGCTCCTGACCGAACAGCTTCAGCAGGTCATGATATTTGGTTGCCCATCCTAAAGCGATACAGGGGACTCCGTTTTTAAAGGCATGGACGATGGAATGAAAACGGGAAGCAATCAGATAATCAAATTTCTTTACCAGCGCATTGAACTCCAGACAGCTGAAATCCTGCGTCAACAGAATCACGTTTTCATTGGTCAGGAAAGGCTCCTTCAGCTTACTGCACAGGGCGGAATCCACGGTTGAATGACTTAACAAATAAACGGTTTTCCCCTGGCTGAGCAAAGCATGGATGGCCTTCGTGTAAAGCTCCAGCACGGCCTCCTGGCTGCTGACGCTTGAATTCATCGAATTGGGGATGACCGCTACGCTGTTCGGCCTGATTTCCGGCAAATCAAGAGTGGGGGCAGAAACGAAAATATTGGCTAAATCGATTCCCTTGTTGCCAAGCACCAAATCATGGGCCAGGCGCACATTCTTTAGCCCATAGGTATTCACGAGGGCGTCATAGCCCTCCTGCTCCCGCGCAAAGATAACTTTTGCGGTAGGAAGCAGCCTTTGTATGCGGGCGTTCAAGGCCTGACGCTCCTCCCCAAAGTCGAAGGGGCCAAAAGACTGGGGCATGAGATAGACGGGAATGCCAAAAGCCTGGGCAAATTCCAGAATATCCAGGTAATCGTTGCAAATTTTATCACTCCAGTTTGCCCCGAGAGCGTATCCGCTGACATCCACGATAAAGTCAGTGTTGCGGTAAATTGCTTCGGCTTCCAACAGCTCCGATCGGCTACGAAGCAAAATGATCCCTCGCTGAACAGGGTTGTGCTGGCAATGGGCAAATTTAAGGGGATACCACCCGAGAAAATTGAACGTAAATTTGCGCTTGTCCAACGCCGAATCAGCCAGATCAACCGGAGAATATAAATAAATTTTATGATCGGGAAAGCGCTCGCGCAGTTCGTGCACGGCGATTAACGTCATTGCCTGCGCGCCTTTGTTCGCCATGCCTCCGCCGGTGATAATAATATTTCTCATCATTTACCCAACCCCTTTTTAACCCCGTGCAATATACCATGAGCTACGGCGGCAAACCAGATAAACGGCAGCGGGGCGCCAATATACTTTGCACACTGAGGGATAGTCAGCCGGTATTGTTCCTCACAGCAACTGTGATCACAATAGAAGGTATACCACATTTTCATTTTCTTGCGCAGCGGATCACCGATAAAGTCTGCTTTTTCCCGCTGCCACAGGCCGGCACCCTGGGGATTTTTGATAAAATTCTTTCCCACATTGGCAGTCAAACCGTCCGGCTGATACTCGTAGACCCAAATAATATCGTCGAACACCCGTACTTGATAGCCATCATGAGCCATCCGGTTCCATGTGACCGCGGGAGTTACGAACTTTTCACCTTCAAATTCCGGATATTTATATTTTTTCTGAATTTCTGTAAAGAACACCGGGGCCCGCTCACCGTCAATGGGATGCGCTGCATAGTCTGCGTAGCGCTCCAAAAGCGTTGCATCCCGATAAGGCGCGTCCAAAGGCGTGTTGGGCGTCTGCGTGGGGCTGGTTCCTAAATTCCCCACCACGCCGCAGAAATTCCCGCCTTCGGGCAGACTGTCCACCCAATGGGAAACTTTTCCCAGCGCATCATCGGTCAGGTAATCATCACTGTCCACATTGAAGAACAGTTCTCCCTCAGCCAGGTCGACACCGTAGTTGATGGCCCGGCATTTGCCGCCGTTCTCCTTCTTATAATAGCGAATGGGAAAATCGTTTCCCTCCTGCAGCCACGCAGAAACAACTTCCGCCGTGTTGTCGGAGGAGCCGTCGTCCACGATCAGCCATTCAAAGTCGCGAAAGGTCTGGCGCTGTAGAGAGCGGTATAATTTTTCAATGATGTACGCCCGGTTGTAGGTCGGGGTGAATACGGTAATTCTCACAAACAAATTCCTCGCTTTTTTCGTGACAAACTCAAATGCTGTTTACAATCTCCAGCACCGCACACCAGACTGCGCTATCGCGCTTCGATCCAATACACCCTTTACGTCTACAATAACTTTTTCGTCATTGGGCATATCACGGAACAGCTTCAGATATTGCTCAACGCTCATCTGGCGGAATTCGTTATGGGCAACAGCCAGGATCAGGCAGTCCAAATCACCCACTTCTTCCATGGGCGTCAGGGTTACGCCATATTCGCGCATGGCGTCCTGCTCGCTCGCCCAGGGGTCTGCGACCATAGGCGCAATGCCATACTCCTTCAAGCGGTCAATAATATCTGCCACTTTGGAATTCCGGGTGTCGGGGCAGTTTTCCTTGAAGGTCAGGCCGAAAATGGCAACCTTTGCGTTCTTGGGAGACTTGCCGGCCAACACCATTTCTTTGATGGCGGCGTCCGCCACGAAAGCGCCCATACCGTCGTTGACCTTCCGGCCAGCCAGGATGATCTGGCTGTGATAGCCCAGCTTTTCGGCTTCATAGACGAAGTAATAGGGGTCGACGCCGATGCAGTGGCCGCCAACCAAGCCGGGGCGGAACCCCAGGGCGTTCCACTTGGTATTCATGCCGTCCACTACCTCATTGGTGTCTATACCCATGCGGTCAAAGACCATCGCCAGTTCATTCATAAACGCGATGTTAATGTCGCGCTGGCTGTTTTCCACCACTTTGATCGCCTCGGCGGTTTTTATGGAAGACACAGGATATGTACCGACTTCAATGACCAAATCGTAGATATTTTTGATCTCTTCCAGGGTCTCCGCATCCATGCCGGAAACAATTTTGGTAATGTTTTCAATGCGATGAATTTTATCTCCCGGGTTGTTGCGTTCAGGAGAATAGCCGACCTTAAAATCTTTTCCGCATTTCAGGCCGGACTCTTTTTCCAGAATAGGCACACAAATATCTTCCGTAACGCCGGGGTAAACAGTGGATTCATAGACAACAATGGAACCGGGAGTCAGATTACGGCCGACTACGGTACTGGCGTCGATAACCGGCGTAAGATCAGGGGTCTTGTCCTGATTGACCGGAGTGGGAACCGCCACGATCAGAAATTTGGCATTGCGCAGGTCTGCCTCATCGGAAGTAAAGAAAACCGATGTATTACGAATTGCTTCGTCGCCGACCTCAAGAGTGGGATCAACGCCGGAACGATACAAATTGACCTTTGCTTTGTTGATGTCGAACCCGATAACATCAACTTTTTTTGCAAAAGCGACGGCGATAGGCATACCCACATAGCCAAGACCAACCAGAGCAAGCTTTTCCTGATGATCAACAATCTTTTTATACAGTGACATAGTATATCCTCCGTTTTAAATACATATTTTCAAACTGTTACGCAGTTTACATGCTGCGGGAAAAGATATTTCTGACAGAACCAGCCACACGCGCTGTTTCAGCGGCAGGCGGCTCCTGTCCTTGCTTGTCAAAGGATAGTGTCTCATGGCAGAATAAAGAATCTCAAAGGCTTCCGCCTGCTGAGCTTTGTCCATGTGGAGCAGGGACATCTGCCCCATATACAGGCAAGTATACCACAGGTTGATTCTGGCCAGAGGGACCAGTTCGGGGAAACGCTCTTGCAGGAGACCAAGACGCTGACATTTGGCATCCACCGCCTGAAGGCGCTGCAGGGAAAAGGCCAGATGCATTACTGAGCCAGGCTGCTGTCGGTAGGCATACATTTTACAGGAAGTATGTACCAGCTTTCTGGCATTCGCGATTACGCGATAGGTCCAGAACTCATCGTCAATGCGCTTGCCCACCGGAAAACGAATTTCGCCAATTGTGCTGCGGCGGTAAAGCTTATTTGGAGGAGTTTGCCGGAAAAGTGAATCTGAAATGTGCAGCTGCATAGCCTCCTGAACGCTGTAGATCTTGCTCTCGCAGCTGCTGCCGTTATCCAGAGCAGCATAATCATTTCCTGTCTCCAGAATACCACATTCTGCAATGTCGACATCCGGCTCCATCAAGCTGAACAGGTGCGCATACATATGAGGTTCAATATAGTCATCACTATCTATGAACGAAATCAGTTCCCCTTGCGCGGCATCCAGGGCCACATTCCGCGCAGCCCCGCCGCCTGCGTTCTTCTGATGAATAACTTTGATACGGCTGTCTTTTTCCGCCCAGGCGTCGCATAGGACGGGACAGTTGTCCGGAGACCCGTCATCCACAAGGATGATCTCAAGATTTTTGTAGCTCTGATCGACAATGGACTGGACACAGCGATCAAGATACGCCTCCACATTATATACAGGTACGATCACGCTGATCAAGGGCATTCCCATATAATCCCCTCTTTCTACGGTCATTTTTCATAGAGTTTGTCGAGACCGGTAATCTTTTCATACAGACGATGGACCAGGGCATAAGACCCCGGCCAGACAGCGGCCCATAAGCCCATAAGCTTGAATTTTTTGGTGTAACAGCTGCCCTTGAGAATATCCGGGAGCATACGGCGGAGCTCTTTTCGGGCTGACGCGCGAGCGGGCCAGGTGATTTCAGGGCTGTTGCTGACATTCAGCGTGGACAGAGAAACTAACTGCCGTACCAGCTGGTTTGCGACGAGAGCGTGGCACTCCGGGTCGTTTACGGTTTCCTGAAACAGTATTTTTTTGACCTTCAACGGATCTTGCAGCTGGTGCTCATTGATGGCCGCGTTTGCGGCAGATCCCGGTCTTAAAATATAGTGGTAGGGACAAGTGTCTTCATAGACAGACCGCTTTGCTTCGCGGAATAGATAATAATTCATCAGCAGGTCTTCTGTATTCCTGATAGAGGTATCAAAATGAACCGAAGACAGGAACGATTCAACAACTGAACGGGCGTACAGCTTGTTCCACAGGCTTGGTTCAATAAAACTGTTGTCCAAAAGATCTTTTACACCGGTATGGTTATCTTGTATCGCAAGTTTCCCCGTCCCGTAATACGGGCGAATCTTTCCGCTGGGCAGGACCATTTGATAGCCACAATGGGAAATATCCGCTCCGTATTGCTCTGCGTTTTTTAAAAGCCGCTCGTACATCCAGGGCTCAACAAAGTCGTCTCCATCCACAAAAGCAATCCATGTCCCGGTAGCCTCTTGTAAACCCCTTAAACGGGCGCTGCTTACCCCGCCGTTTTCTTTGTGAACGGCAACAATTCGGCTATCCTTTTCCGCATAAGAATTGATCAACGCGGCAGTTCCGTCTTTTGAACCATCATTAACAACAATGACCTCAAGATTCGTATGAGTTTGGGCCAAGACAGAGTCCAGCGTTCTCCCTAAATATTTTTCTATATTATAGGCCGGAATAATTACAGAAATTTTATCGTCCATCAGTCAATATATCCTATTTTGCCGTCCAGGTCCTTCTTTTGATCCATGCGTTTTTCCATAGATACATTTTTGCGAAGCGTATAGTCTTCACCGTAGCAAGGTGACGTCCCCATACGCTCCCGCTCTTTTTTTAAATACGCCTCAAGCGTGGAGATTACTCGTGCAGGACTCCCAACAGCAACAGAATTTTCAGGAATATCACGGGTCACAGTGCTGTTGGCACCAATAACAACATTGCTGCCAATGGTTACTCCCGGCAGGACAACGCTTTCTGCCCCGATGAACACATTGTCTCCGATGGTAACGCGTCCAATTTTTGTATAGTTCAAAAATGTCTTTGTGCTGGCGTCGTGACACAGAATATGTACACGGGGAGCCAGTGTCACATTGTCACCGATCTCAATCAGCCAGCAATGCCCGGGGTCCAGTATTACGCCATTCAGCCGCTTAAAATTGCGGCCCACTTTCATCCCCATGGAAACCAGCCTTTCGGTTGTGTATTCTCCTCGCAAACGATAGACAAATTCTTTTACCCAGTTCATCTGTGTTTTCCCTTCGTGTACGGCGATATATCAAAATCGGATTCACCGCTGGCTTCATTAAACCACTTCACAAAATCAAAATATTTTTCATATTCCCGGCTGTCATCCCAATAGGATTTTGACAGGATCTCGCCGACTTCGCCGGCAGACGCATATTTTGGAATCTGCAAAGCATAGGGGATGTCCGGATAGGCGTTGGCGGTGAACACAACCAGGCCCCGTGCATGAATGCTGCCCAAACGCAGAATATCTTCACGGGTCAAACCGTCGCGTTCCTCCAAAAACACAAACAGGTTATCGCGATCAATTCTGGCAGAACGTTCCGCCCATTTCTGCGCTGCTTCTTCCTCCGTGTGATAGTGGGTAAAGTGCAGCGTGATATCTCCCAAATGCGCACATGGACAGGTGTACTCCGGGTGCTTAAAAAAGACAAGCTCCTCAGCCAGATAATGGTCCAGGTCAAGAACAAACTTGGCAAAATCCGTTTGCAGCATCATCAGATTTACCGTAGGAGACCGGAATTGGAGCCCTAAATCGTGAAACAGGATACCGCCAATGCAGTTCGGGCACAGAAATGTGGGGGTGGTATTGATAAGCTGGGCCCTCATTTTCTCCCGCCGGCGGATGGCGGCAGGATTCTTTTCGGAAAGCAGGTGTTTAACGGTTTCTTTTATACTCAAAATCAATCATTCCTTTAATTGGAGCAACATTTGCTCCACATCTTTGACGGTTTCCTCTGTACGAAAGTTCTGGCCCCGCAGGATCGCGCGACTTTTATAATGGGCCAACAGGTCAGGAGAATCCAGTAATTTTTTGATTCCCACATAAAGGGCTTCTTCGCTGTTCTCCGTCACGACGCCCCATTCGTTGTTCTCGCCCAGCATCTCCTTCATGCCGGAGACCTCCACGGTACAAACGGGCGTGCCGACGATCAGCGCTTCGGTCACGGCGGTGGAAAAGCCTTCCGATAAAGAACAGCAGATAAATAAGTCGCTTTTTGCTACATATTTATAAGGATTGGAATCATAGCCGAGAAAAGAAACAGTTTCGTTTTCGCCTAAATCAGCAGCCAGATGTTGCAATTTTTCTAAATCAGGTCCCTGCCCCAGAAAGTAGGTATGAACCGGATATCCTGCGTTTCTCAAGCGACCATGAATGCGGATCAGCCGGTCAAAGGCTTTGACAGGCTTCAGGCTCCCAACGGTAATTAGATTTATCTCATCCTCATGGAATAGACCGTCCGGGAGAGGAGCCGTTGACTTCTCGAGAATTAAATTACTCTCAACAGTGTTGTAAATAATTTTCACATTTCTGATATTGGAGAATGTTTCCGTAAAAACTCGCTTAGTCCATTTGGACACACAAATAATCTGATGGAAACGACCATAGCAGTCTCGCGATTCCTGAACGCATCGAAAAGACCGTGCTGCGTCTTTAAGGCTTGGAATTGTGCTATGAATCCAACACACCAGTTTCGTATCCGGGTCCTGACACCCACTGATGACACGGGCGGAGGGGCCTTCCAGATAGGAGACCTCGATATCGTAATGTTCCTTCACACACAGCTTGTGGAGCTGCGCCGGCGTCAGCAGCTTCATGAGCTTGCTGTTTCCCGGCACCTCTTTGGGAAATACCGCATGAAAGTGAATGTCCGGAGCCAAAAACTGCTCATTGACGCCGCCGCCAAAGAGAACTGTGACGGAAATATCAAATTTTGACCGGTCCATATTGTTGACCAGGTTGACCAGTACCTTTTCGGCACCGCCCTGGCCAAGATCGTGGATCAGAAAAAGGACTTTTTTCATGGAAGATTTCACTTCCTTCAGGTATGATCGCTATGATTTAATTTCCAGGCATGGATATTTCGGTAAATAAAAGTTGGAACGAATGCTTTCAATACAATTACATATGGTTTGTAGCAGACGAATCCGCGGAAACCCATAAGTTTATACCCCCGGCATCTGGTTCGCGCACTGTTGAGCCGGGCCTGAAACGTCCGCCGCTTGACTGCACGCGTATTTTCCAGAATGACATAGAGCTCATCGGGCAGATTGTACCCTTTGAAGCCCTTTGCCAGAAAACGGCACCACAAATCCACATCTTCCACTCGCAACACAGTCGGATCCAGAGAATAGCCGCCCAGTTCATCATAGACACGCTTATAGGTCATAATGGTGGCATGGGAGAATGCGTTCTGCTTCAGCATGGTTTCCTTTGTGGGAATGGGTGTTTTAATAATAGAGGCAATCTTCTTTTCTCCGTCAAATACTGTAACACCAGTGCCCACAAGATCATATTCCGGATGCGCTTTCAAGAAAGAAACCTGCTTCTCAAAACGGTCTGGAGCAGACCAATCGTCGCCGTCCATCCGCGCAACCAGATCCGTTTCCACATATTCCAGACAGTGGTTCAGGGAGTACGGGAGTTTTCGGTTGGTTTCGTTTTGGATAATGACAAACTTGTCCGGGTACTGCGCTTTATAACGGTTCAGAATTTCCAACGTATTATCCGAGGAACCGTCGTCGCAGATAATCATTACCCAGTTTTCGTATGATTGCGTCAGGATAGAATCAATTGCCTTTTCAACGGTGTCTGCACAGTTATAGGTTGCCATGATGACCGAAATTTTATCGTTCATGGTAAAAGCCTCTCATTCAACGTCAACAATGGTGCTGTTCTGTAAATTGGCAGTAAAAGTATATGACATGGTGTCGGCCGTATCGCTTTCCGTCCGAAAACCAATCTGCTCCAAAGTATTGCGCAGCAAAGTGTTCTTCTTGGTTTTCTGGACGGCAAAGGAACCGGTTTTGCAGTTTTCTCTCTCCAGCAAACAGGCAAACAACGCGCTCTCCACAAATTTTCCGGCCACACGGCAGGACATGGCAAACTCTGTGAAGACCAGAATGTCACCATCTACCCGGTACTGGCCAAAGCCCACGATCCCGTACTCGCCAAAATCATCCGCACAGGAGAACGCGAAATTCTGATGGCCCGGCCGGGCAAGCACTTCCGCGAATTCCTCCGGCGTATACTTTTTGCCGGACATATTCAGCTGGTTCGTGCGGACGATCAGCTCATAGCAGCGCAGCTTTTCCTCCTCAGCCGTCGGGGTGAAAAGGTGCAGCTTCAGATGGCATTTGCGCAGGAAGCCTACAATATCCGTATGCTCCGCTTTCATCAGCGTGTTTCGCTGCTCTTCCGCGCGATACATGGCCCGGCGGCTGCGGCTCTCTGCGGTTGCAGGTACATCAAATTCCGGACGAGCCAAAAGCGACTCGATCTCTGTTACATCGTATGTGCGCACCTGAGGCCAAACGGACCGGACCTGCTGACGCTCAAAGGCGGTGTCATCAATCAGGGCCAGCGCATCTATACCGATGTTCAGGCTTTTGGCAATCTGCTCCACGGCGCCGCTCTTGGGACCCCAGGAAATCTGCGGGTACAGGAAATACTCCGCAAGGCCCAGCCGCTCCAGGACGGCCATGGCGGGCGCATAATCATTTTTGCTTGCCACAGACTGGATGATGCCCCGCTGATCCAGAGTCTCCACAACGTCCCGGATACCGGGATTCAGGGTCAGGGCTGCCGGGTCATCCGTTTCGATCAGGGTCCCGTCCCAAAGGGTGTTGTCCAGGTCCCAGACAACGCACTTGACCTTTGCCGCGGGCTGCTCTGCCGCAGCGGGCTGGCCCTTGACGAAATCACACCAGAGAATGTCCAGTTCCGCCTCCAGATTGTTTTCCGGGTAGACTTTTACCAGATTACCGGCTTTGGAACATTCCGGAGAGAGGTCTGAAATCACGGCGATATTCTCACCGGGCCGGATCGCCACGGCGGTTTTCCAGACGGGGGTATGATCGTCATAAACTTCTACGATCAGCCGATAACTTTCCGCCGAATAACTGTAGCCCTGAAACAGAAAGGCGTCCGCCGTGTTGTCAAGGCCCTTCAGCTTCCGCAGGCCGCGGCGGCGCAGATACTCCGGGATCCGAATGCCCTGCCAGCGCAGAGCCTGGGGCAGCTTACTTCCATCAACCGCACCCAGAAAATTGCCAAGGGACTCATTTTTCCTCTGCAAAGAGGCATATTGTGCTTCGTCCAGCATGGCCGGAAACAGGACGGTCATCATGTTGCCCCACTTACGGAACTTCACGTGAGCGCCTTGCCCACAGCAGGCTTTTTCGTCCGCAAAGGTCAGCAGGCCGTTGTCAAAGCGCTTGCAGCGGCCATCACTGCGGGGAAGATAGTGGACACAGCTTTCAAAGCAGGCCGGGGCGGAGCATTCCAGACAATGCTCTTCCCACATAGCGGGACGAATTGCGGTGATCTGAAACCGGTCGCGGATATTCTCTTGGCAAGATTTACGATCCCATGTTTTGGCCTTGTCGGCGTAGTAAAATTGATACATGAATTGATCACCTGTGTAAAACTTCCTGTGCTGCCTCTCCCATATTCAGGCTGCGCATTCCGTATTTTTCTTTCAGCTCTTCGTAAAAACTGAAGATCTCCTCCAGCTGCTTCATGTGGAAATCCGTTCGGACACCCACGTTGTGGGGGTGCCACCAGAGATGGAAGGTCAAGCCTTTCTTTGCCGCGTGAAGCATCTGCTTCTTGATCCGGTGAACTTTCAGCCCTTCCAGAAAGGCCAGGGGCCTAAAATATGGCTTATACATCCGGGAACCAACCAGATTGACAATGCCGTTTTCGATTTCCGGCACATAGCCGCCCTGCCCGGTCAGCGGCAGATACACATCCGCAAGGCGCAAAAGGCGCATCAGCGGACGGAATCTGATCTTTTCATGGATCCAGTCGTTTTCCTCGTCCCGGTAGGCGGTAAAGCCCAGCTCATTCAGCACTTGGGTGTATTCCGGTTCGCACTGGTTCCGGGGCAGAATCACAGATTTCAGGTCATAGCCTTTATCGGCGGCAATGGCTTTTGCTGCCAGCATATCAGCCCGAAACTGCTCCACGGTCTGGCCGGCCTCCCGGCAATAGTAGTGGGAGAAGGTATGGCTGCCGATCTCCTGACCGGGGGCAGCGGCGATCATCCCGATCAGACTGGGAGCGTAGAAGCAGGGAGCTTCCTGTTCGTTCTGCCCGATGCTGCCAAAGCAGCGGTAGCTGGACAGCGCGGGATTATCATAAGTCGGCTTCTGATCGGGGAAATATTTCCTTGCTTCGACTTCGCTTTCTGCGAACTGAAAGCCAACAGTCGCCCAGGTGGCGTGGATACCGTGCTTTTGGAACAGATCCAGCATCTGCGGAATCGCCTTCCGGCCGCCCAGAACGTGGTCTTCATATTCAGATAGCGCCCAACCGTCCTGCATACCCCAGAACAGCTCAAAATCAAGGGAGACAATCAAAGTGGGTTGGCTCATTGCGGAAGCCCCCGTCGAAAGATTTTTGACCAGAGAGGATAACTTATACTTAAAACAAGCCCAGAGAGATAGTATTTATAACCCCACTTGTAATGGAGCAAAGCGGATTTGTTCTTCTTTACATAAGCAATAGTCTCGTCAATATATTGGGTGTCGGGTTTTTCCAGTTTCCGCAGAACGGTTTGGTAAAACATAACCGTCCTGGCTCTGGCTTGATTTCCCAGCTCATGGGAGAATGATTCCATTACTTCGGTACAGAATCTCCAGCTTCTGGGAAGATCCAAATAAACACTGCCTACCATGCGGTTGTCGCGGAATGTACTTGTAATGCTTCCATCAGTCGTAATGTAATAATATAGTTGCTCATCAAGGAATACCGCTTTTCTGCAATGGATCAAGTAATCCATTATGAAATACATGTCTTCCATTGCACGGCAGTCCTTGCGGAACCGGATCTCGTTTTTTTCTATGACCTCCGCTTTGTAGAGCTTATTCCAAACGTATTGACCATATCCGCCTGTCATAACCTTTTGTGCGGTGTCGGTCTGGTTTGTAATTGTCTGGTGAGTAATGGGAATTTCAGTCGCATCAAGTTCTTCTCTTCTGCACCGCCGGAACCGGCAGGCGGTCATATCTATGTCTGGCCCCATGCAATATACTAAAGCCTCAAACATATTAGGGGCAATTACGTCATCTGCATCAACAAAGCCAACATACTGCCCGGAAGCATGATCGATTCCCAGGTTCCTGGCATTGGCCAAGCCGGAATTTGTTGTATGGAAAACCTGGATGACAGAATACTTTTCTGCAAGCCTGTCGCATAAGCTGCCGGTGCCATCCACGGAGCCATCGTCAATCAGCAGAATCTCGAAATCTTGATAAGTTCCGGCCATAATACTTTCAATACAATCTTCCAAATAGGAAACGACGTTATATGCGGGGATAATGATGCTTAATGAAACGGCCATCACATATTACTCCTTGAAAATGATCTGTATTGCTTTTCCTGCAGCATCTCCATATGTTGCAATATATTCGTGTTTAATGTGGCTCCTTGTATACTCGCATTCCTGTTTGTAGTTGATTTCTTGAATTGCCTTGAGCACCTCATCTTCGGTGCGCAGAACCCCATGGGAAAAAAGCTGCTCCAAGTCTGTATATAGTCCGCGCTCCACTGAATAGGCATCATAATCGTATCCATAACAGAAAATGGGACGCTCCATAATGGAATAATCAAATACAATACTGGAATAGTCAGAGATCAGAATGTCAGACACTTTGATCAAATCGTTCAGCACAGGATATTGAAAAGCGTTGACGACAAAATCATTTTTCGGCAGTTCATCCAGTAGTTTTGCAACCTCATAGTGGGCTGTTACCAACAGCACATATTCCTGCCCCAAAGCCTCTTCCCATTTTGAAAAATCAATTGGAATACCAAGCGCGTTTCTTCCATCCTCTGCACGGCTAAACTCCCGGAACGTGGGGGCATACAGGATAACTTTTTTTGATTGTGGAATGCCCAGACGTTTTTTTATGCATCTGATTTCATCTTCCGTAACCGTTGCAAGGTCATCATTTCGCGGTAAACCAGTCATATGGAACACAGAAGGGTCCATCTGCCACGCATGGGCCAATATGGGGATCTCTTTAGACCCCTCCACAAAGATACCATCAAATTGCTCCTGAAAACCGATGCGGAATGCCTTGTCAAACTGCTCGACATCAATACCAATTTTTTTGATGCCGGTTAAACCATGCGTAAAACAGAAATTCTTTGTTTGCTTTTTGCGAAAGTTCAAGCCTCTTGATGCACTGGAATTGGTGATCCAATACCCGGCACGCATGGCCGTAATATAGTAGGATAACGTGTCCACTTTGACCTTTTGCTCCACCTGCGGAAATTTATCAGGTTCAATAAAAGCCCAAACATGTTTGTGCTTGGAGGACACGGGGTGCTCCAGCAGATATTCATAAACCACTCTGGGACTGTCATCATATTTTTGACCGCCATAACTAATGAACAGGATTAAATTGGGATCTGTCTTAACAAACAACCCGATAAAACGCAGGAATAAAGACCCCAAATGATAGTAAAGGTTGTAAATGATCTTGTTGCCTTTTACGAAGGCTTTTAGTTTACTTTTCATTTTTATTCTTTATTCCTCACTTCGTTAGCCAAAAAGACTAAGGATAAATTGCCACAGACTGATGGCGGCGTAGTTATTAGCGAAAGCTTTTGTGATTCCGAACTCAAAATAGAAATAACCGAAATAGAGTAAGGTAGCCACCACGGTTACAAACTGTACAGATTGTTTCGTAAACAGTTTCTTGACGATCCAAGGGAGAGCGATTACTGTTGCGATCTCAAAATACGCTGCCATGCGGGCATAAAGATTTGCACCCTGGACCAGTCCGATGGTCAATATAAACGCACTGACGATACTCATATTGACAAATAAATTCTCTGTTCTCGTTGAATCGTGAAACAAACGGTTGCGGAAAACCAGAGCCAAGACAGCCGGAACCCAATACACCATTACGCGGAGAATGTTGATCTGATGATTGTCAAATACTTCGTCGTCTGCGACAAGCGCGCCAATTGATTGCGCATATTCCATAAACGCCCCCAATGTAACATCGTAGGTGGCCATGGCAAATAATGTTGTGCCAAGCAATATCCAAGTTAGCTTTCCCCACGGTTTGTCTAATAGGAGCGGAACAATAGCAAACATAAAGGCATGGGTATGGAACATGATCGCAACCAGCACCAAAAGATAAAAGCGTATGTATTTCCTGTCAATTGCATATGGAATTGATAAAAGCAGGAAAAACATAGCCAGACATTGCTTTAATGCGGCAATATATGTGACATATGTTCCAATAGAAAAGAAGATCAGAATACTGAATGCTGGATTAACAGAATAGCGTTTGAAAAGCTTGATAACAGCAAAGCTGCTTAAAAAAGCAGGAAAAAAGAAATAAATATGATAGTTTTCGGTGATATCGTGCATCAAGCTCCGGTACAGCATAGACCACGGATTGCCTGTCCAATCTGTAAAGGTTCCGGCTTTAATGCCTTCTGCAACGCTCATGGCGTTTTTAAAAGAGAAAATATAGTTTCCCGTATCATTATAGCTGGTCCTTAAAAACGAGAAGCATGTCATCCAAGCGATGACGATGACCATAAAAATATCCGACCTGCGCCGCATGAAATGATACTTTCCGGTCTGTTTGCCTTCGATCTGCACATCCACCGGATGATACACTTCGGACAGGTACATCAGGAATACGCAGCCCCAATATAGTAAAACGAGTTGTTTCACGCTGAAGTCCTCTCGAATAATTGATATTGCGAAAGGGCATAATAACCCTTTTAGATTAAGCTATTATAATATATTTTACTGATTTTGTAAACCGCTAACGGCGCTTTGCGCGTAAAGAAATCATAAAAACCGTCTATCTGGGAGAAAGAAATAAGCTTGTATGGTTTTTCCTGTAAAACCGTTGACAGAGCGGCGGTTTCCTGCCCATAAAAAACGGTCTGCTGCCCCGCGCCTGCGGACAGAATCTCAATTGCGGCGATTCTTCCCCACAGAGCGAAAAAACCGGACGGTAATTGTTGACTTGATAATTTCCTTATGATTTAATGCCAGTATCACGATGTGGAAGATTATGGGGGCCTTGATATGGCGCAGATAAGGTTGTTTAAACGGAAAGGGTGTTTGCTTGCTGCTTTTGTCCTGATAGCCGTCCTCCTCTCCGGCTGCGGCGCACCGAAGGAATATACGCTCAGATATCAATATAACGGAGAGGTCCTGCGGGAGCTGACGCTGACCGCCGGCGAGCTGCCGCCGGAATACGTCCCCGAGATTCCCGGCATGCGCTTTATCTGCTGGACGGATCAGGCGGGCGCGCCTGTGGAGCCTTCCGCCGCCGGGAGCGGGAAAGACGCCGTGTACACGGCCTGCGTCCTCCCCGCGCTGGACAGCCATGTGCCCTACCTCTTTGCGGATGAAAGCGGTTTTCTCCGCCCGGAAGACAGCATCAGCGCGGAGGAATTGAGCCGGGCTGTCTCGGCGCTGCTGTCTCCGGAAGCGGACGTTCAGCCGGTTTTGCCGGAGGGGGAAGGGCCGGCCTCCCGGGCGGAGATCGTGCAGGTCCTGGGCCAGTTTTTCACCGATGAGGAGCTGGCGGAATATGCCGGGGAGGGCAGTATGTCCCGGGCGGAATTTGCCGCCATGCTCAACCGGCTCACCGGCAGGGGCGCAGACGAGCGGGTGAAAACCGAGGGTGCCGCTCCGGTGGATCTGGACAGGAACAGCCCCTATTTTGCCGACCTGCTGGAAGCCGCCGTTTGGCACAGCATATCAGCAGAGGGAACGCGCTGGGAAGAGACGGAGATCTCCTCCGGCTATGAGCCGGGGGTGTTTCTGCTCTCCGGCAGCCTCTATTGCTGCGGGGAGGACGGTCTGCTGCTGCGGGACGCTTACGCCGGCCCCCTTTATTTCGGCGCGGATGGGCGCTATACCTCCGGGGACAGCGAGCTGGACGGGTATGTCTCCGAAACCATTCTGGCGCTCTGCGCCCAGCACCCGGAGGCGGCGCAGGACAGAGAGGCCCTGCTGCGGCTTATCTATGAATATGTGCGGGACAGCTTCCAGTATTTGAGCCGGAACCACTATGCTGAAGGGGCGACCGAATGGGAGACGGACGACGCGAAAGTGATGTTTGAAACCGGTCTGGGCAACTGCTTTAATTCCGCCGCGGCCTTCTGGGCGCTGGCCCGGGGGATCGGTTATCCCGCTGTGACCATCTGCCGCCCGCTGGATGCTCTGGGCGGCGTCCACGGCTGGACGGAAATCGAGATCGACGGGGTACCGTATATCTTTGACCCCCAGCTGGAGAAAAACTTCAAGAATGACCGGTATAAGCTCAGCTATGAGGAGGGCAGAAAATACGGCTACCGCCGCCCGGCCTCTCCGGAGGAGCTGGTCTATGAGGACTACCGGGACATGGTCTATTTCAAGCCCACAGAGCTGGGCGAGGTCGTCAGCGCCACAGGGGAGGACGGCGCCACATATCTCATCTATCTGCCCTATGGCTACGATGAGAACCGGCAGTATAAGGTCCTGCTGTATCTGAACGGCGCCGACGGCGACCCCTATAAGATGCTGGGTACAGGCCCCAGCTATTCCCACCGGAACATCTATTTCGGCCGTCAGATCAACACCAAAACCTATCTGGACTTTCTGATCCAGGAGGGCTACTGCGATCCGCTCATTATCGTCTCCACAAACACCACGACTTCCGCCGAGCATGTGGGCAGGTATCTGTCCCTGATCCAGTACACGGTGGACAACTTTTCCACCTACGCAGCGGATTCCTCCGTGGAAGCGCTTGTGGCGGCAAGGGAGAATTTCGCCATTGCCGGCCCCTCCACCGCCGCCCAGTCCATATGCATAGCCATTCAGGAGCTGCCGGATATCTTTGCCTATTACGGCCTGTTTTCCGGCATGGCCCAGGAGGAGGCCACCCTGGAGGCGTTTTCCCAAAAGCAGGAGATCAAATATCTGGTTATGGCGGCAGGCGAGCTGGACTATAAGCTGAACACCATGAGAGAGGCGTACCCGGCCTTTTCCCAGCTGGACAACGTGACCGATTCCACCCTGATGATCGTTGAGGACGGCGATCACGACTGGACGGTGTTCGACGGGGCTATACGGGAGCTTTTGTTCCGTTTTGCGCCGGCCGGCGGATAAAAAATCTGCCGTTAAAAATACCGGGAGTGAGGATGACTCTGCGGCTTAGCGGGCTTTACCTGCTGAAGTGCGGCCATCGGCCGGAGAAACTCCTTCTCCCAGTATTTTTAACGGCAAATTTACGCGAAAAATTGTAAAAACATCACTTTACAAAAGTAAAAATGTGGTATAAAGTTCAAATGAGAATCAAGTGCAATTTTTATAGATAATATCACATTTTGTCGCGGTTTTCTGAGAGACTGCATAATTTGCAGTTTTACAGGAATAATTTGCAGAAAAGCGATGTTAGAGATAATGATGAGCACTTTGGCGCTGCGCGGAGCTGGCTGACAAAGCGGCGAGGTCTCCGGCGGGAGAGCTGGGGAAAGACCCGGCCCGGAGGCCTTCGCCAGGAGAAAAAAGGCGGGCGCATTTACGCAAAACGGATTTAAAGACTTGGGGCGGATAGGGTATGGTACATATCGCCATATGCGATGATGATTACAAGCAGAGCCAAAAGACCGAAAAACTCATTCTGGAAAAAGCGGAACGCTTCTCCCCGGAGACAGAGCTGTTTTCCGACGGTACAGAGCTGATCAAAGCCGTTAAAAACGGAGGCTACACGCCGGACCTGGCCGTTCTGGACATCCATATGCCCGGGACCAGCGGGATAGATGTGGCAAAGACGCTGAACCTGCTGGTCCCGGAGTGCAACATCATTTTTCTTACCAGTTTTCTTGGCTATGCCACGGAGGTATATGAGACCCGCCACAGCTATTTCATCTTAAAATCCGAGCTGGAAGAGCGCATTGACGCCGCGCTGACAAAGGTTTTGGCGGACAGGACGCAGGAACTGCGCATCCGCTTCCGGGAGGGGCGGACAGTGCAGACGGTGACGGCAGCGGAAGTTCTGTATCTGGAACGGATTTTGAAAAAGACCGCCATTGTTCTTTGCAGCGGGAAAAAGCATTTTACCACCGCAAAGGCGGAAGAGCTGCTGAAGGATTTCCCGGCGGACCGCTTTGCCCACTGCCACCAGAGCTTCTGGGTCAATGTGGAAAAGATCACTGGCATGAAAACGGAGAGCTTCTCCCTGATCAACGGAGAGGAGATCCCCATCAGCCGCAGCCGGAAAAAGGAGGCAAAGGACGCCTTTTTTGCCCAGCTTGAACGGCAGACGGAACATTAAAAAAGGAAAACATCCTGAGCCTTTGCTCGGGATGTTTTTTTGATGGCGGTGGGCCGCCGCGTTATAATGTGGGCTGGATCCGCTGCCGGAGATAGCCCTCCCGGACGCCGTAACGACTGACGGCGATATGGGATATCCGGTAACAGCCCGCCACATGGCGCAGGACCATAAGGCCGGGGATCAGCGTGTGGATGCGCTCCGGCTCATAGCGCAAAATCAGGTCGGCGGCGTCCTTGTCCGCCTTGCAGAGCTGTTCGGTCAGCTGCTCCAGCTGCGCTCTGGTGAAGCTGCGGCTGCCGTCTGGCAGACCGAAAAGATTTTTGCAAAGCCGCAGGGCCGCCCGGGCGGTGCCGCCCACACAGAGAAGCTGGTCCATGGCCGGGAGTTCTTTCAGCGCGCCGTCTTCAAAGGCGGTCTGGATCGCGTCCTTGATCCGCTGCTGGGAGCCTTTTCCCGGCAGAATATTTTTCACACAGTCCCGGTACAGCTTCAGCGAGCCTACCGGCACGCTTCCGGCCTTTTGCAGCTGTCCGCCGGTGAGCAGGCCCAGTTCCGTGCTGGCCCCGCCGATATCCGCGAACAGCCCGTCGGCCATTTCCATATCGCAGACTGCCCCGTAAAAGCCGCATTCGGCCTCCGCTTCGCCGGAGAGCACCTCCACCTCCACGCCGGTCTCCCGGCGGATCTGCTCCACGGCCTGAATGGTGTTGGAGATGTTCCGCAAAGAGGCCGTGGCGAATACCGCTAAATGCTCGATGTGGAGAAGCTCCAGGGTGGTCTGAAATTCCCGCAGACTGCGGCAGGCGCAGTCAATGCCGTCCTGGGTCAGCCGCCCATGCTCCACATAGCCTGCAAGCCCTGCCATGATTTTTTCCTTAAACAGGATCTTGAAGCTGCTTTCGTCCAGGTCATAGACCGTCAGCCGGATGCTGTTGGAGCCCATGTCGATCAATGCGTATTTCATGTGCATCGCTCCACTTAAAGTTACTTGGCTTCCTTCCGGAAGGCCCGGCGCAGCCAGCCTGGCAGCTGCCGAGATTTATCCGCAGAAGTGGGTGCCGCAGGCGCGGGCTCCGAAGGTTCAGACGCCTGCTGATAGGCCTGCCGGTAGAAATATTCCTGGGAATTCAGCGGCGGGTCATTATTCTGCACGCGCACATATTTTCCCGTGTTTTGCAGCTCCCGGGCCTGCTGATTGTCCCGCAGCATGGTTTGGAACATCTCCGTCAGCCGCCGGCGCAGCCCGGCGTCCAGGATCGGGGCGGCCACCTCCACCCGCCGCAGGGTGTTGCGGGTCATAAAGTCGGCGGAGGCGATATAGACGATCTGCCGCTCCCCAGTTCCGAAGATATAAATGCGGGAGTGCTCCAAAAAGCGGCCCACAATGCTGATGACCCGGATGTTTTCCGTGTCCCCCGGCACGCCGGGCAGCAGACAGCAGATGCCGCGGACCACCAGGTCGATCTTCACGCCCTCCTGAGAGGCCTGGATCAGCCGGTCGATGATGGTCTTGTCCGTGAGAGAGTTGATCTTTATGCCGATATAGGCCGGCTCGCCCTTCCGGGCATAAGCGATCTCCCGGTCGATCAGGGCCAGCACCCGGTTTTGCAGGCTCCTGGGGGCCACCAGCAGATGCTGGGAATCCTCCACCATTTCGCCCTTGGCCAGGGCCTGAAACACCGCGGCGGCCTCCATTCCGATGGCCGGGTCTGCCGTCATCAGGGACAGGTCGGTGTAGAGCCGGGCGGTCTTTTCGTTGTAGTTTCCGGTGCCTATCTGGGTATAATACTCGGTCTGGCCCTCCGCCCGGCGGGTCACAAGACAGAGCTTGCAGTGGACCTTGTAGCCGTCCAGCCCGTAGATCACCTGGCAGCCGGCCTCCTCCAGACGGCGGGACCATTCGATGTTGTTCTCCTCGTCAAAGCGGGCTTTCAGCTCCACCAGCACCAGAACATTCTTGCCGTTTTCCGCCGCTTCAATGAGACTTTCCACGATCTTGCTGTGCCGGGCCACCCGGTACAGGGTCATTTTGATGGACACCACGCTGGGATCATTTGCCGCCTCCTGAAGGAAATCCAGAAAGGGCTTCATGCTCTCAAAGGGATAGGACAGCAGCTTGTCCCCCGCTTTGATCTGGGGCATCACAGCGCAGTGGGGACGAAACTGAGAAGGGCGCTGGGGAAAGCGTTTTTCATAGAAAAGTTCCGGATCCTGCCGTAGGGAGTCCTGGATCTGAGACAGAAAGGACAGGTCCAGGGGCGAGCGGCAGCGGAAAACCGCTTCCGGTTTCAGATCCGTATAGGAGCACAAAGTCTCCACAATGTCGCCGTCCAGCTCCCGGGACAGCTCCAGCCGCACCGGCGCCAGGCGACGGCGGCGCTTGATGAGCTGGGCCATAAACTCCCGGTAATCCAGATCCTCGTCATAGAGGGCGTCGGCGTCGATGTCCGCGTTTCGCGTCACCCGGATCAGGGACTTGGAGGCCACCCGGTGGCTGCTGAACACCTTGGGCAGGAAGTGGAGGATCAGCTCCTCCGACAGCATCATGGCCCCCGGCTGCCCAGGCACGCGGATGAGCCGGGGAAAAACCCCGGTGCCGCAGGGGATAATGCCCAGCTTTTCCCCGCCGTTTTTTCCGGCCAGCACGCCCACGGCGTAGATCTCCTTGTTTTGCAGAAAGGGGAAGGGCTGCCGCTTGCTCACCACCGTGGGCGAGAGCAGCGGCGCGATCTCCGCGTCAAAATACCGCTCCAGCTCGCCGCTCTCTCGCGCGCCGATCTTCTGAAAATTGACCAGGCGGACGCCCTGCTCTTCCAGACGGCTCATCAGCGCGGCATAGACCGCGTCCCGCCGCCGGTTCAGCCGGGCGACTTCTTTCAGTATGGCGCTGATCTGCTCGGCGTCGGTCATGCGAGTCTTGTTGTCCCGCAGATCCCGGGACACCAGCAGCTGGTCCTCCAGGGAGCCCACCCGCACCATGAAAAACTCGTCCAGATTGCTCTGAAAAATGGAGGCAAAGCTCAGCCGCTCGCACAGGGGCACGCGCTCATCCTCCGCCTCTTCAAGGACCCGTTCGTTGAATTTCAGCCAGGACAGCTCCCGGTTACTATATGTGTTCATCCCACGCCCACTCTTTTCCTGTTAATGACTACCAGTATGCGAAAAAGTGCATTTGCCCGATACCGCCGCCCGGTAAACTCTCTGTCAAATGATCGTAAAGTATTTTCCCCGGTTGAAGCCGCAAGAATACAGAAAACAAAAATACACCAGGTCTCAAAAGAAACCTGGTGTCAAGGCGTCGACAAAGTTCGACGCCTTGAAAACTTATACAGGAGTATTAAAAAATACTCCTGTATAAGTATGGATTGAACGCAGAAAGGGGACTCCCGTCCCCTCTCTGCACTCTCCCCATGCGACTTTATACACTGCCGATAGCTTTGTCTACAGTCTGACACCAGGTCTCAAAAGAAACCTGGTGTATTAATGCGCGCGGTATGCGCATGTTCAGCAAGATGAAAGGCGCGGATTTGCCCGGCATGAAGTTTCGCGTTTTGTGGGCCGAATAGCGGTGGTATAAACGGTGTACACGGCGGTACGGGAGGTCAGTCTCTCAAATAGCAGTCTGCCCGAACACAATCAGGAAAGCTTCAGGCTCCATACATGGTCTGTGCGGTATTTGCCGTCGCTGTAGGCCATGGCGCCGGACTCAAACAGAACCAGCACATTGCCGTCCGGGCCTGTACACAGGGCCTCGGTCATGGGCATGGCGGTGATGGCCTCCCGCAGGGCGCCGCTGTCCAGAATAGTTGCCGGAACCTCACTGCCGCCCACCGGGACAGAGCCGTCCGCCCGGTCCAGATCCAGGTCATAGCGCAGCAGGGTGGAGTTATTCTTGCGGCCGTAGGACTGGCTCAGCAGCACGGTGCCGTCATCGCAGAAAACCATGCCCTGAATACGGTCTGGGGCCACCAGCACATAATCCGGGGCAGGGGCCGTGCCGGTATCGCCGCCCAGTGTGCCACCGCCCAGAGCATAGCCCAGAATATAGCAGCCATAGTCGCCGTCTGCCGTCTTCGTTGTGAAGTCCATGCCGGCGGACAGGCCGTAGTCCGCGGAGGGGTGATAGAAATTGCCCACCCAGAGGATGTCTTGGGAGTAATTCAGGAAGGATGGGGAGACGGGCAACGTCACGGCCTTTTCAATGGTGATGTCGTGGCTCCCCTCCGGCGGCAGGCTTTCAAGGGGAATGACGGCCACGCTGTAGCTGCCGTCGTTATCCAGCTTCGCGGAGACGTAAAGCTGGTCTCCCGCCGCGGCCAGCCCGCCCACATGGCTGGTAAAGGGGCTGCCGTCGGCGTTATAAAGCCGGTATTCCGCCGCAAAGTCACCGCTCGACCCGTCAAGGGCCATGATCACGGAGGGCACAGCATCGGTTTTGTAGTAGGCGGAGAGATAGACCAGGCCAGTGCTTTCGCACCAGCTCATGCCCTGGGGGATGGCCGCCTCATTCAGCCCGGGGATCAGGTAAGTCTTTTCCGCCCGGGACAGGAAGTCCGCAAACTCGCTCTTCCCCAGGTATTTTTCGGCGGAGACGGACGGCGTCTGGCTGAGCTGAAGGCCCTTTTCTCCGGCCGTTTCGGCAGGCGGGGTATCCGCTGCGGGCTGTGCCGCCGTGCTGCCGCAGCCGCAGAGCAGGCAGAGACAAAGGCACAAGGCGCAGATGCGCACGATTCGCGTGTTCATGTTTTCATTCACCTTCCCCGGCACAGCAAATTTTCATCTCTCCCCGGGTATAAGCGCGGGTGTGGGCCTCCGTCCCGTCAGGGCCAAACACGGAGAAATACACATAGGGGGCGCTGTCGGGGATGTCAAACTCCGCAAATTCCAGGGTTTCGCCCGGCTGGGCGCAGACATTCTGACTGCGCTTGGGGCTCATATGCATGGTGATGCGCCGGGCCTCCGAGCAGCGCAGGGTCACATGGCCGTCCCTGAAGTGCAGCTCCCGGATCTCCGGCCCGGTGCTGGCGTAAAAATTGCCCAATTCCAGTGCCTGGATGATGGCCGGATAGCTCAGCTCCGGCGCGATGATCATGGTCCACGCGCCGAAAGAGTCGCAGCGCGGGTCGTCAAAGGGCTGCTTGTTGTGGTTGTCGTCCGCACCGTGGACATAGGGGAACTTACCGTGGCGCAGGAGCCTGTCATACAGGCCCAGATTGTTCTCGTGGCCGTTAATCACCATGGAGCCGGTGTTGAAGATCTCCAGACTGAAAAAGCCGTCGTAGTGCAAAATCTCCTCTGGTTCCTCCATGGACCAGTTGGGGTGGTTGTAGGTGACCAGGTATCCGGCGTTTTTCGCCTCCTGGATAAAGCGCTGGATATATTCCCTTTCATAGCGGCGGGGCCCGAGATTGCCCGCCTGTTCTCTGGACTCGGCCAGCGCATGGGGCATGTACTTGCAGAAATTGGGGTCATAGGCCACAAAACAGGTGTTGTGGGGCTCCTTTGCCAACAGATTGAGATGGATCTCCGGCCCGTAGACATCCAGCTGGCAGTTGGACGAGGGGCGGATATAGGCCTCATACCCGGTGAGCATCAGAAAATCGGGGGTGCTGAGATGGGTGTGGTCATAGGGGGCCTCGTGGTCGGTAATGGCCAGAACGGAATAGCCCCGGGACTTATAGGCCTCGGCCATGGCCTCCGGCGTCAGGCTGCCGTCAGACAGGTTGGAGTGGCTGTGCAGATTTGCCTTGAACTGAGGGAGATCGGGAGTGATTTGGTACATGGTTCCGTTTCCTTTCAAACAATGGGTCTGGTTGACAAAAATCAGTTACTCTTGTTATAATAATACGTTCTGAACAAAGCCGCAAGCCTTGAAAGCCTCGGCTTTCAAGGCCAACAGGCTTTGTTCAAGTGCAAGGGATTTGTGCTTGTTTGCACAAAATCCTTGCACCTTTCCTTGGCGTGGTGCGCCACGCCAAGGAAAATACGCATTGTTACAATGACTGAATTCCATAAAACGGTTAAAAGAGCCGTTTTATGGAATTTCACGGCATAAGCCGTGTGAATAAACCGCAAAGCGGTTTATTCAGCAGTCATTATAATAAAATTTAAGCATTTACAGGGGGGATAACTGTGCGCGAGCTGCGGCTGCTGGATATTTTGGGGACAATAAGGGAAAAAGGCTATATGACGACCCAGGAGTTGGCGGAGAAATTCAACGTCAGCGTGTCCACCATACGGCGCGACCTGTCTGAACTGAACCGGCGGGGCATGGTTTCCGTCAGCAAAAACGGCGTTGTCCCCATATCGGAGACCATCGTTGACACGCCGGTGGGCTTTCGTTCCACGGTGAATGTCCAGGCTAAGGCGCTCATTGCCCGAAACGCGCTGCAATTGGTGAGCAGCGGCAGCGTGATCTTCCTGGATTCCTCCTCCACCGTACTGCAGATGGTCAGCGGCCTGCGGAACATGAGAAATATCGTTGTGGTGACAAACAGTCTGCCCGTGGCCACCCGCTTTCAGGGCAGTTTGGTGCCGGTCCATCTGCTCGGCGGGGAGATGTCTACCTTATCCAAGGGCTTTTTTGGCCCGGCGGCAGAAGAGGCTGTGCGCGCTTTCAATTTTGACCTGGCCTTTTTCTCCCCGGTGGCGGTGACACCCACGGGCTTCGCGGCGGAAACCACGGAGTATGCGGCCTCTCTCCGCAGAGCGGCCATGGAGCAGGCCCAAAGCGCGGTGCTGCTGTTTGACCACAGCAAGATCGGACTGACACGGCCCTACAACTTTGCCCACCTGGATGCGTTCCGCTATCTGATCACGGACGATGAAAAGCATCCGCTTTCCGCCAGAGCCATTGTCAGACGGGTACACGCCTGAGTGCGGCGGGAAAGGAGACAGAGATGTCGGAAGAACGCCTTCAAAAAATCCTGCGGCTGATTGAGAGCAGCCGTACCATAACCGCAAAGGAGCTGGAGTCCCAGCTCTATGTCAGTTCGGCCACCATTCGCAGGGATCTGACCGAGCTGTCCCGCCGTGGGCTGATCGTCAGAAGCCACGGCAAGGCAATGGCCGTGACCCGCATGGCCCACGCCGTAACCCATGGCGAACCTGTTCAGCCCGACGACCCCATTGTGGCCGCGGCGGCTGCATTGGTCAAGCCCCACAGCACCATCTTTATCGCTGCGGGCCGCTTCAGTCGCTCCCTGGCAAAGGCGGTGAGCCGGGTGGCGGATCTGACTGTGGTGACAGACAGCTTAGCCGCGGCTGACGCGCTGTGCGGCCATGCGGCCCACGTCCACTGCACCGGCGGGCGGCTGCAGGCGAGGGATGACGCGCTGTCCGGCAGCCAGGCGGCGGAGCTGGCCGGTCTGCTCTATACCCATATGGCCTTCTTCAGCGGCGACGCGCTGACGGAGGACGGAGACATCACATTTTATCATATTGACCGCATGTCTGTTCTCCGCTCGGCGGCAAGGCACGCGGAGAAAAGAGTACTTCTGTTTTCCCGGGAGCAGATGAACGCGGAGCCCGGCAGCAGCCTGCTGCACTTAAAGGACATGGACTTTGTGGTTACGGATATCCCCGGATATTTCAGCACCGGGTGTCACGGCACGGTGATCGGCGCCGGAGAATGAGTGCCTCGCGCGAGACAAAAGGCGCACCGCCAAAAGCGGTGCGCCTCCTTTGCTTGCTGGGTTACTTCATTGCCGCCTTGGAATATCCGGTCATCATGTATTTCTGGAAGATCATAAACAGGATGATCAGCGGAAGCACAGCCAGTACGGCGCCGGCCATGATCTCATGGTAGTTGGACACAGCCTGTCCGGCGAAGGTATTTTTCAGCTGGGCAAGGCCAACGGTCAGAACACGGCGCACTTCGTTTTTGGCGATGATCTTGGGCCAGAAGTAGGCGTTCCAGCCGTTGGAGAAGGTCACCAGGGTTACGGTGAAGATGGTGGCCTTGCTCATGGGAACAAGAACATCCCAGATAATGCCGAAGCGCCCCAGACCGTCGATCCGCCCGGCGTCAATATAGCTCTGGTCGATGGCCATGAAAGAGTTTCGCATCATAAAAATATAATAGGCGGAAACAGATTCCGGCAGAATCAGACCCAGGAAGGTATCGGCCAGGCCCCAGTTAGCGCACATGATGTAGATGGGGATAAAGGTTACCTGCAGGGGGATCATCAGCGCGCCCAGCACCAGATAGAACATCACGTTGCGGCCTTTGAAGTTGCCGCAGGCGAAGCCGTAGGCGGCCAGGGTGCCAGTGCCCACCTGAAGGATCAGGATGCCGGCGGTCATGACGATGGTGTTCCAGTAGTACTTCAGGAAGTTGGCGCGGGTCAGAACGTTAAGATAGTTCTCCGGGTGGAAGCTTTGCGGGAACAGGGTAGGAATGACCCGCTGCACTTCCTCCGCGGACTTCACGGAGGTGGCCAGCATCCAGTACAGAGGGAAGAGCATGACGATGGTGATGAGAACAGCCACAACAGTCTGGACATGATATCCGGCGCTGTGGTGCTTTTTCCGAATGGCAGTTTCAGGATTCATTTTTCTTCCCCCTTTCTTAAGCGTCGTAGTTGACCGAGTTGTTGGAGTACTTCATGGTCGCCACGGTGATGCACAGCAGGATCACGAAGAACATGACGGCGGAAGTGGCCGCACGGTCCATGCGGAAGTCCACCATAGCGTAACGGTAGATCAGGTAGACAAACACTTCGGTGGAACGGGCGGGGCCGCCGGAAGTCAGAATATCCACGGACTGGAACACCTTCATGGAGCTGAGGAAGGTGGTGACCAGCAGGAACAGTGTGGTGGGGGAGAGCAGAGGCAGGGTGATCTTGAAGAACTGCTGCCTGCCGTTTGCGCCGTCCAGAGAGGCCGCCTCATAGTACTGGGGCGAAATGCCCATCATGGCCGACAGATAGATCATCATGCCGTAGCCCAGAACGCGCCAGCAGGTGGTCATCAAAACGGAGAGCAGAGCGGTAGACTCCTGGTTCAGCCAGTCCACCGGCTGCAGGCCGATAAGCTTGAGCAGGTAGTTCAGCACGCCGTAGTCAGTGTTCAGAATCCAGAGGAAGACCACAGCGCAGGAGGACATGGCCACATACTTGGGCACAAACAGGATGGCACGCATGGCGCTGAAGGAGCGGGTCATGCGCTTGAAGATCAGGGCGAAGATCATGCCGCCCACCATGGTGGCGAAGATCTCACCCAAAGAGTACAGGAAGGTCACCTTCAGCGAATTCCAGAGGTATTTGGCACCGGAACCCGCAAAGAGCCACTTCCAGTTTTTCAGGCCCACAAAGTTCCATTCGGGCTTGAGCAGGTTCCAGTCGGTAAAGCTGATCTGGACCAGCTTGGCGACGGGGTAATAGGTAAAGACAGCGAGCAGAACCAGGGCGGGCAGCACGAAGAGAAAGTCAACGAATTTGGCTTTCTGTCTCTGGGTGATCCTGGGCTTTTTCTGCCCGGCCGGGGCCTGAGCCACGGCGGTTGTTGCGGTGACGTCGGTCATAAGCATAAATCCTTTCTCTCCGATATGGGTGTACCTCAAGCCTTGCCGGAGAGCAAGGCTTGAGGCTTTGGTTAAACTTTATTCGGAGATCATTCTTTTATCTCCCAACGGAGAGATCAGGCATGGTCCTCCAGGATCTCGTTGATCTCAACGACCATGTTCTGGGATTCAGAGGTGACATCGCCGCCCTGGTTGATCATCACGTCCATGTAGTTCTTCCAGGTGGTAGCCAGCTCGCTCCATGCGGCGTTCTGGATACGGGGGTTGATCAGGTTCAGGTTGTCGAAGATGCACTGGAATGCGGGCTTGGCCTCCAGGAAGGCAACGCCTTCGGCGGTGGTCAGCACGGAGTTACGGGTGGGCAGGTAGCCGGTGCCTTCGGCCCACTTCATGTTGACTTCCTTGCCGCAGAGGTACTGCAGGAAGAGCCATGCGGCGTTCTTGGTGGCCTGGTCGTTGCCGGCGGGGATGCCCAGCACGCAGCCGCCGACCTCAGAGTACATGTCGCCGGTGGAAGCTGCGGGGTACCATGCCATGCCGACTTCGAAGTCGCACTTGTCAACATAGTTGTTGTACAGGGAAGAGGTGTGCATGACGGAGAAGGCCTCGCCGTCATAGAACTTCTGACGCATGGTTGCGGAAGCGTCGGTGCCGGTGGCCAGGTAGGCCAGACCGTCGTTGCACCAGCCCTTGATCATGTCGGTCACGCCGATAGCGGTGTCGCTGTCCAGATCGCAGGTGTTGTCGTCGGTGATGATCTCAACACCCTCGTTCAGGTACAGGGTCTCAAAGTACCACTGGTCCCAGCCGGGAACCACGGTGCCGTATCCGCCGCAGGCAGCTGCGCCGGCTTCCAGGAATGCGCCGAAGTCCTCAATGGTGGTGGGGACGGTGATGTTGTTCTCGTCGGCCAGGGTCTTGTTGTAGTAGATCACCTGGGTGGAGTGCAGGAAGGGCAGAGCGACCTGCTTGCCGTCGTACTGGGAGCTGGTGAGAAGACCGGTGGAGAAGTCGTCCACGTCGTAGCCGGTGGCTGCAATGTAGGGATCCAGGTTCTCAAACACACCGCCAGCGCCGTAGGAGGCCACATAGTCGGTGTTGGCCACGCAGACTGCGGGCAGACCGGTGCCGGCCGCGTGAGCGGCGACCAGAGCCTCGTTCACGTCTTTGTAAGCGCCTATATACTGAGCCTCGACGGTGACCAGATCCTGGGAAGCATTGAAGCCGTCAACGACCTCATTTACCAGATCGGAATACTGATCTTCGAGCGCGTGCCACCATACGATGGTGATGGGCTCGGTGACTTCATACATGGAAACATCTGCGGGCTCGGCCGATTCCTCGGCGGGAGCTGCGGATTCGGCCGGAGCTGCGGTGCTGCCGGTGGAGCCGCCGCATGCGCACAGGGTGAATACCATGCACAGTGCAAGAGCCAGTGCCAAAAACTTTTTCATTTGCTGTTCCTCCATTTTGTTCGTGATAGGTTATTGCTTTACAGCCCTGGGGCTGCGTGTTGGTTAAAGTATACCATTTCAGGCCCGAATTGACAAGCGCTCGCTCAAATTTTACGCGAACTTGCACAAAAATTGATTTTATTTCAAAGTCGCTCAAAAACTTGTACAAAAGTAAAAAATTGTGTGGTGTAATTTGTTCAGCTTAACCGAAAGTTTGAATTATTGAAGCGTCCAATGCGGCAGAGATTGAAATCAGAGGAGCAGAATGGTATACTGCAATGTGCGAATAAAGCCGTTTTTGCGGATATAAGGAGTAAGTTTGATGAATACAATCAAATTCAATAAGAAGCAGGCAAAGACCATTGCTCACCGGGGCTTAAGCGGGCTGGAAAAGGAAAACACCTGCGCGGCCTTCGTGGCGGCCGGCAACCGGGAGAGCTATTACGGCATTGAGACCGACGTGCACCGCACCGCTGACGGCCAGTTTGTGGTCTTTCACGACGACAACACCGCCCGCGTGGGCGTGGACAGCCTCATCATCGAAAACAGCAGCTTTGAGACCCTGCGCAAGCTCCGGCTCACCGACATTGACGGGCAGCGGGGCCGCAATGATCTGGTCATCCCCACCCTGGCAGAATATATAGGCATCTGCAAAAAATATGAAAAAGAGTGTATCCTTGAGCTGAAAAATCAGTTCCGGGCCGCCGACGTGTATAAGGTCGTGGCCGCCATCGAAAAGATGGGCTATCTGGACCATGTCACCTTCATCTCCTTCCAGCTGAAAAATCTGGTGTATCTGCGCCGGCGCTATCCGAATCAGCCTGCCCAGTACCTGCTGGACAAATGGGACGACAATTCCCTTGACACATTGAAAAAATACAATCTGGGCCTGGACATCCGCTACACCAGCCTGACAAAGGAGATCGTGGATCAGGTCCACGCCGCCGGACTGGAGGTCAACTGCTGGACCGTGAACACCAGGGAAGACGGAGAAGCGCTGGCGGATATGGGCGTTGACTACATCACCACCAATATCCTTGAATAACGCGCCTCTGACAGGAGATATCCATGTACCATCTCTTTAACCCCGAAAACAAATTCTGGAATTTTATCGCGAAAATCACTGACGTGGCCTGCATGAGCATCCTGTGGGCCCTGGTGAGCCTTCCGGTTTTCACCATCGGCGCGACGACCACCGCCTTTTACGATTTTGCCCTGCACCAGGTGAACGACCGGGAAGGGAAGATCCTGAAAAGCTTCTTTTCTTCCTTCAAGGCCCATTTCGGCCGGGCCACCCTCCTTTGGCTCATTGAACTGGCGGGTATCGCCTTCCTTGCCCTGGACCTGTGGGCGGCGTGGAACTTCTTCCTGGCCAAGGGCGGCGTGGCCGGCATCGCCCTGCTGGGCTTCTGCGGCTGCATCGCGATCATCTTCCTCTCCTGCCTCATGTATGTCTATCCGCTGCTGGCAGCGTTCAACTTCAAGCTGAAGAAGATCCTCCACGACAGCTTCATCATGGCCATGGGTAATCTCCATGTGACCATCACCCTTTTCGTGATGACCGCGCTGGTGTGCGTGCTCATCTATTATGTCAGCGGACTGTTTTTCTTCTGGATCGGCTTGTATATCTTTTTCTCCTCCTATTTCATCACCGGCGTTTTCCTGAAATACGTCCGGGACCCGGAGGAAGAGGGAAAGGAGCAGCTGGTAGAATGATCGGCGGCTACGGACTGACCTTCCGGCAGAAGGTCAAAAAATGGCATGATACGGAGTCTGCCAAGCTGCGCACCATGAAATTCGGCGAGAAGATCGGGTACATTTTCACCTATTACTGGAAGTGGATGCTGCTGCTTCTGATCGTTGTCATGTTCTGCGGCTATGTGGGCGATGCGGTGGTACAGGCCCATAAGGAGATCGTGCTGGAGGGCTTCTTCACCAACGACGACTATAACCTGTTCCCCGCCGGGGATCTGGAGAAGGATTTCACCGCCACGCTGGACCTGAGCAAAAAGCAGGCGGTTGTTTTTGACGACACCCTGTATATCAGCCAGGACGGCGGAGCCACAGAGTACAGCGCCGCCAGCAACGGGAAAATTATCGCCTATATGGCCACCCAGGAGCTGGACTTCGTGGTCACTACAGAGGCGGTGTACGAGTTTTACCGGGAAGATGTGCCCATGGCGGACCTGGGAAAGCTGCTGACGCCGGAGCTTTACGCGAAACTGGAAGCGTATCTGATCGAAGGCACGGACCCGGACGGGAACACCTGCTATACCGGCCTTGACATGAGCCAGAGCCGCTATGTGGCCGGGACGGACGCGGTTGGAGATGCAAGCATCACCGGACGCTATGTCCTGTTTGTCCCGTACAGCGCTCCGCATACCGAAATGCTGAACGAATATATTGCATACTGCTTTTCATGATCCACGGCAGAAAACCGGCAGGCCCCGCAAAGGCCTGCCGGTTTTCTGCGTGCTGCACGAGCACGGCGAGATTAAATTGGTGCGTTAAGGTTCAGAAATCAATTTCATATTCGAAATAGCGCCGGGATTCATTTTGCGCTTCACTGAAAACCGTGGCGTTTCCGGAGTATTTCAAACCCTTGAGCACGGCGTCAATTTTAACCGCATCGGTTTCTTTCAAACCAGAGGAATTGCTCAGCTTCAGCATATATTTCTGATGAAGCAAAGGTGCGGCCGGGTCCATTCTCATGGCGACAAGGGTTTGTATGCTGGGGTCTCTCTGCATATATTTCAGACCCGGCTTGACCGGCGCGTGACCGGGAAAGGTCATCTCGGCGGCGATCTCCACGGTGGAATATTTCTTTTCGGAAGAAGTATGTGTTGCTTCGAGCGTTGCAGTTGACGCGGCTTTTCCATGTGCAGTTCCCTTTTTCTCCGAAAATGAGGTCTGCTCTTCCTTATAGGTAACCTTGAAATGCTTAGCGCCTAAATCTTGCGCGATCTTCTGCAATTCGTTGATCCGAACAACTTTCAGGTAACTGAAGTAATCGTCCAAGGCAATATAGCGGTCGCGGTCAGTAGGATCGACATAGTAAAACTCGCAGTCCCGATCCGGATAGAAGGTCAGACCATAAGCATCAATCGAGTCCTGAAAAATATTGACGGTATAGAGCCCTTTCTGGTCAGAAACATAACCGATAGACCCTTGGCATACATCGCTTTCGGCATGCTTTTTGTCCCGTTCAGTAATCCGAACAAATTTTGACATCAAAAATTCAGCGTCATCCAGAGTTTCCATAAAAATGGGGCAAAGTGTTTTCAAGTCCATCTGGCGGGACTTCTCTTCAAGGCTGCTTTTCAGCGCTTGCGCACCTTTTTTCGCAGCATCGCCCACAGAGCTTGCCATTTCGGATACATCGTTGAGATCAAACGTACCGTCATCATTCCGGTCCATTGCCTGAATCGCAAAATCTTTTGACTTTTCCCAGATTTCTTTTGCGGTTTTTTCTGTGCCAGAGATGAAGGCGCCGAGTTTCGCTTTTTTCTCCATAACAAATTCCTCCATATTCTTATGCTATAAAAGGAAATGTATTTCCCGCGAATGATAATTATATTCTACATCATTTCTTACCTCTTGCAAATAGCCAAAATAAACCGGGAGGGTATATTTAAACAAAAAACGCTTCCCGGATTGTATCAATAAAGCAAAAAGCCCCGGACACGATTGCATCCAGGACTTAATGGAGAGGCTTACCAGATTCGAACTGGCGGAGGCCTGCCGCTGCGCGGCTGCCCTCCGGCACCGATAAAAACGCGCTTCGCGCGTGAGGTCGCCAGTTCGAATGGTGCTTCTGAAAAACAAAAAAACCCAGACGCTACTGCATCCAGGCTTTTGGAGCTGCTGGCCAGATTCGAACTGGCGACCTCATCCTTACCAAGGATGCGCTCTACCTACTGAGCTACAGCAGCAAAGTTGATGCCCCTTCAAAAAGGGGCATCTTGTGGCGACCGAGAAGGGACTTGAACCCTCGACCTCCGGCGTGACAGGCCGGCGTTCTAACCGACTGAACCACTCGGCCACGGCTCAGTTATAGTACCAAATCCCGCGCCGTTTGTCAACACTTTTTTTCAATGTTTTTTCTTTTTTTGCTTCCCCGGGCGGGAAGACGATCCCACCCGGGGATTTCTGCTCACTTGATATCCAGCTCCAGCGGCTCATCCAGCGTCTCCGAAACATACTTCCCGTTTTTCTTCCTCTGCCGGACACACTCCGTCAGCAGATATTCGATCTGCCCGTTGATGGAGCGGAAGTCGTCCTCCGCCCAGGCCGCAATAGCATTATACAGCGCCGGAGACAGGCGCAGGGGCACCTGCTTTTTCTCTGCCATGGCTTAATACAGGCTGCCGGAGTTGACCACCGGCTGCGCGTCCCGGTTGCCGCAGAGCACCACCAGCAGATTGGAGACCATGGCGGCCTTCCGCTCCTCGTCCAGCTCCACGGTCTTGTTCTCGCTGAGCCGCTCAAGGGCCATCTCCACCATGCCCACGGCGCCGTCCACGATCATCTTTCTCGCGTCAATAATGGCGGAGGCCTGCTGGCGCTGGAGCATGACGGCGGCGATCTCCGGCGCGTAGGCCAGATAGGTGATGCGGGCCTCGATGATCTCTATGCCGGCGTCCTCCACCTTCTGCTGAATTTTATCCCGGATACGGCGGGCCACTGTCTCGCTGGAGCCCCGCAGGCTGCCCTCGTCCGCCACACCGTCTCCGGTGGTGTCCACGCCGGGGGCCACATCGTAGGGGTAAATGCGCACGATGTCGCGCACCGCGCTGTCACACTGGAGAGACAGATATTCCTTATAGTTGTCCACGTTGAAAACGGCCTTTGCCGTGTCCACAACCCGCCACATGACGGCGATGCTGATCTCGATGGGATTGCCCAGACAGTCGTTGATCTTCTGGCGGCTGTTGGACAGGGTCATCACCTTGAGAGAGATCTTTTTGCTGGCGCTCTCCGCGGCTGCCGCGCCGGCGCTGCCGCTGATGGCCAGATTCAATACCGCGTTTCCGGCCCGGCCCCCGTCCACGTCGCCGCTCTGGCCCAGCTTGGTCTTTGCCGCCGGGTTCACACCGGAGCAGAAGGGATTGACAAAGTAGAAGCCCTCATTCTTCAGCGTGCCCACATAACGGCCGAACAGGGTGAGCACCAGCGCTTCCTGAGGTTTGAGCACCTTCAGGCCCATAAAGGGGATCCAGCCCACGCAGACCCAGATTATGCCCACCACAAACACAGGGATCGCCCAGAGCAGGTGATTGTCCATCCCGATGCCGCCCAGCACCGTAAGCCCGATAGCCGCCGCGTACAGCAGGCCGAAGAGCAGCAGCATGGCCATGCCGTTCTTTTTATTGTTAAGTACTTTTTCTGTCATTGAAATACGCCTCCTTAGTTGATATCAAAATGATATCACTTCAATATGAAGTTGTCAAGTATTTCCGGAACAAAAACGCCCCGCCGGTCAGACAGCAGAATCTGCTGCTGGACAAGCGGGGCGCTTCAGCTTTTTATTGAGATTTTATCCGACCAGGCGGAGCCAGAAGCCGGTGCTGGGCTCGTAGCCCTCCTGCAGGGCGTTCATCCATTCGCTCATGGCCTGGTTGATCAGGCTGCTTTCGGCGATCAGGTCGCTGTACAGCTCGCCCTCGCCCACATAGTACATCACATGGTAGCCGGCGTAGCCGCTGCTCTCGCCGTAGACAATGGCGGTGTCGCCCTTCTTGTGGCCCTCAAAGCAGAAGGCGTCGAACTCCTCCACCATCTGGCCCTTGGGCACGTTCTCGTACAGACCGCCGTTGGTGTTGGAGCCTTCGTCCTCGGAGTACTGCTCGGCCAGAGCGGCAAAGCTCTCTTCGGTTTTGTCGCCTGCGTTGAACTCGGCCAGAATCTCTTCTGCTCTGCGCTCGGCGGCGGCTTTGGCCTCATCGGTGTAATTGCCGTCTTCGTCAGCCTCGGCCTTGACCAGAATGTGGCGGACCCGGGCGGTGGCGTAGTGGTTATCGTCGCGGCTGATGAAGGCTACGATGGTGTAGCCCTCGCCGTCAGAATCCTCGATCACGGTCACGTCGCCGGCCTTGCGGCTGCCCATGAGCCATTCCTTATAGGCGCCCAGGCTGCTGCCGGAGGAGCGGCTGCTGAGGGTGGCTTCCTGACCGGCGATCACGGCATTGGCAGCGTCGGAAAGGCGCTGAAGCACGTCCTCGCCCTCGGCCTCCTTATAGGCGGCCATGATTTCATCGGCAGTCTCCTTGGCGGCGGCAAGGGTCTCCTCGGTGACTTCCTCGGTGGCCTCTTCGCCCTCGGCCGCCGGCTCAACGGTGACCTTAGTGGCCTCTACAGAGAAGCTTGCGTAATCAAAATAGTCGTAGCTGCCTTCGAAACTCTGGTATTCCTCTTCCAGCTCCTCATCGGTGTAGCTCAGGGTCTCCTGATACTGGCTGTAAGCCTTGGAAGCCAGAGCAGACTCCCGGGCAGCGCTGAGAACGATGTCGCTGTCCACGCCGTTGCCGTAGTTTGCCTCAAGGTAGTTGTCCGCACTGGAGAAGCCCATGGCCTTGGCGTAGCTCTCCATGTCGGCAAAGTCGGCCTCGATCTCCGCCAGTTCTTCATCGCTGAGGGTGATGCCGTTTTCCTTGGCGTAGTTTACCAGGGCCTGGTTCTGCTCCATTGAAGCGTAGGCGGACTGGAGGAAGTAATCCTTCCAGGTGGCGCCCTCTTCAAGCATGGAGCAGGACTGACCGGCTGCTCCGGCCAGACCGCTGCTGGTGTCCAGCCCGAAGATGCCGGCATAGCTGCCGTACTGTTCGACGAAATTGTAATACTGATTAGCGTAATAGTAGTTCAGCTCCGCGGGGGAGTAGGACTGGCCGTTGATGGTGACGGCGGTGGTGTGGGTATAGAGAAAGCCGGAGTTGAGAAACAGGATCAGGGCGACCAGCAGCACAACGCCAATGGTCCCCAAGGTCCAGTTGCGCTTGCTTTTTGCCCTCTTCTTTGCCTCTTCCTGGGCAGCCAGGGTTTTCTTGTCCGTTCCGGCAGCACGGGCGGCCTGACGATTTTTCTTTTCCGTTGATGCGCTCATTGCATTCATCCTTTTCATGATGTTGACATACTTATAGAAGATAAGCCGTAATATTATAACCTAATTACAAACCGTTTTCAAGATGTATTTTCCTCCGTTCCCTTGCTTTGGCCCGGATTTCGTGCTATCATAGCGAAAAATCTTTTCGCGGAGGCCAAAGTTGAAGAAAAAGACCCTTTTTGTATGCGCCGCGCTGGCGCTGGTGATGACCGGCGCGGGGCTTGTATTGGACAGCCGGTATGGCCTGCAGGTCACAGAATACCACCTGTATTTTGATTCTCTCCCGGCGCAGTTCGAGGGCTACTGCATCGTTCAGCTCTCCGACCTGCATGGTTCCACCTTCGGACGGGAGAACAGCCGTCTGGCCGCCCTGGTGCGGGAGCAGCAGCCGGACCTGATCGCCATGACCGGCGATTTTGTGGAGGATGAGAGCCAGTTGGACGCCACCCGGGGCCTGCTGAATGGCATTTCGGGCTGCGCGCCCATATACTGGGTAAACGGCAACCATGAGTGGGTCAAGGGCGTGCTGCCGGCCCTGCGGGAGATGCTGGATTCTTACGGCGTCATCCGCCTGGAAAACCAGTATCTGCCTGTCCTGCGGGACGGCGCGCAGATCATTGTAGCCGGGGCCGAGGACCCCAACGGCCGGGCGGACATGATCAAGCCTGACGCCCTGGCGGAGCAGCTGCGGCAGGAATACCCGGAGGAATTTGTGCTCTGGCTGGGTCACAGAAACTACTGGGCAGAGAAATACCCGTCTCTGCCGGTGGACCTGATCCTCTCCGGCCATGCCCACGGGGGCATTGTGCGTCTGCCGGGGATCGGCGGACTTTTAAACGTAAACCACAGCTTCGGCGCGGAGTACGAGTCCGGGGTGTATCAGGGGGAGCGCTTTCAGGTGGTGGTCTCCCGGGGACTGGGCAATTCTATCCCCGTGCCCCGTTTCCTGAACCGGCCCGAGCTGGTCAAAATTATTCTTCACTGCGGACAGTCATAATCCGTCCCCGGCGCGCATATACTGAAAGTATGTTGACCTTACAGGAGGTGCGCGAATGGAAAGAGATATTGACGACCTGATCTTCGGCGACTACGATCCGGGTCCCAGCAAAAGGTGAGCTTGCGCAGGCGAGCTCACCTTTTTTACATACGATTACTTCCCCTTTTTCGGGGCGATCAGGCCGATGAGCTGCCCGGAGAGGACCACCGTCAGCAGGGAGTACAGGATCCGGCTCAGGGGGATATAGCTCAGCGACAGCAGCAGCACCACAAGGTCGCTGGCCAGGTAGATCCACTGGATGCCCGCCCCGGTGAGTTTGGAAAGGCTCATGGCCAGGGCGTCATCCCCGCCGGGGGCGCCTCCCATGCGCACGCAGAGCCCCACGCCCACGCCCACAAAGGCCGCGCCCAGGATGCTGGCCAGAAGCGGCATGCCTGCGATGCCGGGGAAAAGGGGAGGGAAGCGCTCAAAAACGGCGTAAAACAGGGAAAAGCCGCCGCCGGAGATCAGGGAATAGGCCACGAAGCTTCCGCCGATGACCCGCCAGCCCAGATAGTAGCAGCACAGGTTCAGCACCAGCCCCGACACCGCCGGAGAGAAGCCGAACCAGTGGTGCAGCAGCAGCGTCAATCCCAATATGCCGCCCTCGGTCACGCCGGAGAAAGAGTGAATGTGATAAAGTCCAAAGGCCAGAATGGCGCTGCCCAGCAGGGAGAAGGCGACGTTTTTTGCCTTTATACGGGAAAACAATTTAACAAATCCTTTCGCGAAATAATAATAAAAAAGAAAATAATAAACAGAACAACGGCACAGCCTTACAATGAAGGGCCGTGCCGCTTTGCCTGCCTGACTGAATTTTTTAGGGGGACGAAGGCGTCAGCTCTCCGCCCGCATGGATAAAAAGGCGTTGATAAATCCGTCCAGATCGCCGTCCATCACGTTCTGGATATTGCCGTTTTCATACTCGGTGCGGTGGTCCTTCACCAGCTGATAGGGCATGAAAACGTAGGAGCGGATCTGACTGCCCCATTCGATCTTCATCTGTACGCCCTTGATATCGCTGATCTTTTCCAGATGCTCCCGCTCCTTGATCTCGGCCAGACGGGCGCGGAGCATGTTTTTGCAGTTTTCAAGGTTCTGGAAATGGCTGCGCTCCACCTGGCTGGCCACAACGATGCCGGTGGGAATATGGGTCAGACGCACGGCAGAGGAGGTCTTGTTGACCTTCTGACCGCCTGCGCCGGAGGAACGGTAGACATCCATCTTGATGTCCTCGTCCCGCAGCTCGATCTCGTTGTCGTCGCTGATCTCGGGCATGACCTCCACTGCCGCGAAGGAGGTGTGGCGGCGGCCAGCGGCGTCAAAGGGGGAGACACGGACCAGACGGTGGATGCCGTGCTCGCTCTTGAGGAAACCGTAGGCGTTCTCGCCCTCGATCATGATGGTGGCGCTCTTGATGCCGGCCTCGTCGCCGTCCAGATAGTCCATGACCTTCACCTTGTAGCCGTGACGGTCCGCCCACATGTTGTACATGCGGTAGAGCATGGAAGCCCAGTCCTGAGCCTCGGTTCCGCCGGCTCCGGCGTGGAAGGTGAGAATGGCGTTGTTGGCGTCATACTCCCCGGTGAGCAGGGTGCTCAGACGCATGGCCTCCGCCTTCTCGGTGAAGGAGGCATACTCGCTCTGCAGCTCCTCCAGCATGGAGTCGTCGTTTTCCTCAATGGCCATCTCGCACATGGTGTACATATCATCCCAGGCGGAGCAGAGCTTTTCAAAATTCTCCTTTTTGGTTTTCAGCACCTTCAGGCGCTTCTGCACCTTCTGGGAACGCTCCACGTCGTTCCAGAAGCCCTCGCGCTCGCTGGCGGCCTCCAGCTCCTCGATCTCTTTCTGCGCCGCGTCCAGCTTCAGCGCCCCGCGCAGCACCTCCAGCGTGGGCTTTACGTTGTTCAACTTTACCTTGTATTCTTCAAATTCAAGCATTTTAATCAACTACTTTCCTGTCCCTGCCGGCTAAACCGGCAAATTTATCAATTGCATTGTCAAAACAGTATTATAAACAAAAAAAGACATCTTGTAAATATGTGTTTTTTTATCGGCTTTTTAATTCAATATTTTAAAGCGAACTCTTCCAATCTCAAAGGTTTTGTGATATGATATCTGTGTACGTCTGGACTTATGCGCCGGCGCACTGAGGAAAAAGAGAACAGATGCTTAAGAGGAGATTGAAAAATGATTGCTCACGGCAAAGAGATCAAGGTGTTTACCGGCAACTCCAACCCCGCACTTGCACAGGATATATGCAGTCAGCTCTATATGAAGCTGGGCGAAGCAACCGTTACGCAGTTTGCGGACGGGGAGTGCTCCATCTCCGTGCACGAGCCCGTCCGCGGCAAGGACGTGTTCATTGTACAGTCCACTTGTGGTCCGGTCAACGACCACCTTATGGAACTTCTGATTATGATCGACGCTATGCGCCGGGCTTCCGCCGGCCGCATCACTGCCGTCATCCCTTATTTTGGCTACGCCCGTCAGGACCGCAAGGCCAAGAGCCGTGACCCCATCTCCGCAAAGCTGGTCGCCAACCTGATCACCGCCGCAGGCGCGGACCGGGTTCTGACCATGGACCTGCACGCCGCCCAGATCCAGGGATTTTTCGACATCCCTGTGGACAACCTGATGGGCGCGCACCTGTTTGCCAGAAACTACATCAATCTCTTCGGCAAGGGCAATGAAGACGTTATGGTGGTCTCCCCCGATGTGGGCAGCACCGCCCGCGCCCGGGCCTTCTCCATGAAGCTGGGCGTGAACATGGCCATTGTGGACAAGCGCCGGGAAAAGGCCAACCAGTCCGAGGTCATGAATATCATCGGCAAAGTGGAGGGCAAGACCTGCATCCTGCTGGACGATATCGTGGACACCGCCGGCTCTCTCTGCGGCGCCGCCAAGGCCATCAAGGAGATCGGCGGAGCAAAAGAGGTTTACGCCTGCGCCACCCACGGCGTCCTGTCCGGCCCCGCGCTGGAGCGCATCGAGAACAGCTGCATCAAAGAGCTGCTGTTCCTGGACACCATCCCCTATCCCAAGGACATGCCCAAGTGCGCCAAGATCCGCTACCTGTCCACCGCCTCCGTTTTTGCCGAGGCTATCCGCAGGATCTACGAGGAAGTCTCCATTTCCAATCTGTTTGACTGATTATGATTTTCAAATCCACCGGCGGGGTGAAATGGCTCGTGGTGTTCCTGGGCAATCCCGGGCCCCGCTACGAGGGCACCCGCCACAACGCGGGCTTCATGGCCGCGGACGCCATGGCCGGGGCCAAAGGCCTTTCCATCAACCGCGCCCGCTTCAAGGCCCTCACCGCCACCTGTGACATCGGCGGGGAGAGCGTTATGCTGATGAAGCCCCAGACCTTTATGAACCTGTCCGGCGAGGCGGCGGCCCAGGCCGTAAAATTTTATAAGATCCCGCCGGAGCATGTGATCGTCGTCTCGGATGAGATCTCCCTGCCCATCGGCAAGCTGCGCGTGCGGAAAAAAGGCTCCGCCGGCGGCCACAACGGGCTGAAGAGCATCATCGCCTGCCTGGGTACGGAGGAGTTTCCCCGCATCCGCCTGGGTGTGGGCGCGCCGCCCCACCCGGACTACGACATGGCCGACTGGGTCCTCTCCGTCTTTAAAAACCAGGACGCGGAGGACATGAAAGCCGCGGCCAAAAAGGCGGCGGAGGCTGTGGAGTGCTATATCCTCCACGGCCCGGACAGGACCATGAACCTGTATAATTGAACAAAGCACCTTTTAAACCGGATAAGGCGCGGCCCCGCGAAATTCAGGCGCGGCGGCTGCGTTTACAGAAATATATCCATCCAAGGAGGCTGCATATGAAGAAAAACTGTATTGCCATGCTGCTGGCAGGCGGACAGGGCTCACGTCTCTACGCGCTGACGCAGAACGTGGCTAAGCCCAGCGTCCCCTTCGGCGGCAAGTACCGTATCATCGACTTCCCACTGTCCAACTGCGCAAACTCCGGCATCGACACTGTCGGCGTTCTGACCCAGTACCGGCCCCTGCAGCTCAACAGCTACATCGGCAGCGGTCAGCCCTGGGACCTGGACGTGGCCGACGGCGGCGTGTACATCCTGCCCCCCTATCAGAGCGCGGGGGAGAAGGGCTCCTGGTTCTCCGGCACGGCCAACGCCATCTACCAGAACATGGCCTTTATCGAGAACTATGACCCGGAAAACGTGCTGATCCTCTCCGGCGACCATATCTACAAGATGGACTACGCCGACATGCTCAGAGAGCATCTGGAGCATGACGCGGCCTGCACCATCTCCGTTCTGCAGGTCTCCATGGAGGAGGCTACCCGCTTCGGTATCATGAACGTGGGCGAGGACGGCTTTATCTGCGAGTTTGAGGAGAAACCCAAACAGCCCAAGAGCGACCTGGCTTCCATGGGCATCTATATATTCAACTGGAAGAAGCTGCGGGAGTACCTGATCGCCGACGAGAACGACCCCAACTCCAGCAAGGACTTCGGCAAGAACATCATCCCCAACATGCTGAACGCGGGGGAGAAGCTCTGGCCCTACCGTTTCGACGGCTACTGGCGCGACGTGGGCACTATCACCAGCCTGTGGGACGCCAATATGGACATGCTCTCCACCACCCTCATCAACCTCTACGACCCCACCTGGCCCATCAGCTCCAGAAGCCCCATCTGCCCGCCCCATTTCACCGGGGAGAACGCCCAGATCATCCACTCCATCGTCACCGAGGGCTGCGAGATCGACGGAACGGTGGAAAACTCCGTGCTGTCCTCCGCTGTGAAGGTGGGAACCGGCGCAAACATCATCTACAGCGTGCTCATGCCCGGCGCGGTGGTGGAAGACGGCGCCACCGTGGAATACGCCATCGTGGGCGAGAACACCGTGGTCCACAAGAACGCCCATGTGGGCGCGCCCCCTGACGGGACCGACGCCTGGGGCGTGGCCACCTGCGGCCCCAATATTGAGATCCGGGAGGGCGCTCAGGTGCCTGCCGGAGCCATGATCTATACGAGCGAGGAGGTTTGAGCAATGAAGGATTTTCACGGAATTATCTTTGCCTATCACGCATCTCCCGAACTGCGCGAGCTTGTCAGCGTGCGCACGGCCGCGTCCCTGCCCTTCTGCGGACGCTACCGTCTGATCGACTTTGCCCTCTCCTCCATGATGAACGCCGGCCTTCGGGACGTGGGCGTTATCATGCAGCGGGACTACCAGTCCCTGCTGGACCATATCGGCAGCGGCAAGGCCTGGGATATGAGCCGCAAGGAAGGCGGCCTGCGTATCCTGCCCCCCTTCGGCCTGCCTGAACTGCACACCGGCAACTACTCCGGCACCATGGAAGCCCTCAACGCCGTGGGCGAGTATATCCGGGATATTCCCCAGAAGCATGTGATACTGCTGCTGGGCAACCTCTGCGCCAATATCGACCTGACCAAGGCCAAGCTCCAGCATCTGCGTTCCGGCGCGCCTATCACGGCTATTTGCGCCGACCATACGCCCGACGGCCTGCACCACCGTTATGTTGTGGGCGAGGACGGCTTTGTCAAGACCGTTTTGTTCGACCGTGTGGGCGACGGCGAGGGTCTGCCCTCTCTGGAGGGCTACATCATCGACAAGGACCTGCTGCTGAGCCTGATGGACCGCTGCAAGGCCCTGAACCTGTACCGCTTCCACAAGGACGGCATCTCCATGTACCTCAACGAGGGTGGCAAGATGGGCGTGTTTGTCCATGAGGGCTACGCCTCCGTCATCCGCACTGTGAACGCCTATTATCAGGCCAACCGGGACATGCTGTGCAGCGCAAAGCGCAGCCAGCTCTTCCCCGCCGACAGGCCCGTCCGCACCAAGAACCATGAGGGCGTCAGCACCTACTACGGCGCGCACGCCGTCTCCCGCAGAAGCCTGGTGGCAGATAACTGCATCATCGAAGGCGAGATCGAAAACTGCATCGTATTCTCCGGCGTCCGCATCGGCAAGGGCGCCAAGGTCAAGGACAGTATCCTCATGCGCCGCTGCGTGGTGGGCGATAACTGCGAGCTGAGCCATGTCATCTCCGACAAGGCCTGCACCTATTCCGCCGGTACCGTGCTCACCGGCAACGAGAGACTGCCCATCGTGGTCCCCAAGGGCTCCACGGTCTGAACGGTCAATCCTTTGTCAACAATGTAGGGGCGACCTCGTCAGAAGAAGCTCGCGCCGTTTCGTTTTCCGCTATTTGCGAAAAACTGCACTCCGCTTCCTCCTTCTTCCTCTCCGATTCAAACCCACGCTGTTGGGCTTTGAATCGGGGAAAGGGGCGCCAGCAAAACAGGTTCACCATAATGTTTTACTGTCATTCTGAGCCGCGCCAGCGGCGAAGAATCCCGTAGTTAGAAGACAAAGTCTCAGATACGGGATTCTTCGTCGCTTCGCTTGTCTGAATGACAGAGAACATTGCAGGGGCCGCCATTTGAATTGGATAATGATCTTGCCGCGCCGGTTTTTCCCGGTGCGACAATTTGATTATATAAATAATAAATTAAAAAATCCTTTTACTGGAGGTATATTTACCCGTATGATTGGTCAGATTTCACGCGACGAAGTGCGCAGCGCCATTGAGGATAAGCTGTGCGCCCATTTCGGCGTCTCCGGAGAGAACGCCGCCGACGATCAGATTTTCCAGGCCACCGCTATCGTTATCCGCGAGATCATGAGCCGCCTTCTGGCGGCGGAGAATCCCACCCGCGCGGAAAAAGAGGTCCACTACATGTCCATGGAGTTTCTCATGGGCCGCAGCCTGATGAAAAACGCCTTCAACCTGGGCATTTCCGAGGCCGTGACCGGCGCGCTGGAGGATATGGGCCACAACGCCACCGACATTTTCGAGTGCGAGCCTGACGCGGGCCTGGGCAACGGCGGTCTGGGCCGTCTTGCCGCCTGCTATATGGACAGCATGGCCACCCTGGGCCTGGAGGCCACGGGCTATTCCATCTGCTATGAGCTGGGCATGTTCCGCCAGAAGTTTGAAAACGGCCAGCAGACCGAGAGCGCCGACAATTGGCGCAGCGCGGCGGAGAGCTGGCTGGTCTCCAAGCACGACGAGGCGGTGGAGGTCCGCTTCGGCGGCCATATCTCCCCCCGCTGGGACGCCCTGGGCCGCTATCACGCGGAGCACACCGGCTATACCGCCGTCATCGCTGTGCCCCGGGATATGCTCATTGTGGGCTACGGCGGCAATGACGTCAATACCCTGAGACTGTGGGAAGCCCACAGCACCAACGATCTGGACATGTACCGCTTCTCCTCCGGCAAGTATGTGGAGAGCCTGGAGCAGCGCGCCATGGCTGAGGTCATCACCAAGGTGCTCTACCCCGCCGACGACCACACCGAGGGCAAGACCCTGCGCTTAAAGCAGCAGTATTTCCTGGTCTCCGCCACCGCCCAGGACATCGTGCGCAAGCACCTGAAAAAGTGGGGCGATATCCGGAATTTTGCCCAGCACCACACCCTTCAGATCAACGACACCCACCCCACCATGATCATCCCCGAGCTGATGCGCATCTTCATGGACGAGCACGGCTTGGGCTGGGACGAGGCCTGGGACATCGTGCGCAACAGCGTGGCCTACACCAACCACACCGTGATGAGCGAGGCCCTGGAGAAGTGGCCCCAGGACCTGGTGCAGAATCTGCTGCCCCGCCTGTGGGAGATCATGTGCGAGATCAACCGCCGCTGGTGCGACTATCTGGTGGCCAGCTTCGGCCAGGGCGAGAAGGTTGGCCGCAACCTGATCATCCGGGACGGCCAGGTGCACATGGCCAACATGTGCCTTGCCGCCTGCTATAAGGTCAACGGCGTCTCCCGTCTCCACGGCGAAATTCTGAAAAACGACCTGTTCAAGGACATTTGCTCCATCCGGCCTGAGCGCTTCACCCACGTCACCAACGGCATCGACCACCGCCGCTGGCTGGCCCAGATCAACCCCGGCCTGCACGGCCTGATCTGCGAGCTGCTGGGCAGCGACGATTATCTGACCAAGCCCCAGCGCCTGGGCGAGCTGCGCGCCTTCGCCTCCGACAGTGAAGTGCGCCGCCGCGTGGGAGAGATCAAGCTGGAGAACAAGCACCGCTTCGCGGAATTTGCCAGAAGAAACGACGGCTTCACCCTGAATACCGACGCCATCGTGGACGTACAGGTAAAGCGCCTGCACGAGTACAAGCGCCAGCTTCTGTGCGCCATGAGCATCGCCTCCCTCCAGCTCCAGCTTCACGACAACCCCAACATGGATTTCCTGCCCCGCACTTTTGTCTTCGGCGCAAAGGCCGCCGCGGGCTACAAGACCGCCAAGCGCATCATCGAGCTGCTGCTGTCCATGTCCAAGGATATCAACAACGACCCCCTCTGCAAGGATAAGCTCCAGGTCTACTTTGTGGAGAACTACCGTGTCTCCGCCGCCGAGGCCATCATCCCCGCCGCGCAGGTGTCTGAGCAGATCTCTACCGCCGGTAAGGAAGCCAGCGGCACCGGCTGCATGAAGCTGATGATGAACGGCGCTGTGACCATCGGCACCCTGGACGGCGCCAATGTGGAGATGTACGAGCGCCTGGGCGACGAGAACATGTTCCTCTTCGGCCTGCACACCGACGAGATCGAGGCGCTGCGCCGCAAGGGCTACGATCCCGCCGCCATCCACCGGGCCGACCCGGAGATCCAGCAGATCTTCAACCGCTTCAGCCAGGGCTTCTCCGACGGCAAGAGCTATTCCGACCTGGTCTCCCAGCTGCTCTACGGCGGCGACCAGTATATGCTGCTGGCGGACTACCGGGCCTATGCCGACTGCCAGAAGAAGCTGTACCAGCGTATCGCCGATCCGGACGAGCTTGCCCGCCTGGCCATCATGAACACCGCGGAGAGCGGCGTTTTCGCGGCGGACCGCGCCATTGAGGAATACGCCACCAATATATGGAACCTGAAATAAGACAGTACTCCGCCGTGGTCATCGGCGGGGCCAATATGGACATCTGCGGCAGCCCCGCGGGAAAATTGATCGCGGAGGATTCCAACCCCGGCACCGTGTCTGTCAGACCCGGCGGCGTGGGACGGAATATCGCCCATAATCTGTGCCTGCTGGGCCTGGACGTCAGCCTGATCACGGCACTGGGCGGGGATATCTTCTCCGCCGGGCTGCTGGAGAGCTGCCGGGCCCTGGGCATGGATATGCGTATGGCCCGCAGCCTGCCTGAACGCCGCAGTTCCACCTATCTCTACGTCACCGACGAGTCGGGGGATATGCACGTGGGCATTTCCGATATGGACATTGTTGAGTGCGTTGACCCCCAGTGGCTCAGCCGGCACATCGCCCGGATCAACCGGGCCGACGCCGTGGTGATCGACGCAAACCTGCCGGAGGAGAGCATCGCCTTTCTTGCGGAAAACTGCACCGCCCCCATGGTCGCCGACCCGGTGTCCACGGTAAAGGCTCTGCGGCTGAAAAGCATCCTGCCCAGGCTCCGGGCCATCAAGCCCAACGCCCTGGAGGCCGCTGCCCTCACCGGGGAGCAGGAGCCGGAGCGGGCGGCCAAAGCGCTGCTGCGCGCCGGGGTGAAGCAGGTCTATGTCAGCCTGGGGCCGGACGGCATCCTGGCCGCCCAGGGGGAGAGCCTGATCCGCCTGCCCTGCGAAAACCGGCCGGTCGTCAACACCACCGGCGCCGGGGACGCGGCCACGGCGGCCATCGTCTGGGCCGGGGTCCACGGGCTTGACCTGGCCTCTACGGCGGCAGCCGCCCTCCGGGCCGGGGCCATCACTGCCGCCTGCCCGGACACCAACAGCGCCGCACTGTGCCTGGACTTAAGTAAACGCTGAATAAATCGCCTGCGGCATCTGGCGGAAAATTTCCAGTATATGTAAACCAAGACCGAATTTCGTCAAAATTACACGAAATTCGGTCTTTCTTATCGCAAATACTTTAATGATTTTGAGCGTTGACAATTTAAAACGCCGAGAGTATGATAAGCACACTTCCTGAAATTGAGGTATGGAACATGACTAAGGCTTACGCACAGATGAACAGCTCCTGCACCGCCGCAAACGGTGCCGGTTTCGCTGCGCGCGCCTTTGCTCTTATACTGATTCTTGTGGGCATCGCTCTGGCGGTGTCCATTATTATTTGCCTGGACAGCCTTCTGGCTCTGGGCCTGATTCTTGTCGTCATTATTCTGGGCGCTCTGGGCGTCCGTACATGTAAACGCTGTCGAAGGACGGTTGGATAGTCATTTGTCACATTGGATGATTACCGGCTCTGTCTTTTCAGACAGGGCCGGTTTTCATATATACACACCCCACACCCCAGCAAAAAAGAGAAAACAAGGAGAACAAAAAATGAAGACCAAGATGAAAAAGTTTGTATGTATGGCCCTTGTCGTGGTAATGGCAATGGCATGTCTGGTCGGATGCGGCAGCAGCGCTCCCGCCTCCGAAGGCGGCTCTCAGGCAGCTTCCGCCGATACCATTAAGATCGGCTGGCTGGGACCTCTCACCGGCGGCGTCGCCCAGTACGGCGAAGCGGTCAAGAGCGGCGTTGATCTGTATGTAGAGCAGCTGAACGCTGCCGGCGGCATCAACGGCAAGCAGGTTGAGCTGGTCGTTTACGATGAGGAAGGCGATTCCACCAAGGCCGTCACCGGCTACAACTCCCTGATGGACGACGGCGTTGTGGCCGTTGTAGGCAGCGTCACCACCGCTCCCACCGTGGCTGTCGTGACCGAGGCCTTTGCGGACAACACCCCCATGATCACCGCTTCCGCCACCGCCATCGACGTCACCTATAACGCTGACCAGGATACGGTCTACACCAACATGTTCCGCTCCTGCTTCATCGACTCCTTCCAGGGCGTGACCATGGCCCGCTTTGCCAAGGAAGAGATGGGGGCCGCCACCGCAGCGGTCCTCTATGACAACGGCGACACCTACTCCACCGGCGTTTATGAGTACTTCGTGAACCAGTGCGCAGAGCTGGGCGTTGAGGTTGTAGCCACTGAGAGCTACGCCTCCGGCTCCGTTGACTTCTCCGGCCAGCTGACCAATATCGCCGCGGCTGATCCCGACGTTCTGTTCCTGCCCGTTTACTACAACGATGTGGCCCTCATCGCCTCCCAGGCTGCTGACGCCGGCATCACCGCCACCATGCTGGGCGTGGACGGCTGGAGCTCCGTTCTGGACAGCGTTTCCGACCCCGCTCTCGTTGAAGGCGCATACTACTGCTCCGGCTACTCCGTGGAAGACACCCGCGAGCTGGTCGTCAACTTCCTGGCTGACTACGCCGCAAAGTATGACGGTAAGGTTTCCAACATGTTCGGCGCTCAGGGCTATGACGCGGCCTGGATCCTCTGCAACGCCATCGCCGCTGCGGAAGAGTCCGGCGCGGAGTACGGCTCTGACGAGTACAAGCAGGCTGTGATCGACGCCATGGCCGCCACCGACAGCGAGTTTGTCACCGGCCACGTCAGCTTTGACGATCACAACGACCCGCAGAAGACCGCCGCCATCATCCAGATCACCGACGGCGCCGAGAGCTTCTGGGGCAACTTCTGATTCACGCAATCCCGATAAACATTTGCGGGTGCGGAAAAATCCGCACCCGCAGCTCCATGCAAAGGAGACAAATCAATGATCGTCTTACAACAGCTTATCAATGGCCTGCAGCTTGGCTCCGTCTACGCGCTGATCGCCCTGGGCTACAGCATGGTATACGGCATCATCCTGCTGCTGAACTTCGCCCACGGCGACATTATCATGGTGGGCGGTTATATCGCCCTTCTGATCATCTCCGCCGGGATCAGCCCCCTGGTGGCTGTCGTCGCCTCCGTGGCGGGCTGTATTGTCCTGGCCTGTCTGATCGAAAAGGCGGCCTACACCCCGCTGCGCTCCGCCCCCAGGATCTCCCTGCTGATCACGGCCATCGGCGTCAGCTACTTTTTGGAGAACGTGGCACAGCTCATTCTGGGCGCGGACCCCAGAGTGTTCCCCAACACCGCCGTTATCCCCTCTGTCACCTATAATGTGGGCGGACTGAACATCTCTCTGACCACCATCGTCACGCTGGCGGTGGCAGTAGTGTCCATGGCGGCCCTGACGCTGCTGGTGCAGAAGACCAAGATGGGCAAGGCCATGCGCGCCGTGTCTGAGGATATGGGCGCGGCCCAGATGATGGGCATCAACATCAACCGCACCATCACCTTTACCTTTGCCGTGGGCGCGGCCCTGGCCGGTATCGGCGCCATCCTCTACTGCTGCAGGTACCCCCAGGTCAAGCCCACCACCGGCTACCTGCTGGGCCTGAAGGCCTTCGTGGCGGCGGTGCTGGGCGGCATCGGCTCCATCCCCGGGGCCATGCTGGGCGGCCTGGCCATCGGCGTGGCTGAGGTGGTCGTCACCGCGCTGGGTTATTCCACCTGGACCGACGCGGTGGTCTTTGCCATCCTGATCGTGGTGCTGCTGGTCAAGCCCACCGGCTTTATGGGCGCCAGCATGAATGAGAAAGTCTGAGGCGGCATATGGAAATGAAAAAACTGAAAACCCCCTATGCCTACATTATTAATACTGTTGTCCTGGTTGCCCTTCTGGTGCTGGGCAATATGCTCTTTGCCGGCGGCGCGCTGAACCGGGCCACCAAGTCCGTCATTCTGCAGTGCGGCGTATACAGCATTATGGCCGTGTCCCTGAATATCTGTACCGGCTATCTGGGCCAGCTCCCTCTGGGTCACGCGGGCTTCATGGCTGTGGGCGCATACGCGGGCGCACTGTTCTGGAAGGCCGTGCCCGGCCTGCCCACGCCCGCGGCCATTGTCTGCGGCATCCTTATCGCCGGGCTGGCCGCCGCCCTTTTCGGCGTGATCATCGGCGTACCGGCCCTGCGGCTGAAGGGCGACTATTTAGCCATCATCACCCTGGGCTTCGGCGAGATCATCCGCATCGCCATCATCAATCTGCCGGACATCACCGGCGGTACCCCGGGCCTGCTGAACGTGCCCAAGTACACCAACTTCACCGTCACCTTCCTGTGCCTGGTGGCCTGCTGCTTTGTGGTGCACAATCTGATGCACTCCCGCCACGGCCGGGCCATCCTGGCCATCCGGGACAATGAGATCGCTGCAGACTGCTGCGGCATCAACCTGACGGCCTATAAGGTGTTTGCCTTTGCCCTGTCCGCCTTCTTCGCCGGTGTGGCCGGCGCGGTATATGCGGGCTTGCAGGGCTCCCTCTTCCCCAAGTCCTTCGACTTCATGGCCTCCATCAACGTGCTGGTCATGGTGGTGCTGGGCGGCATGGGCTCCATGACCGGCTCCATCATTGCGGCCACGGTACTGACGGCGCTGCCGCTGATCATGCAGTCCTTCAACAGCTACCGCATGGTGGTCTACTCCCTGCTTCTGATCGTGGTGATGATCTTCAAGCCCTCCGGCCTGCTGGGCCATAAGGACTTTTCCATGACCAAAACCATCGAGTATTTCATGAATTTCAGGGCCATCCGCGCCCGGAAGAAGGAGGCGGCAACGGATGAGTGAGCTGAAACCCCTGCCCAGCAACGCTTTTCTGCTGGAGCGGGATATGGACAAAACCCCGGTATTGGAGACCCACCACCTGGGCATCGACTTTGGCGGCCTGACCGCCGTCAACGACGTGTCCATCACCATCGGCCGGGAGGAGATCGCGGGCCTGATCGGCCCCAACGGCGCAGGCAAGACCACGGTCTTTAACCTGCTGACCAATGTGTATACCCCCACCAGGGGCGATATTCTGCTGGACGGCAAGTCCACCAAGGGCCTGAAAACCTGGCAGGTCAACCGTATGGGCGTGGCCCGTACCTTCCAGAATATCCGCCTGTTCAAGAGCCAGACGGTGCTGGACAATGTGCTCATCGGGCTGCACAATGAAATGGACTACGGCATTCCCGGCTCCATCCTCCGCTTCCCCGGCTACTGGCGGGCAGAGAAGATCGCCCGCAACCGGGCCATGGAGTATCTCTCCATCTTCGGCATGGAGGACCTGGCCGAGGCCACCGCAGGCAGCCTGCCCTACGGCGCCCAGCGCCGTCTGGAGATCGCCCGGGCCCTGGCCACCAATCCCTCCATTCTGCTGCTGGACGAGCCGGCTGCCGGTATGAACCCAGCGGAGACCGCCGAGCTGATGGAAAACATCCTGAAGATCCGGAAGACCTTCAAAATCGCCGTTCTTCTGATCGAGCACGATATGAACCTGGTCATGGGCGTCTGCGAGAGCATTGCCGTTTTGAACTACGGCCAGGTCATCGCCAAGGGCACCCCGGCCCAGATCAGGGAAAACCCGGCAGTTATTGAAGCCTATCTGGGCAAGAAGGGAGGCGCGGCCAAATGATGCTCAGCGTAAAGGACCTGAATGTGTATTACGGCCCCATCCACGCGGTCAAGGGCGTCAGTTTTGACGTAAATCAGGGCGAGATCGTAACCCTGATCGGCGCAAACGGCGCGGGGAAATCTACCATTCTGAAAACCGTCTCCGGCCTTTTGAAGCCTAAAGGCGGAGAAGTGGATTTTATGGATAAAAAGATCAGCGGCACGGCTCCCCACAAGATCGTGGAGCTGGGTATCGCCCATGTTCCCGAGGGCCGGCGCATCTTCACTAAAATGACCGTGGAGGAGAATCTGGAGATGGGCGCCTTCACCGCCCCCAGCGCCTCGGTGGAGGAGAGCAAGGAGCAGGTCTTCCAGCGCTTTCCCCGACTGAAGGAGCGGCGGAAGCAGACGGCGGGGACCCTCTCCGGCGGCGAGCAGCAGATGCTGGCCATGGGCCGGGCGCTGATGTCCAAGCCCAGTCTGATGATGCTGGACGAGCCCTCCATGGGCCTTGCCCCCATTTTGGTGGAGCAGGTGTTCGATATCATCCGGGAGCTCCACGAGGCGGGCACCACCATTTTGCTGGTGGAGCAGAACGCGCAGATGGCGCTGTCTATTGCCGACCGGGCCTATGTGCTGGAGACCGGAAAGATCAGCCTCTCCGGTACCGGCAGGGAACTGGCGGAAAGCGAGAGCGTCCGGAAAGCTTATCTGGGCGGATGATACAAAAATAATATGATTACCATATTATAATAGTATATCTCCTGAGCTTGACAGATGTTAGAATCAATGTTATCTTTCTCTAAACAAAATATGGAGGCACGCTTATGATACCCCCAGAGAAGAAGATCGAGAGAATGGTCAATGTTGCCCGTTTGTATTACGAGCAGAATATGACCCAGAACGAGATCGCAAAGATGCTGGGTATCTCCCGGCCTCTGGTGAGTATCCTGCTCACCGAGGCAAGGGCCTGCGGCGTTGTGACGATCACGATCAATCGGGTCGAAGACCTGTGCGCGCTTGCAGCGGACGGATTTTGTGAGAGAGAAAAAGAATATTGATGTTGGCCGGATCATGCAAAGACGCAGATTCTCTTGTTTTTCTTTGTGTGGTCCGGCTTTTTTCTGTTGTATTTCACTTTTTCGCAGAATCTCCTGCGGGCAGGGACAGGAAAACACAGCATTTTAACAATTTGACAATTTACTATTGCAAAGTGCTTTGTTTTCATGTAAAATAAGTTCATTAGTAACATTGGAACAATTGGGAAAATATTCATTTTATTCATTGTTATGTAAAAAATATTTACTGGAGGTAAATTTTATGAAGAAAAAGTTTGTTGCAGTGCTTCTGGCACTGTGCATGGTTCTGGCCCTTTGCGCCTGCGGTAATTCTTCCGCACCCGCAGAATCCGCAGCTCCCGCGGAATCCGCCGCTCCCGCAGAATCCGCAGAACCCGCGGCTCCCGCAGACGGCGGCCCCAGCGAGAGCCTGACCTTTGTCACCGGCGGCGAGACCGGCACCTACTATGCTTTCGGCAGCGTTATTGCCCAGTATGTCTCCGCCAACACCAACCTGTCCATTACCGCCGTCTCCGGCAACGGCTCCAAGGCCAATGTGGAAGATATGGACGCCGGCTCCTACGAGCTGGGCTTCTGCCAGTCTGACGTGATGAGCTACGCCCACGACGGCACCAACATCTTTGCCGAGACCGGCGCTGTTGACAGCTTCTCCGCTGTTGCCGCTCTGTACATGGAGCAGGTGCAGATCGTCACCATGAATCCCGACATCAAGACCGTGGAAGACCTGCGCGGCAAGAGCGTTTCCATCGGCGCACAGGGCTCCGGCGTGTACTTCAACGCCGTTGACGTTCTGGGCTGCTACGACATGACCATCGAGGACATCAGCCCCGTTTACCAGAGCTTCGGCGACAGCGCTGACAGCCTGAAGGACGGCAAAATCGACGCGGCCTTCATCGTGGCCGGCGCTCCCACCACCGCCATCACCGACCTGAGCACCAGCGGCCAGGTCTACTTGGTCAGCATTGACGACGAGCACATCGACAAGCTGCTGGCTGCATCCCCCTACTACAGCAAGTACACCGTCTCCGCTGACACCTACGGTATGCCCGAGGACGCCCAGACCGTCGCCGTGGCCGCAATGGTCATCGCCCGCAACGATGTCTCCGAGGACGCCATCTACGCTTTCGTCTCCACCGTCTTTGAGAACGCCGATCAGCTCCAGCACGGCAAGGCCGCTGAGCTGGATCTGGAGTTTGCTTCCAGCATCACCAGCGTTCCCTACCATCCCGGCGCCGCCCGTTACTTCGCAGAGAAGGGTATTGACGTAGGCTGAGCTTTCGGACAAGCATAGCTTGCCCCACGGGAAAATATTCGTCCAGAACTGACGAAAAACTACGGCGTATTATCGCGCCGTAGTTTTTCGGGCATTTCAAGGCTTTTCTTTGCGACATCTTTACAGGGAAAAACCCTGTCTGAACTTGTCGGTTTTCCTGGTTCGGGATAAAATATACTATGTTTTTCTTCATTGATCATTCTGACGAAAGGAGCATCCTTAATGTCCCCTGAGCTTAAGCAAGACACACTGCCCGAAGACCCCGCCGCAGTTGGTTCCGCAAAAGACGTAGAGGACCTGATGCGCAAATACGATAAAGAGTCCAACACCCGCATCTGGGAAGGCACTCCGGCCGTTGTTGTGCGCATGGTCATGGTTTTCTTCTCCCTGTACTGCATCTGGTCTACCCTGTTCAGCGTGGCCGCTCTGGAAAAGAGACTGACCGCTTTCCTGGCGCTGCTGGTCATCATGGGTTATCTGATCTATCCCGCCAGCAAGCACCATGTGCGCCATAACTATATCCCCTGGTATGATTTTGTCATCATGGTGGTGGGCGCCGCCTGCTTCCTGTACTACTTCTTCAGCTATGACTCTCTGATCATGGTGCTGACCAGCGCGTCCAGAATGAGCACGCTGCAGGTGGTCATTGCCATTGTGGGCCTGCTGAGCCTGATGGAGCTGTGCCGCCGCTGCGTTGGTCTGCCAATCCTGTTTGTGGCCGGCACCCTGCTGATTTACACCTTCTGCTCCAAGGTGGGTATGAGCATTGGCCTGAAAGGCGTTATGTACAAGCTGTTCTACACCACTAATGGCATTATGGGCACGCCTGTGCAGGTCTGCGCCAAGTACATTGTTGTGTTTATCATCTTCGGCGCCTTCCTTGAACGGACAGGCATCGCCGCCTTTTTCATCGACCTGGCCAACTCCCTGGTGGGACGCTTCTCCGGCGGCCCGGCCAAGGTGGCGGTCATCTCCTCCGCCCTGTGCGGCATGGTGTCTGGCTCCTCTGTGGGCAATACCGTGACCACCGGCTCTGTCACCATCCCTATGATGAAAAAGACCGGATATAAAGGCGAATTTGCCGGCGCGGTGGAAGCGGCAGCCTCCACCGGCGGCCAGATCATGCCCCCCATCATGGGCGCGGCGGCCTTCCTGATGGCGGAGTATATGAATATCACCTACGCGGAAGTGGCGCTGCGCGCTATCCTGCCTGCGGTGCTCTACTTCGCCGGCATCTTTATTGCGGTGCATCTGGAGGCCAAGAAACTGGGTCTCAAGGGCATCAGCAAGGACCAGCTGCCGGTATTTACCCGGCTGATCCGGAAGATCTATCTTCTCCTGCCGCTGATCGTGCTGGTGGCTCTGGTTACCACCAACACCCGCACTATGCAGTTTTCTGCCAGCATTGCCATCCTGGTGACCGTTGTGGTGAGCCTGTTCGACAAGGACAACCGCATCACCCTGAATAAGATCCTGGAGGCGCTGGAAGCCGGCGGTAAGGGTACCATCACCGTGGCTGTGGCCTGCGCCATGGCCGGTGTCATCGCCGGATGTATCACCGCTACCGGCCTGGCCTCCAAGCTGATCACCATGGTCATCTCCCTGAGCAACTCCGTGCCCTTCGTCAGTCCCACGCTGGTGGCGCTGTTTCTGACCATGATCTGCTGCATCATCCTGGGCATGGGCGTGCCCACCACCGCGAACTACTGCATCATGGCCTCCACCTGCGCGCCCATCCTGATCACCATCGGCGTGCCCAAGATCGCGGCCCACTTCTTCGTGTTCTACTTCGGCATCGTGGCCGATATCACCCCGCCTGTGGCTCTGGCCGCCTATGCCGGCTCCGCCATTGCCAAGTCCAACCCCATGAAGACAGGAATAAACGCCACAAAACTGGCCATCGGCGCTTTTGTGGTGCCCTACATCTTCTGTATGAACCCGGCCATGCTGTTTCTTGAAACAACGGCGGTTGAGGTCGTCACCATTGTCATTACCTCTGTTGTGGGCATCTTCGGCGTGGCGGCGGCCATGAACGGCTTCCTGTTCAAAAAACAGAACTGGCTCATCCGCGTTATGCTCTGCATGGGCGGACTGCTGATGATGAACCCCACGGTCATCACGGACCTTGTGGGCCTGGCCATCCTGCTGGCCGCATTCCTCTGGCAGTACTTCAGCGCCAAACGGACCCCGGCGGCAGCCTGAGCAGAGAACGATAAGTGAACAAAAAAGAACGGCTCGGAGAGCCGTTCTTTTACTTTATCTGAATGTGTTCAATCCCGTGTTCCAAGATCAGATTAATCAATTCATTGCGCGAATAATGGGCCTCCGATGCGATTCTGTCTAATTCGGCAAGGGTACTCTCCTTGATGCGGAGAGATATTACCTTGTTTCCATCTTCACCGCGCCGTTTTATGATAAGCGGCTCTCTGCCAAGATCATTCATACAGCAGACTCCTTACACAATATATATCAATTTTACATTGACAAATTCCTGTATGATATACTACAATTCAATATGTAATTAGATATCAAATTGTATTCGAAGATGAGGAGATGGAAAATGCTGCGTTATAAAAAATTATACTTTATGCTTTTCAATTTTGTTACGGATGGGATAAACGCTTTGGAGAACTTCGATGGCGTAAAAGCGCTCCAGATCCTGAAGCAGGCGCAAATTGATTGCAAAGAGCTGTATATCAGCAGCCAGGAAAGCAAACAGCCAAGGAGAAATCATTAAAACGGTTTCTGCCCCCCAAAAAGCAGGGGCAGAAACCGCACTTATGCCGTAATATTCTTCTTGATCTGGTTGATGGCGTTCTTTTCCAGGCGGGAGACCTGGGCCTGGGAGATGCCCACCTCTTTTGCCACCTCCATCTGGGTTTTTCCGGCGTAAAAACGCAGCGCCAGGATACGCTTTTCTCTGTCGTTGAGACGGCGCATGGCCTCTTCCAGGGCGATCTGCTCCAGCCACTGCTCGTCGGTGTTGTGGGTGTCGCCGATCTGGTCCATGACGCAGGAGCTCTCGCCCCCGTCGTTGAATACAGGCTCGTAAAGGGACACCGGGTCGCAGATGGCGTCCAGAGCAAAAACCACCTCCTGCCGGGGAATGTCCAGGGCTTTGGCGATGGTCTCCAGATCCGGCTCCCGCCCCTGTTCGGCGGTGAGACGCTCCTTGGTCTGGAGCACCTTGTAGGCCGTGTCCCGCATGGAGCGGGAGACCCGTATAGCGCTGTGGTCCCGCAGAAAACGGCGGAGCTCCCCGGCGATCATGGGGACGCCATAGGTGGAAAACTGTACGTTCTGGCTCAGATCGAAGCAGTCGATGGCCTTGATCAGGCCGATGCAGCCCACCTGAAAAAGGTCGTCCATGCACTCGCCCCGGTTGGCAAACTTCTGCACCACGGAAAGCACCAGCCGAAGATTACCGGAAATCAGCTGTTCTCTGGCGGCCTTATCGCCGCTGTGGGCCTTTTCCAGCAGACGCCGGGTCTCCGAGCCCTTCAGAACGGGAAGCTGCGCCGTGTTGACGCCGCAAATCTCCACTTTTGCCTGCATATTCTTCTCCTATCTGCGCTCTGACTGGAAAAACGCCGGTCAATGCTTCCGCGGCAGAGAGAAATCTGCGTATGGCGGCATTGTCAGCGTTTGCCTGAGCGTGTGGATAGTATTTCCCGGCCTGGGAAATTTGATACGCGGCGCAATTTGCTGTTGCAAATGACAGAATGATGCGGTACAATAAGCGAGTACAAATTTTGACAGAGTAGGGAAGGCGCGTTAAGTGCCGGCAGACGGGATGTTGCTGCCGGACGAAAGCGGCGAAAGCCGCTGCGGTGCCTACCGCGTCCGCTGTCACGAAATGAGCAGGCCTCTTTTTCGTCGGATAGCGGAAAGGAGGATTTTTTATGCACAACACAGAAACAAGACAATTAGCCCTGAATGCCGTGCTGGCCGCCATGTGCGCGGCCCTGGGATATCTGTCCCTGGACTTCGGCAACCTGAAGATCACCTTTGAAAGCGTCCCGATCCTGATCGGCGCGCTGCTCTTCGGCGGTCTGGACGGCGCGGCCATCGGCGCGGTGGGCACGCTGATCTACCAGCTCCTGCGCTACGGGATCACGGTGACCACGCCCCTGTGGATCCTGCCCTATGTGCTCTGCGGCCTGGTGGTGGGCGTTTATGCCCGCCGTCACGATTTCCAGCTGAGCCAGTGGCAGGTCATATTCATCGTCGTCCTGGCTGAACTGATGGTCACCGGCATCAATACCCTGGCCCTGATCGTGGACGCCAAGATCTTCGGCTACTACACGCCCACCCTGATCACCGGCGCGCTGCTGCTGCGGCTGGTCCTCTGCGTGGGAAAGGCGCTGGTCTATGCCTTCATCCTGCCGCCGCTGCTGACCCAGCTCCGGAAATCCATAATTAAAGCATAATTTTTTCTGCATCCCCACAAAAAAGCCTTGACAATCAAGGCTTTTTTGCGTATACTAGTTGAGCGCTCCGAAGACAGCAGGTGGCTTAGGCCGTAAACCCTGCCGAGGACATCAACAATTTTTCGATTTTTGATTGTTTTTGTGCCTCTGCGTCTTGTGATGCGGAGGTTTTCTTTATGAGCGTGATCATTCGTGTGGAGGTGAAATACACACATGCCAAACGCAAAGGTTCTGAGCGAAAAACAGGCGATCGTCGAGGCTCTGGCTGAGCGCATCAAGAATGCGGAGGCAGGCGTCCTGGTTGACTACAAGGGAATCACCGTGGCCGAGGATACCGCACTTCGTACCGAGCTGCGCAAGGAAGGCGTAGAGTACACCGTCGTCAAGAACACCCTGACCAGAAAGGCTCTGGACAAGCTGGGAATGAACGAGCTGGACTCCGTTCTCAACGGCACCACCTCTCTGGCCACCGCCGATAATGACCCCATCGCTCCTTTCCGTATCCTCAGCGACTACAGCAAGAAGCTGAACGACCGTTTCAACATCAAGGCAGCCTTCATGGACGGTAAGGTCCTGAACGAGGCCGAGATCGCCGAAATGTCCGCGCTTCCTTCCAAGGACGCTCTATACGCAAAGGTTCTGGGCACCATGATCGCACCCATCACCGGCCTGGCCGTATGTCTCGGTCAGATTCTGGAGCAGAAGGGCGGCTCTCTGGAGGCTCCCGCTGCCGACGCTGCCGAATAATGCAGCAAACAAAGATTTAAATTGGAGGAAAATACAATGAGTGAAAAAATCACTGCCATGATCGAAGAGATCAAGGGCCTTTCCGTTCTCGAGCTCAGCGAGCTCGTTCACGCTCTCGAGGAGACCTTCGGTGTCTCCGCAGCCGCAGTCGCCGCTCCCGCAGCCGGCGCAGCCGCAGCAGCAGTTGTCGAAGAGAAGACTGAGTTTGACGTTGTCATGACCAGCTTCGGCGCTGAGAAGATCAAGGTCATCAAGGAAGTCCGCGGCATCACCGGTCTGGGCCTGGCAGAGGCAAAGGGCCTGGTGGAAGGCGTTCCCGCAAAGATCAAGGAAGGCATTTCCAAGGAAGACGCAGAGGCTCTCAAGGCTCAGCTCGAGGCTGTCGGCGCCACCGTCGAAATCAAGTAAGTTATTCTTACAAATCAAAAATCCCTCTCCGTATGGAGAGGGATTTTTTCTGCGGCAAAGTCAGAGCAGAGCGCCGGAAAAAAGACTTGCCAAAGCCGGGGCTTTGGGCTTTAATAGAGAGCAGACATGAGGTGAGCATATGAAATACAAATTGATCGCTTTTGATCTTGACGGCACGCTGCTGGACGGAAAAAAAAACATCCCGTCGGAGAATATGGCGGCGCTGAAGGCGGCGGCGGAGCAGGGGATACAGCTTGTCCCGGCCACCGGACGTATTTATGCCGGTCTGCCCCAGCCGCTGAAGGACCTGCCCTTCCTGCGCTGGTGCATAACGGTAAACGGCGCCTATGTCTATGACGCGCTGGAGGACAAGGCCGTCTACAGGGAGGATATTCCCATGGAGCTGGCTCTGCGGGTCATAGACTACATGGAAGAAAACCACCTGTTTTACGACTGCTATAAGGACAACTGGGGCTATATGGACCGGCGCTTTTATGAACAGGCCGTGGACTTTATGCCGGACAAGGGCATCCTGGACCTGCTGGTGCGCCTGCGCACGCCGGTGGAGAGCCTGCGGGCCACTATCCAGGACTCCGGTACAGGCGTTCAGAAGCTCCAGGCATATTTTACGGACATGGAGGAGCGGGGCCGTCAGCTCCGGCTGCTGCCGGAGCGCTTTCCGGAGCTTGCGGTGACAAGCTCAGTGAAGAACAACATTGAGCTGAATCTGGCGTCGGCCAACAAGGGAACGGCCCTGGAGGCTCTGTGCCGCCATCTGGGCATAGCCATGGAGGAGACCATTGCCTTTGGCGACGGCACCAACGATCTGACCATGCTCCGCGCCGCCGGTCTGGGTGTGGCCATGGGCAACGCGGCCCCCGAGGTAAAGGCCGCGGCGGACAGGGTGACGGACGACAATGAGCAGGCCGGGGTGGCAAAGATCATCAACGAAATTTTATAAGAACAACAAACTCAGGGGAGAGCTTTTGGCTCTCCCCTGAGTTTGTGTGTCTTTATGCGTCCAGATAGGCGCAGGCGGCCAGAGCGGCCACAGCGCCGTCGGCCACGGCGGTGGTCAGCTGATGGACGTTCTTGCTGCGGCAGTCCCCCGCCACAAACACGCCGGAAGTTTTGGTGAGACAGTCCTCGCCGGAGAGGGCGTAGCCCCGTTCATCCAGCTGGATGAGATTTTCAAAAGCCTTCACATCCGGCTGGTGGCCCACAGCCACAAACAGGCCCTCAACGGCGATCTCCCGCCGCTTACCCTGCTGCTCCACCACAATGCCGGTCAGCTCCTTATCGCCCAGAAGTTCAGCGACTGTGGCGCTGAGGACAAATTCCACGTTGCCCTTGGCCCGCAGGGCCTCCACCAGCTTTGCCTCGCCCCGGAAGCTGTCTCTGCGGTGGATGAGATATACCTTGCTGCAGGTCTCCGAAAGCAGCATGGCGTCCTGAAGGGCGCTGTTGCCGCCGCCGTGTACAGCTACAGGGCGGCCCTTATAGAATGCCCCGTCGCACACCGCGCAGAAGCCCACGCCGCTGCCCACAAGCTCTTCCTCCCGGGGCAGACCCAGCATACGGGGCTTGGCCCCGGCGGCGATGATCACCGCCCGGGCCTGAAATTCGGCCCCGGAGAGGCAGTTCACGGTCTTGACCTCCCCGGCACTGACGGAAGTGACTTCTTCCAGCTCCACTTCCGCGCCCTGCTCCATGGCCTGCTCCAGAAAGCGGTCGCCCAGCTCGGTGCCGCTGATGGAGACCACGGAGGGGAAGTTTTCCACCTTGGGGGACCAGGTGATCTGGCCGCCGAAGGCGTTTTTCTCGATGACCAGCACGGACTTTCCCGCCCGTCTGGCGTATGTGGCGGCGGTAAGGCCCGCCGGGCCGCCGCCGATAATGATGATGTCGTACATATTTATCTATCCTTTTTCCCTTATATTGAATAGGGCCGGCATTTGCCGGCCCTGTTATCTTTATTTGGAGAGGAACTGCTTGATGGCGCCTGCGCCGGCGAACTTCTCAAAGCCTGCGCCGGTCACAATGACCAGAGTGGGGGCCTGCTTTACGCCATATTTGATGGCCAGGTCCGCATTTTCCTCTGCCATCAGCTTCTCATAGGCGAAGCCGGCCTTGTCCAGATAGGAGCAGGCAATGCGGCAGTTGGGGCAGGTGGGGGTGGCAAAGAGAATGGCACGGTTTTCTCCGCTCTCTTCCACAACGGGGGTCTCCTGTACCGGTTCGGCCTTCACCTCGGGGATGGGGCCGTCGTGGCGCAGCACGGAGTGCTCAACGTCGTACTCCTTGCGCTCCTTGTACTCCTGGGTCTTGCCCGCGTTCCAGTTCTGCACCGGGCGGTAGTAGCCGGTGATGCGGCTGTATACCTCGGCGGTCTCGCCGCACTCGGGGCAGGTGAACTGCTCGCCGGACAAATAGCCGTGGTTCTTGCACACAGAGTAGGTGGGGGAGAGAGTGTAGTAGGGCAGCTTGTAATTCTCCGCGATCTTGCGGACCAGGTTGGCTGCGGCCTCCCAGCTGGGCAGCTTCTCGCCCAGGAAGGCGTGGAACACGGTGCCGGAGGTGTAGCGGGTCTGGAGATCGTCCTGAATATCCAGGGCCTCGAAGATGTCGTCAGTGTAGCTCACCGGCAGGTGAGAACTGTTGGTGTAGTAGGGGGTGCCGCCGGGCTCTGCCGCGGTGATGATGTCGGGATAGAGCTCCACATCGTGCTTGGCCAGACGGTAGGAGGTGGACTCGGCCGGAGTGGCCTCCAGGTTGTACAGGTCGCCGTACATCTCCTGGTAGTCGCTGAGGCGCTCGCGCATGTGGTCCAGCACCTGCTTGGTGAACTCCTGGCACTTGGGGCTGGTCATGTCGGCCCGGATCCACTTGGCGTTCAGGCCCGCCTCGTTCATGCCCACAAGGCCGATGGTGGAGAAGTGGTTGTCAAAGGTGCCCAGATAACGCTTGGTGTAGGGGTAGAGGCCGGCGTCCAGCAGCTTGGTGATGACGGTGCGCTTGACCTTCAGGGAGCGGGCCGCGATATCCATCATCTTGTCCAGGCGCTTGTAGAAGTCGGTCTCGTCCGTGGCCAGATAGGCGATGCGGGGCATGTTGATGGTGACAACGCCCACGGAACCGGTGCTCTCGCCGGAGCCGAAGAAGCCGCCGGACTTTTTGCGCAGCTCGCGCAGGTCCAGACGCAGACGGCAGCACATGGAGCGTACGTCGGAGGGCTCCATATCGGAGTTGATGTAGTTGGAGAAGTAGGGGGTGCCGTATTTGGCGGTCATCTCGAAGAGCAGCTTGTTGTTCTCCGTGGGAGACCAGTCGAAGTCGCGGGTGATGGAGTAGGTGGGGATGGGGTACTGGAAGCCCCGGCCGTTGGCGTCGCCTTCGATCATAATGTCGATAAAGGCTTTGTTCACCATGTCCATTTCTTTCTTGCAGTCACCGTAGGTGAAGTCCAGCTCCTTGCCGCCAACGATGGCGGGCATGTCCTTCAGGTCGGCGGGTACGGTCCAGTCCAGGGTGATGTTGGAGAAAGGCGCCTGGGTGCCCCAGCGGGAGGGGGTGTTCACGCCGTAGATGAAGGACTGGATGCACTGCTTCACTTCCTTCTGGCTCAGGTTGTCCGCCTTGACAAAGGGGGCCAGATAGGTGTCGAAGGAGGAGAAGGCCTGTGCGCCGGCCCACTCGTTCTGCATGATGCCCAGGAAGTTGACCATCTGGTTGCAGAGGGTGGACAGGTGGCTTGCGGGGGAAGAGGTGATCTTGCCGGGTACGCCGCCAAGACCCTCCTTGATCAGCTGCTTCAGGCTCCAGCCGGCGCAGTAGCCGGTGAGCATGCTCAGATCGTGCAGGTGGATGTCGCAGTTGCGGTGGGCCTCGCCGATCTCCTCGTCATACACCTCGCTGAGCCAGTAGTTGGCGGTGATGGCGCCGGAGTTGGAGAGGATCAGGCCGCCCACAGAGTAGGTGACAGTGGAGTTTTCCTTCACGCGCCAGTCCTCAATGTTCAGATACTTGTTCACCGTCTCCTTGTAGTCAAGGAAGGTGGACTTCATGTTGCGCACTTTCTCCCGCTGCTTGCGGTAGAGAATGTAGGCCTTGGCCACCGTCTCGTAGCCGCCGCGGGAGAGAACGGCCTCCACGCTGTCCTGAATGTCCTCAACGGCCACAAGCCCGTCCTTGATCTTGGGCAGGAAATCAGCAGAGACCTTCAGGGCGAGAAAGTCGATCACGCTCTCGTTATACTCTGTTTTGGTGGCGTCAAAGGCCTTTTTGATGGCGTCAGCGATCTTGTTGATGTTGAAGTCGACGATTTTTCCGTCGCGTTTTACTACCTGATACATATCTTTATCTCCTCCCGTATCTCTGGATGATTAAACGCCTCTCACCTGCACCGCGGGCACATAGGGCGCCGCAGCCCGGGCAAGCGCGTGCATTTCCTCTTCGTTATATTCTGAAAGACCCTCTATGGCGATCACATGGCCGGAGTCTTTGAACTGCTGTAAATAGTATTCCTTCGCGCCCGCGATCCATTTTGCGGCGCCGGTGATGCTCTCTTCCGTGTGCAGGCCCTTCACCACCGTGGTGCGGAACTCATAGTCCACGTAGCCCCGGAGCAGAAGCTCCTTTGAGCGCTCAATAGGGGCCAGATCCAGCGCGGGAAGGCCCACGGTTTTGGCGTAAAGCTCCGGCGCGTTCTTGATATCCATAGCCACCCGGTCCACAAGCCCGGCGGAGATGATCTCCTGCAGCCTGTCCGGGAAGGACCCGTTGGTGTCCAGCTTGATCTTGTAACCCAGGGCGCGGACCTTTTCCAAAAAGAATGCGATATCCTTGTGCAGCAGCGGCTCTCCGCCGGTGATGGCCACGCCGTCCAGTATGCCCTGGCGCTTTTTCAGAAAGGCCAGAACCTGTTCCTCGTCGGTGTCCTGAGCCATAAGCTCCGGCAGCACCAGCGGTGCGTTGTGACAGAAGGGGCAGCGGAAATTACAGCCGCCGGTAAACACCGTGCAGGCCACAGTGCCCGGAAAGTCCAGTAAGGTCAGTTTTTGAAGTCCCGCGATGAGCATATCTGCGCTGTGCCTCCTTGATCAAAAGTCGCTGCGTGATAAATAATAAGACGATATGGGCGGCTTGTCAAGAGCAAATCACAAGATGTTGAAAACTTTACCGCCTTGTAACCACTTTGACCACAAAATATAGTGCCGGGCAATAACTGTGTTACCGCCTGACACTGTTCGGTATTCTACAACAAAACACGATGAAATTCAATAGCAAATTCTTTCACGGCGAAATTTAAGAAGAAAAATCTTGAAGAGAGAGGGATTAAGTGGTATAATCTCACATCATTGCATACAGGAAGGTGAAACACCATGTGCGGAATCGTTGGCTATGCGGGTTTGGAGCAGGCGGCGCCGATATTGCTTGACGGACTGGAACGGCTGGAATACCGGGGCTATGACTCTGCGGGCATCGCGGTACTGTCGGAGGGGAAGGGCCTGCAGCTGAGAAAGACCAAGGGCCGGCTCAAGGTGCTCAGCGCCCTTGTGGACGGCGGAAAGGCTTTGGAGGGCCGGATGGGCATCGGCCACACCCGCTGGGCCACCCACGGCGAGCCGAATGATGTCAATTCCCACCCCCATCTGAGCCAGAACGGGCAGATCGCGGTGGTTCACAACGGGATCATTGAAAATTATCTGGAGATCAAGGAATTTCTCGTCTCCAAGGGGGTACACTTCTGCTCCGACACGGACACGGAGGTGGTGGCCCAGCTGCTGGAGTATTTTTGCCTCCAAAACGGCGGGAACATCATGGCGGCGGTCTACACGGTGCTGGACCGCATCGAAGGGGCCTACGCCTTGGGGATTTTGTGCAAGGATCTGCCGGACAGCTTCATTGCCGCCCGCAAGGACGCGCCGCTGCTGCTGGGCTATGGAGAAAACTGCAAATTCATCGCCTCGGACGTCACCGCCATCATCAAGCACACCCGTGATGTGTCCTACATGGAGGACGGCGAGGTGGCCGTGGTCAGCGCTGGGGAGATCAAGGTCTATGACGCCCTGGGCCAGCCGGTGGAAAAGGAACACAGCTTTATTGACTGGGACGTGAGCGCCGCGGAAAAGGGCGGCTATGCCCACTTTATGTTCAAGGAGATCATGGAGCAGCCGGAGGCGGTGCGCAAGACCGTCTCTCCCCGCCTCAAAGACGGGCGCGTGTGCTTCGAAGAGCTGAGCCTGAGCGAAGATTACATCAGGGGCCTGAAGAAGATCTTTATTGTGGCCTGCGGCTCCTCCTACCATGTGGGGGTCGTGGCCAAATACAATATGGAGCGGCTGCTGCGCCGTCCGGTGGATGTGATGCTGGCCTCGGAATTTCGCTATGCGGACCCGCTGGTGGATCAGGACACGCTGGTCATCGTCATCAGCCAGTCCGGCGAGACCCTGGACACCATGGCCGCCCTGCGGGAAGCAAAAAAGCTGGGCGCACGGATATTGTCGGTGGTGAACGTGGTGGGCAGCTCTATCGCCCGGGAGTCCGACGATGTGCTGTACACCTGGGCCGGGCCGGAGATCGCCGTGGCCACCACCAAGGCCTACAGCACCCAGCTGGTGCTGCTGGATATGCTGGGGCTGTACTTTGCCGACATCATCGGCAGCGTCAGCAAAGAGGAGTATGCCAGACTTGCAGAGGAGCTTCAGGCCCTGCCCACGAAGATGGAAAAGGTGCTGGAGAACACCGAGGAGATCAAATATCTGGCCTCCCGCTACTTTAACCACGCCTCCGTGTTCTACATCGGGCGGAACCTGGACTACGCCCTGGGTCTGGAGGGCAGTCTGAAGCTCAAGGAGATCTCCTACATCCACTCCGAGGCCTACGCCTCCGGCGAGCTGAAGCACGGCACCATCTCCCTCATCGAGGACGGCACCCTTGTGGTGGCTCTGGGCACCTACACGCCCCTCTTTGATAAGGCCCTCTCCAATATCATCGAAGTGAAGGCCCGGGGCGCGGACATCGTGGCCCTGACCACCGAGAGCCGCCGGGGGGATATGGAAAAGACGGTGGAGAATGTGCTGACCGTGCCCGATACCCATATTATTCTTCAGCCCTCCCTGGGCATCGTGCCTTTGCAGCTTTTTGCCTATTACGTCGCTTTGCAGAGAGGCTGCGATATCGACAAGCCCCGCAACCTGGCAAAATCCGTCACTGTGGAATGAAAAAATCCCGCCGCATGTTCATGCGGCGGGTTTCTTATTTGGGCGAACCGGGATTATTTGTCCTGCGCGCCCAGGGCTTTCAGCTTGTTCTGGCGGCGGTTGAGAACCTCCTCGCTCTGGGGCCGGATATCCCCGGCTTTGGTGAGGGCCCATTTGGTCATCATGGGGCCGACCAGCTCATAGATCAGCACAGCGAAGAGCACGATGTTGCGGATCAGTGCGCCGTCACCGGGCAGCGTCGACGCGGTGACGCACATGCCCAGGGCCACGCCCGCCTGGGGCAGCAGGGTAATGCCCAGATAGTCCACCACGTTCTTGTCGCAGTGAACCAGCCTGGCGGATTCCCGGGCACCCACATACTTGCCCACAGAGCGGGAGAGGATGTATACTATGCCTATCAGCACCGAGGAGGGCTTTGCGAATACGCCCAGCTCCAGCTCCGCGCCGGAGATCACGAAAAACAGCAGCAGCAGCGGGGAGGTCCAGCGGTCGGCATTTGCCATGACCTCGCCGGACAGGGGGCAGAGGTTGCAGAACACACAGCCCAGCATCATGCACACCAGCAGGGAAGAGAAGCCCACGGTGACAGGGCCGATTTTGAAGCTGACCATGGACAATGCCACCGTCAGAAAAACAAAGCTGATGGTCAGATTCAGGCGGTTGGTGTTGGAGTTGAAAAGCTTTTCGACTCGGGTCAGGCAGAAGCCGGCCAGCGCGCCCAAAAGCAGGGAACAGAGGATCTCCACAATGGGGTTAACAATGATGGTAACGATATCCACCACACCGCTGCTCAGCGCCCGGGCGATGCCGAAGCTGACGGCGAAGAGAACCAGACCCACCGCGTCGTCCAATGCCACGATGGGCAGCAGCAGGTCGGTAAGGGGGCCTTTGGCCTTATACTGGCGCACCACCATCAGCGTGGCAGCGGGGGCTGTGGCCGCGGCGATGGCGCCCAGGGTGATGGCTGCCGGGACGGACAGCACGTCGGGGCGGATAAAGTGGAAGATCAGCAGGGCGATATCCACCAGCAGCGTGGCGGCCACGGCCTGCAGGATGCCGATGACCAGGGCCTGTTTTCCGGTCTCCTTCAGCTGGGAGGCGCGGAATTCATTGCCGATGGAAAAGGCGATGAAGCCCAGGGCCACATCGGAGATCAGCCCCACGCCCTCCAGCTCCTCATAACTGGAAAAGCCGATACCGGGGATCTGCAGCGCGCCGATCACGCAGGGGCCGATGAGGACGCCGGCCACCAGATAGGCGGTCACATCGGGCAGACGGGATTTTTTCAGCAGACGGGTCATCATCAGACCCGCGAACATGGCAATAGCCAGAGATAACAATGCAGTCATTTTTTCAAGCCTTCTTTCAAACCGCGCCATTATACGGCGATACACAGGGAATTTCAAGCATCAAATTGCATAAATATAATGGACTGGAGCATACTATCAGGAACATGGAACGCTTTTTTGATTTTACCATCGGCCCGGAAGCGGCGGGCTTCGGCCTGTTTTCCGCTGCCCATGGCCTGTATCTGGCCGTGGCGGCCCTGAGCGCGCTTCTGCTCTGCCTTTTTTACCGGCATTTGGACGGAGAAAGGCGGCGACGGCTGCGCCTGGCGCTTGCCTCTTCGGCACTGGCCCTCCAGATGCTGCGGGCAGTGCTACTGATAATAAGCGGAAATTATACCATCGGCCGGCTGCCCCTGCATCTGTGCGCAATGGCGGTGTATATCAGCTTTTTCCACGCCCTGCGGGGCGGCAGGCTCGTGGGGCAGTTTCTCTATGCCTTCTGTATGCCCGGCGCAGCGGCCGCGCTGCTTTTCCCGGATTGGAGCTATTACCCGGCCCTGCACTTTATGACGGTAAGTTCCTTTGTCCTGCATATTCTGGTTTTCTGTTATGTCCTGATGCAGGTCTCCGGCGGAGACATCAGCCCGGACATAAAAAGCCTGCCCCAGTGCCTGGGCATCATGCTGGCCATCGCGATCCCCGTTTATGTGTTCGACGTTTTGACCAATACCAATTACCTTTTTCTCAACTGGCCCTCGCCTGGTTCGCCGCTGGAGCTGTTCGCCTTTTTGGGCCGGCCGGGCTATGTTCTGGGCTATCTTCCCCTGATCGCGGTCGTGTGGCTCGTTCTGTACCTGCCTTTCATTTTAAAACATAAAAAAAGTACGGGCTGATAAAAATCAGCCCGCAAAACAGGGTTGTGGGATAAAGATATGAGCCGGGTCTTTTCAAAGAAAAGACCAATTGGATAAGCTGTGCTTAAAGAATACTCCTCTTTTGAAAATTTGTAAAGAGCGAAGGGACACTACTTTTGTCGAATGTATATTTTCCTATTTCGCGGTAACAATATAGGGGAAACCAATTGAGAGGAGACAGGTTCATGATAATGGATCGAATCGCTCTGACGCTGGCCATAATCGGCGGCATCAACTGGGGCAGCATTGGGCTGTTTCGCTTTGATATCGTAGCATGGCTGTTCGGCGGGCAGACCGCCACCGTCAGCCGGGTCGTCTACACGCTGGTTGGCCTTGCGGCTCTGTGGTGCATTTCGCTGCTGTTTCGCAGCGACACCGTTACCGACGACGGAGCATGATAAAATGATGAGAAGGATCAGTCCTTCTCATCATTTTTTATGCCTTTGTCGATCCGCAGCACAGGGGCCAGCCGCCCGGTGATGAGCAGCGCCAGAGAGATCTTCACCGCGTCAGGCAGGATAAAGGGCAGCACGCACAGGCCCAGGGCGGCGGCCACGCTGATGGGGCCGTTTGCCCGGGAGTAGACCTCCACAAACCAGAAGGTGCCGAAGGCGTAGCAGACGATAAGGCCCAGCGCCATGGCGAGTATGCGGCAGAGCAGCTTCTTGCCGAAGAGCTTTTCAAAAAGCCAATAGACCAGCGCCGTGAACAAAAAGCCCACGATATACCCGCCGGTGGGGCCCATCAGATAGCCCACGCCGCCGTTGAAGTTGGAAAACACCGGCAGACCGATCAGCCCCATCAGAATGTAGATCAGCACGGCCACCGTGCCCCGGAATCCGCCCAGAAGGCCCACAGCGCAGAATACGCCGAAGGTCTGCATGGTGAAGGGCACCACCGAGGGGATGGAGATCCAGGAGCATACCGCGATCACCACCACCAGCAGGGCGATATATGCCATATCTTTTGTGGTGAATTTTACCTTTTCTTTCTGCATATTTTATTCCTCCCCATTCAATTCGCCGCCAGATAAACGCACAGCCCCAGCTGAACCAGCACGATAAGCGGAAAGCCAACAATAAATTTCCAATGCTTTGTTTTATGCTGGAAAGCATACATACCAAGCCAGCCGCCCACAGCGCCGCCGATCAGCGCCAGGGCAAAGAGCCGGGCCTCGGGTACCCGCCGCTGTCCCTTCTTTGCCCGCCGCTTATCCGCGCCCATGGTCACAAACAGCAGCAGACTCATCAGCGTAAGCCATATATACAGTATACGCCTGGGGTCTGAAAGAAAAAAGTCCATTGTCATACTATTCTCCAATAAAACCATTTATTTTTTAGCGGTCAGAATTGCGCCAACCTTCGTTGCTTTCCTTGCAAATATATATCCATTATTCGCTGCGGAAAGCGCCTCGTCTGACACAATTCTGCCTCGCTAAAATTCTAAAGCGTTTTATCGCAGAATAGTATCAGCTCTTCTTTTTCCGTCCGCCGCCGGGGCGGGCGTTCTTTTTGGGCTTGGCCTTGGCCCAGCCGGTCTTCTTTCCGGCGGGCTTTTTCGGCGCAGGCGGAGCCTTCTTCTCCGGCGTTTTCTCTGCCTTTTTGCCCGCGGGTTTCCCGGCGGAGGCTTCCGGCCGCACCAGGCACTTGGGGCCGTAGCCGATCAAATCCTCCCGGCCGGCCTCCTTCAGCGCCTCGATCACCAGTTTGCGCTTGTCCGGCCGCTTCCACTGGAGCAGGGCCCGCTGCATAGCCTTTTCATGGTAGCTTTTGGCCACATAGACCGGCTTCATGGTGATGGGATCCAGTCCGGTGTAGTACATGCAGGTGGAGATGGTGCCGGGGGTGGGGTAAAAGTCCTGCACCTGCTCCGGCTGCCGCCCCTTGCTGTTGAGATACTCCGCCAGAGCCACCGCGTCCTGCAAGGTGCTGCCCGGGTGGGAACTCATCAGATAGGGCACGATATACTGCTCCTTGCTGTACTTGTCGTTCAGGCGGCGGTACTGGTCCATGAACTTCTCGTATACGCCGATATGGGGCTTGCCCATATAGTCCAGAACGGAGTCGATGCAGTGCTCCGGCGCCACCTTCAGCTGGCCGGAGATGTGGTATTTCACCAGTTCGGCAAAAAACTCCTGATTCTTGTCCTCCAGCATATAGTCGTAGCGGATGCCGCTGCGGACGAAGACCTTTTTCACCCCGGGGATATTCCGCAGCTTGCGCAGCAGGGCCAGATAGTCGGAATGGTCCGCGTCGATGTTGGGGCAGGGCGTGGGGGCCAGACAGCGCTTTTGGGCGCACATGCCATATTTTACTTGCTTTGCGCAGGAGGGGTGCCGGAAATTGGCGGAAGGGCCGCCCACGTCGTTGATGTAGCCCTTGAAATCCGGGAATTTGGTCAGGGCCGTCACCTCCCGGATCACACTCTCGTGACTGCGGGAGGTGACCATCCGGCCCTGGTGGAAGGCCAGGGAACAGAAGTTGCAGCCCCCGAAGCAGCCCCGGTTGTGGATAACGGAGAACTTGACCTCCTCAATGGCGGGCACGCCGCCCATGGGCTCGTACATGGGGTGGTACTGCTTGGTATAGGGCAGCTCCGCCACAAAGTCCAGCTCCTCCGTGCTCAGGGGCATGGCAGGCGGGTTGACGATGAGATAACGGTTCCCATGGGGTTGGATCAGGGCCTTTCCCCGGACCGGGTCGTGCTCCTCATACTCCACCCGGGTGGCGTCGGCGTAATCGGTCATATTGGTGCTGACCGCCTCAAAGGAGGGCAGGGTCAGGCTGTCATAGGCACAGATTGAGGGGTCGCTGACCAGCACGGCCGTGCCCCGGATGTCCGTCAGGGAGCCGACTGGCTCCTTCCTTTTCAGCCGCCGGGCGATCTCCCGGGTGGCGTATTCCCCCATGCCGTAGACCAGGATATCCGCCCCGGCGTCCGCCAGGGCGCTGCGGCGCACATTGTCGTCCCAGTAGTCATAGTGGGCGAAGCGGCGCAGGGAGGCCTCCAGCCCGCCGATGACAATGGGCAGGTCGGGAAAGGCTTCCCTCGCCCGGTTGGCGTACACGATCACCGCGTGGTCCGGGCGCAGCCCCGCCTTTTTGCCGGGGGAGTAGAAGTCCTCGCTGCGGCGCTTTTTGGCGGCGGTGTAGTGGGCAACCATGGAGTCTAAGTTGCCGGAGCCGATCATTACGCCCAGGCGGGGCCGGCCCATGGCCCGGAAAGCGTCCGCCGAGTGCCAGTCCGGCTGGGCCAGCACCGCCACCCGGTAGCCCTCTGCCTCCAGCACCCGGCCGATCACCGCCGTGCCGAAGCTGGGGTGGTCCACATAGGCGTCGCCGGTGACCAGCAGAAAGTCATACCACCACCAGCCGCGCTCCTCCATGTCCGCTTTGGACACGGGCAAAAATTCAAAAATCTCAGCCATAGCTTCGCTCCAAGTCTCCGTAATACCAGCCGGATACCCCGTTGTGCTTGACGAAAAAGCCTCTTGAGGTCTTTTCCACCAGGCTCACCCTGTCGCCGGGGCGCAGAGGCAGGATATAGTCCGTACAGTCGTTGCAGTCGGTAAATTCCTCGCCGGTAAAAAGGTATTTTGTCAGAATGTCCATCTCATAGCCGGTGCGCACATGGCGGCAGCGGGAAAACTCCGGACCCCGCTGCAGCACCTGCACCCGGCTGTCGCCCCAGCGGATGTAATAGGAACGGGGGCCTTCCGCCTGCGCATCCAGCACGGTGCAGACCGGGAAGGGGTCATAGGCCAGCCAGGAAAAATCCTCGCTGCCCTCAAAGGGGATCACAAGGGCGTTCAGCTGCCCGTCGTCCTTCAGCACACAGCCGCCGTCGATGCTGATGATGCGCTTGGCCCGGTCAATGATGGGATTGGCGCAGACGATATTCTCGCCGTAAAGCATCACAGGATAGTGCCCCACGATGACCCATTTGTCAAAGTGGAAGTCCTGCTTCATGAAGGCGTCGAAACGGGTCAGCTCCCCCTCCAGATGCTGCCGCAGGGGTTTGCCGGGCGTGACAGAGGCGTGGGCGAAGATATAGTGCTCCGTCTCAATGGCGTGGGGAAGCCGGGCCAGAAACGCCCACTCCGGCATAAAGCGGCGGAAAAGCTCCTTTTTGACCTGGCCGAAATCCTCCAACGCAAAGGGGTCGATGCCGGAATCGTTGCACATGTCCCAGAGCAGGCCGCTTTTTTTCCACATCATGTAGCGCAGGGTCCTTTCGTCGTGGTCAGCATCCATTGTAAAGATGTTGATCCAGCTGTCGCAGTTGCCGCAGACGGTGTGGACGTTTCCCCGCCGGCTCAGCTCCATGATAGTCCGCAGGGTATTCAGACTTTCCGCGCCCTTCTCCAGAAAGTCGCCGTTGATGATCAGCTCGTCAGCATCGGAAAAGGCGGCTTTTTTCAAAAGCCCCTTGAGATAGGGCAGGTTTCCGTGGATATCGGACACCACCAATATCCGCCGCCCCTTTTCTATCCGCAGGGGCAGGATCCTGGCGGGAGAGTCAAACATGGCGGTGCTCCTCCAGCGATTTTTCCATCAGCAGCAGCCGGCCTGCGGCGTTGTCCTCCCAGGACAGTACCTGAAAACCGTTCCTTTTGTAAAATTCCACTGCCGGTTTATTGTCCTCCGCCACATGCAGCCGCAGGGCATGGCGGCCCAGACCGGTATAGTGGAAAACTGCCCGGCCGAGAAGCTGCACGCCGCAGCCCCGGCCGCGAAATTCCGGCGTCAGGTACAGCAGACTGATCCAGCCGTAGCCTGCATGAGCGCCCCGGGCCGTATCCAGATCCACCAGCCCGGCGGGCTGGTCCTTGTAATAGAGCTTTAAAACGGCGTTTGGATCTTTTTTGCTGTGTTCCCGGGCGCAGCGCAGGTAGGGCTCCGGGGTGAAATGATCCAGTGAGCCGTGGGCCGCTTTCCAGGCGTCGGCGTAGCAGTCGGTGTAATATTCAAAGTCGGTTTCCAGGTCTAACGGCTCTGCTCGGAGTTCCGGCGTCCTGCTCCAGGGCGGCAGGGCCAGACTGTCCAGGTGGCTGTGGTCGTTGATGTATTCCACGGTGAAGCGGCCGTCCTCATAGCGCAGCTTGCTGACGCCGGTGTTGGCGCAGAGGGGGATGTGCTCCGTGTCGTCCAGACTGTACCCGGTCACCCGGGACAGCAGGCAGCGGATGGTGATGCCGTGGCTTACCACCGCGATCACCTTCCCGTCGTTCTCCCGGGCGATGCGCAAAAAGGCGGGGTAGGCCCGGTCCCGGACCTGGGAATAGGTCTCCGCTCCGTCCAGCAGCCAGTGTTCCTGATCGGCGATGAAGCCCTGCATTTTCTCCGGCTGCGCATAGGCCACGTCCGCGAAAAATCTCGTCTCCCAGGGGCCCACATTGATCTCCCGCAGCAGCGGCTCGGTCTGGATGGGGAGGTTATGCCAGCGGCTGATGGCCGTGGCGGTCATCCGGGCGCGGTACAGATCGCTGGAATACAGCGCGTCAATATGTATATTCTTAAAGCGCTCTGCCAGCAGGTCGATCTGCCGCAGACCCAGCTCGGTCACGCCGCCGTCCCAGTGGCCCTGCATCACCCGGTAGAGATTTCCCTCCGCCTGCGTGTGCCGAATGAGATAAATTTCCGTCATATCTGCGCCTCCGAATCTTGACCGCCGCCGTCGAATACAGTATAATGTAACATTAATAAGGGGAACGGAGCAAGTCATGCCAATTCAAATCAAAGGTATTATAGCCTGATTTGCGCCAATTCACAAGTCTTTAATCACGGGAGAATGTGCGGCTACTGGCCGAAGGAAGCGGGGATAGGAAATGGTAAGAGCGGCGGCGCTTGTTGCCGGAGACGGGACGAAGCTCCAGGCGATACTGGACTCCATGTATTTCAAAGAGATACCGGATTTTGAGCTGGTGGCGGTGATCTCACCCCAGAAGGACGCCTACGCCATGGCGCGGGCCCTGAATGCCGGGGTGCCGGCCTATGTGGTGGACCCGGAGCTGTTTCCCACCATGACCAGCCACAGCATGGCCGTGGCCAACAAGCTGCGGGATATGGATATCGAGCTTGTGATCCTGGCGGGCTACGATCTGCCCCTGGGCGTCATCCCTTACCAGTTCAAAAACCGCATTATCGGCACCTATCCTGCCATCTACCCCGCCTTTGAAAATGAGGAGGGGGATATCCACCGGGCCGTACTGGAGCGGGGCGTAAAGGTCACGGGAGCCACCGCCTACTTTGCCGACGGCGACGGGCGCGTGGGCAGCATCATCCTGCAAAAAGCGGTGGACGTGCTGCCGGACGACGACCCGGAGTCTCTCCGCCGCCGGGTGATGGAGGAGGCGGAGTGGAAGCTTCTGTCCCAGGCCGTGGCGCTCTACTGCGGCGGCAAGCTCTCCGTCCACGGAAACCGCGTGATCATCGCAAAATGAGCAAGTATTCCTCCTTTGCAAAATAAAAAACAGTCCGGAGCTTCATTTTGAGGCTCCGGACGATCTTTTATCCGAAAATATATGTGTGGATCAGCCGCAATGTGGGGAGAAGCTGTTCCGGGGCGACCTGAACGGAGACCGCACCCTCTTCCACACTGCCGCCAAGGACCATTAAGCCCTCCTTCGCCAGCATCAGCACCAGGGCCGACAGGGTGCCCGCGTCCACGGCCCGGCCCACTAATGTGACGGTGCTGTCGTGGATGTTCCGGGTCACCCCGGCGATCTCCGGCCGGTCCTCTTCCGGCAGAGCTTTCACCACGGAGCCGCCGGTGCCGGTGAGCGAGGACAAAAGCCGTATCTCCACGCCGTACTCCATGGCCAGCTCCACCGAGCGGGAGTGGAGCACCTGGGACCCGGCCCGGGCCAATCTCAGCATGTCGGTATAGTCAATGGCGGGCAGAAAGTCCGCGTTTTCCACCAGCCGGGGGTCCGCGGTGTAAATGCCGTCCACATCGGTGTAGATCATGCAGCGGTCCGCCTCCATGGCGGCGGCCAGGGCCACTGCCGTGGTGTCGGAGCCGCCCCGGCCCAGCGTGCTTATGTCCCCCGCGCCGTCAAGGCCCTGAAAGCCGCTGACAACGGCAATGTGTCCCGCGTTCAGCGCCGAGCGCAGCCGGGCGGGCAGCATCAGGGCGATCCGCGCGTCCCCGTGCCCGCCGCAGGTGAACAAGCCCGCCTGCCAGCCGGTGAAGGAGCGGGCGCTCTGGCCCAAACTCTCCAGCATAATGGCCAGCAGTGCCGCGGACTGCTGCTCCCCGGTACTCAGCAAGGCGTCCAGCTCCCGGGGCGGAGGGGACGGGGATATTCTGTGGGCAAGTTCAAGCAGATCGTCCGTGGTGTCGCCCATGGCGGACACCACCGCTACGATATCGTGTCCTTCCCGCCGGGCGTCCAGACACAGCTCCGCCGCCCGGCGCAGCTTTTCCAGGCTGGCAAGAGAGCTGCCGCCGAATTTCTGTATGATCAGCATGAGGATTCCTCCCATAATACTAATTCTTGATAAAAAGATTGAATCAGCAGCGAAGGGATATTGGTGCAAGACAAGGCAGAGGAGCGCCGCCATACTTTGTGTATGGCAAGTGACGATAACGCAGTATTGCGCCAATAGACCAAGCGGATATTAAAGATTTTTATCAAGAATTAGTATAAGGTATACAAATCACACCCCATTATATACGCCTCGCTCCGGCCGGGTTCCTGAGTAGAATAAAGCGGGACAAAAATGGACAGAACACTTGTAGTACATACTTGCGTTATAAAGGGGGGACGGTCATGCAGCAGAGGGCGGCGAAGTGCTTTGCGGCGCTGCTTTGGGGCGGGGTGCTGGTGGGCGGCATATGGCTGCTGGTGCGTTTTCTCTTGCCCTGGACCGCGCCGTTTATTGTGGCCTTTGCCGCGGCGGCGCTGATGGAGCCGGGGGTAAAGAGCCTGTGCCGCCGGGGCCTTCGCCGCAGCGTGGCGGCCATGATGATGAGCCTTGCGGTGCTGACGCTGGTTTCCGCTCTGGCGGTGTGGCTCAGCTACCGGGGCATTTCCGCCCTGACGGACTTCGCTGCCTGTGTGCCGGAGCTGGCGGATTCTCTGTCCAGACAGCTGGGAAAGCTGGAAAACCGGGTGTTTGCCTATGTTTCCACAGCGCCCGAGGAGGTCTCCCGTTACCTGAAGACCGCCCTTGACGCGGTGGCGGAGAGCCTTTACAGCATCCCCGCCGCCCTGTCCCAGTGGGTGCTGGACGTCCTTACCCGGGCGGCCCAGAGCAGCCCGGACTTCCTGCTTTTTGCCGTCACCGCCGGGATCGGCACCTATTTTATCTCTGCATCCTACCCGAAAACCCTGGCCTTTCTCTCCGCCCAGCTGCCGGACAGCCTCCGCCGCCGGGCGGAGGGGCTGGGGCAGGATCTGAAAAGCAGCTTCGGCGGCTGGCTCCGCGCCCAGCTCATTTTGATGGCCATGACCTTTTTTGAGCTTTTGGCGGCCTTCCTGCTTCTGAAGGTAAAGGGCGCGGCCCTGATTGCCGCCCTCACCGCCTTTGTGGACGCCCTGCCGGTGTTCGGCACCGGGATCGTACTGGTGCCCTGGGCGGTATACAGCTTTATTCTGGGGGACACAGCCCGGGGTGTCGGCCTTCTGATCTGCTGGGGCGTGGTGAACCTGGTGCGCAGCTGCGTCCAGGCAAAGCTCCTGGGCGACCAGATCGGCCTGGACCCCCTGCCCTCGCTGCTGGCCATGTATGTGGGCTGGCGGGTGTGGCGGGTCTGGGGGATGCTGCTTTTCCCCATCCTTTTCGTCACCCTGCGCCAGCTCAATGACCGGGGCGTCATCCACCTTTGGAAAAGCGTGTAAAAACTGTCCATCTCATATCCCACCCCTCCAGCCTTTATTGGCGGGAGGGGTGTTTTTATTGAAAAACGATAAAAAATAATTGACAATCAATAATACCTATGCTAATATAGCCCATGAAAGGGGCTGAGACTGTGAACTGGACCAAGGATAAGAGCATTTTGCTGTCGCAGATCTGCACGGCGATATTCGCACTGCTGCTGGCGGCGCTGGATATCGGCTGCTATTGGGCGGTACACTGGTTCATCCGTCTTCGGAACATGAACTGGCAGAAGGGGATCGCCTTTATGGTCACCATCTATCTTTGCAGTGTTTTCGCCTGGCTTTTGCTGTACGGCCTGTGGAAGCTGCTGGGGAACATGAAAAGCGGCCGGGTCTTTGTGGAGGAGAACGTGCGACGCCTGCGCACGGTGAGCTGGTGCTGCGTGGGCGCGGCGGTCATCTGTTTTGCCAGCTGCGTCTATTATCTGCCCTTCCTGTTCGTCTCCGTGGCGGCGGCCTTTATGGCGCTGATCGTGCGCATTGTGAAAAATGTCTTTCAGCAGGCCAACGCCATGAAATCTGAACTGGACTTCACGGTTTAGGGGGCGGCCCATGGAGATACTGGTAAATCTGGACGTAATGATGGCCAAACGGAAAATATCCAGCGGGGAGCTGGCCGAGCGGATCGGCATCACCCCGGCCAACCTGTCGATTCTGAAGACCAACAAGGCCAAGGCCATCCGCTTTTCCACGCTGGCGGCCCTGTGCCGGGAGCTTCAGTGTCAGCCGGGAGACCTGCTGGAGTTTAAGGACGACCAAGACGATCAATAAGGAGAGTGAATATGGATAAAAACATGCTGGGGGCTGAAAATGCCGCCGGAGAAATTTCTGCGCCCATTTTCGAGGAAGAAGCGCCTTTTTCCCCCAATCTCAGAGAAAAAATTGCGGCTTTTCTGCTGTATATCGGGGCCTATATTTACATGGACGGCCTGGAGAGCTGGAAGCTTGCGGTCTTTGTGGTGCTGTTCATCGCTCTGACGGAGCTTTTGAACCGGGGCAGGCTCCGCCCCTGGGAGAGCTGGATCTGGCTGGGCTGCATGACGGTGATCACCATGAGCCTGCTGCTGGAGCGGGGGGCGGTGTGGGAAGATTTTTCCCTGCTGTTTCTGCACATCTTTGCCGTCTGGTGGGCGCTGAGCCGCAGCGGGCGGCTGCTGGAGGGCGAAAGCGGGCATCTGCTGCCCTTTGACGCCCTGAACGGTTTTATTGTTTTTCCCTTCCGGAACTTTTTTCTCCGTATCAAAACCGTGTGGTACACCCTGACAAGCCCCTTCCGGGGGAAGGAGCGGTCAAAGCCGGAGACGGTCATCTGGACCATCGTGGCGCTGGTGGCGGCGGGGCTGCTTTTCTGGCTGGCTCTGCGGCTGCTGGTGGACGCGGACCAGGGCTTCGCGGAGCTGATCTCCCATTGGCTGCTGGATCTGGAGTTCCGGCTTGACGGGGAGATCTGGCTCAAATTCCTGTTCAGCCTGCCGGTGGGGGCTTACCTCTTCGGCTTGCTGGCCGGCAGCGCCCGGGCGGACGGGGATAAGCTCCGCCTCCGGGGACAGCGGATCAACACGACGCTGACCCGGCTGGGAAAGGTGCCGAACCTGGTCTGGACGCTGCTGACGGCCCTTTTCTGCCTGCTGTATCTGCTGTTTTTCGTGGTGCAGGCCAGGTACCTGTTCGGGGCCTTCACCCGCAGCCTGCCGGAGGGCTTCATCGTCTCCGAATACGCGCGGCAGGGCTTTTTCGAGCTGTGCAAGGTGATGGCGGTGAACTTCGTGCTGCTGTGGCTGGTGACGCGCCTGTCCGCAAAGCCCCTGGGAAAAAACCGGGCTGAGACCGTCTTGTGCGTCATTTTGCTTCTGGAGAGTATGCTCTTTGCGGTGATCGCCTTTTCCAAGCTGATGCTCTATATCTCCTGTTTCGGCTTTACGCCCCGGCGCTTACAGTCCAGCTGGCTGGTCTGCGTGCTGTTTTTCGGCTGCCTCTGCGCCGTGTATTCTCTTCTCAGCGGGAAAAAGTCCTTCCGCGCCTGGATGATCTTCGGCGCGGTGAGCCTGGCCCTTTTACACTTATATTGAAGATTAATACTCTTTTTGCCGCCCGCCTTCCCCATGAGTGTTTCCGCCTCTGTGCGTCAACTTTCGATCTGCGGATCCGTTTGGTTTCATGCTATCACTTAACAGAATAGAATACAAGAGCAGCTGCATTAGGGAACGCCGCGCGTCTGGCGGGGTTTTTTCGCTTTACAGAAGAAGGGACAGGGGATATAATACAGACAAAACATAAACAATGGGAAGGTGAGATAAATGATGTGGCTTTTCATGGCTGTTTTGTCCGCCGTGTTCGCGGCGTTGACGTCCATACTGGCAAAATGCGGCATCCGGAAGACGGATTCCGACGTGGCGACGGCCCTGCGCACGGTGGTGGTCCTGGTCTTTTCCTGGCTGATGGTGTTTGTGGTGGGCTCCGCCGGGACCATCGGGCAGATCGGGGCAAGGTCCCGGACCTTCCTCATCCTCTCGGGCCTGGCCACCGGCGCGTCCTGGATCTGCTATTTTAAGGCCCTGTCCCTGGGCGACGTGAACAAGGTGGTGCCTATCGACAAATCCAGCACCATATTGACCGTGCTGCTGGCCATCATCATCTTTAACGAGACCAACAATCTGCCGGTAAAGCTGGCGGGCACCGCGCTGATCGCGGTGGGCGTCTTTATGATGATCGAGAAAAAGGACGTGCAGCACAAGGAGAGCGGAAAGGGCTGGTTTATCTACGCGGTGCTGTCCGCCGTGTTCGCCTCCGCCACCAGCATCCTGGCCAAAATCGGCATATCCGGCGTGGAATCCAACCTGGGCACGGCCATCCGCACCGGCGTGGTGCTCGTTATGGCCTGGCTCATCGTCTTTGCCAGGGGCAAGGCCCATGAGGTAAAGACGGTGGACAAAAAGGAGCTGGTGTTCATCGCCCTCTCCGGCGTGGCCACCGGCGCCTCCTGGCTCTGCTACTACTACGCCATCCAGAACGGCGTGGTCAGCGTGGTGGTGCCCATCGACAAGATGAGCATTTTGCTGACGGTGCTGTTTGCCTATGTGGTGTTCAAGGAAAAGCTCAAGCCCAAGGCCGTTGTGGGTCTGTGCCTGATGGCGGCGGGGACCCTGGCCATGGCCCTCTGGGCCTGATCGATGTAGAGGTGTTAAGTGATGAAAACGGAATTTTATCAGGAAATGTGTTCTGTCATTATTGCTGCGGAGCGGCAGGCGGCGGAGCTTGTAATGCACGCCCACGGCGTTATGGCGGAGAAGAAAAGCGGCCGCCGGGACGTGGTGACGGAGTATGACCGGAAGGTGCAGACCCTTTTGATGGCGCTTCTGCGCAAGGCCGCGCCGGAGGCCCATTTCTTCTGCGAGGAGATGAACGAGCAGGACAGCCTGGACGCGGAGCAGCTTTTCATCATCGACCCCATCGACGGCACCATGAATTTTGTCCGGGGCTTCAACCACAGCTGCATCTCCGTGGCCTACGCGGAAAGGGGAAAGCTCTGCGCCTCGGCGGTGTATAACCCCTATGTGGACGAGATGTTCAGCGCCGTGGCCGGGCAGGGCGCGTACTTGAACGGCCGGCAGATCCATGTGGACGATGTGCCGCTGAGCGAGAGTGTGGTCTGCTTTGGCACCGCGCCCTATGATTCAAGCCTCTGGGGAAGGACCTTCTCCCTGGCGGAGAAGGTGAACAGAGCCAGCCTGGACCTGCGCCGGCAGGGCTCGGCGGAGCTGGACCTGTGCAGCGTGGCGGCAGGCCGGGCAGGGGTATATTTTGAGCTGTCCGTCTCCCTCTGGGACTACGCGGCGGGCATGCTTCTGGTCAATGAAGCCGGGGGACGCTGCTGCAGAACAGACGGCAGCCCTCTGCCCTTTGACGGCACAAAGACGGATATCGCCGCAGGCTCTCCCCGGGCCCTGGCGGATTTTCTCCGTCTGGCGGGAGAGTAAAATGGAGCTTTACGGCATCGAGCGGCAGGCCCCGGTCTTTTTTCAAAATCTGGTGGACTCCACCAACACAAGGATCAAGCAGCTGGCGGCCCAGGGCGCGCCGGACGGCACGGTGTACATCGCCGCCGCCCAGAGCGCGGGCCGGGGCAGAAAGGGCTGCGCCTTTCTCTCTCCCCCCGGCGGGCTGTACCTGTCCATGCTGCTGCGCCCCGGCTGCCCGGCGGAGGAGGCCCTCAGCATCACCCCCTCGGCGGCGGTGGCGGTGTGCCGGGCGGTCAAAGCGGTCTGCGGCCTTGACTGCGGCATCAAATGGCCTAACGACGTGGTGCTGGGCGGGAAAAAGCTCTGCGGCATCCTGACCGAGGCCAGTACCGATCAAAACGGACTGTTCCTGGTGCTGGGCATCGGCGTGAATGTGAATACGGAGGAATTTCCGGAAGAGCTTCGGCAGGTGGCGGGCTCTGTTTTCCTGCACAGCGGGAAAAAGACGGAGCCGGAGGCCCTGGCCCGGGCGCTGATAGAACAGTTGGACGAACTTTACACCGCATGGAAGGCCGATAAAAACGCCTTTCTGGAAGAATACCGGGCTCTCTGCGTCAATACGGGCCGGGAGGTACTGGTCGGCGACCGCCCGGCAAAAGCCCTGGGCATCGCGGAGGACTATTCCCTTCTGGTGGAATATCCCGACGGCACAAAAGGAAACATCGCCTACGGCGAGGTCTCCGTCCGGGGCCTCTATGGCTACCTGTGACGCAAAAAAATAATGCTTGACAAAACAGGTCGAATGGATTAGACTAAAAGTGGTCTAAGTCATTCGACCTATTTTGATAAGGAGGTGTACGATGTCAACACCCAAAGTATTTGAAAGTGAATACCGCTTCTGCCTGATCCTGTGGGAAAACGAGCCGGTGAAGAGCACGGCGCTGGTCAAGCTCTGCAAGGAGCGGCTGGGCTGGAGCAAGGCCACCACATATACGGTCATCAAGCGGCTCTGCGAGCGGGGCGTGATCCGGAGCGAGGACGCGGTGGTCAGCTCCCTCGTGTCCAAGGAGGAGGTACAGGCCGCGGAGATCGACGAGCTGGTGGAAAAGACCTTTGAAGGCTCCCTTCCCGCCTTTATCGCGGCCTTCACCCGGCACAGCAAGCTGAAACCGGAGGAGGTATCTCAGCTCAGGCAGATGATCGATCGCTTTGAGGAGGAATAAGCATGGAAAGCCTGTTTATTAAGCTTTTGAATAACAGCATTTCCGCCGGCTGGCTGGTTTTCGCGGTGCTGCTGGCCCGGCTGCTGCTGAAAAAGGCGCCGAAAAAGTTCCGCTGCGCCCTGTGGGGGCTGGTGGGATTGCGCCTGGCGCTGCCCGTGCGGCTGCAGAGCGTGTTCAGTCTGGTGCCCAGCGCGGTTACGGTCAGCGAGAACATCATGCTCGACCCTACCCCCGCCGTCAACAGCGGCATTTCCGCCCTGGACAGTGCGGTAAATCCTGTGGTGGCGGCCTCCTTCACGCCGGAGCCCTGGGCCAGTGCCAATCCCCTGCAGATTCTAATCTTTGCCGCGTCAGTCCTTTGGCTTGCCGGACTGGCTGTCCTGCTTTTGTACAGCGCGGTGAGCTGGCTCAGGCTCCGGCGGCGGGTGGCGGAGTCTGTGCCACTGCGAAGCAATATATGCCTCTGCCACAGGGTGGACTCGCCCTTTGTGCTGGGTATATTCAAACCCCGCATCTACCTGCCCTTGGGCATGGATGAGGGGAGCATGGAGCTGGTGATCGCCCATGAACAGGCCCATATCCGCCGCCGGGACAACCTGACCAAGCCCCTGGCCTTTTTGCTGCTGGCGGTATACTGGTTCAATCCCCTGCTGTGGATCGCCTATATTCTGCTCTGCCGGGATATGGAGCTTGCCTGCGATGAGCGGGTGCTCCGGGAAAAGAGCGGGATCAGGAAGGCCTATGCAAGTGCTCTGCTCCAATGCAGCGTGCCCCGTCACCCTGCCGCCGTGTGTCCGGTGGCCTTCGGGGAAGTGGGCGTAAAGCAGCGGATCAAAAGTATTCTGGACGACAAAAAACCCGCCCTCTGGCTGACGGCTGCGGCGGTGGTGCTGATCGTGGTGCTGGCCCTGTGCTTTCTCACCGACCCGGCGGGCCTGCGCTTTGACACAAAGAAAAACCCGGTGGTCTCGGCGGAGTCTGTGGATCTGCGCCTGTCCGAGCCCTTCATCCGGCAGATGAATAGTGACCAGCTGGAGGAGTTGATGTCCGCAAGGCTCTCCCGACTGAAAAAGACCGTAAAGAGCAATGAATATGAGGGCATGACGCCCGTCTATTTCATCTCGGCTGTTTTCCAGGACGGCAGCAGCGCCAAGATCAGCGGCTACTCCGCCAACGACGAAAACATGCTGGACATCCAGTACAAGGGCCGCCGCTATGTGGTGGAGGATCAGGACTTTGCCGGCTATGTGAACCGCTTCTGCATCGGCGGCGACATGGCCGAAGCGGAGGCGGAGATGCTGACGGACCGGCTCCGGGAGCAGGAGGAAAACCAAGGCGATCAGGAGGACGCGCAGACCGGGGAGCCGGGGACTGCTGAAAGCCCGGCTCCGTCAGGGGTGGAATCTCTGACGGTGCGCTATTATGACACGCCACTGACGGATTTCGCCCTGAAATTAAACGAAGAGGTGCCGCTGAACCTGGTCATCCTGCCAGAGGGGCAGAATGCGGATGTGGTCTGGGGCAGCGAAAACCCGGAGGTGCTGAAGGTCACACCCAACCCGGATGACCCCCAAAAATGCACCGTAGCGTGTATTGCGGAAATACCCCAGGGCGGCGTAAAGATTTACGCCGAAGCAGGCGGACTGAGAACCGAGTGCACCGTTTATTACCGTTCCGACCCCTGATAATGAAAAAATGCCCGTGCCGAAAGGCACGGGCATAATTTTTGAATATCAGTCGGTCACGTAGGGCAGGAGAGCGATCTGACGTGCTCTCTTGATTGCCTCGGTGAGCTCACGCTGATGCATGGCGCAAACACCGGTAGTACGGCGAGGCAGGATCTTGCTGCGCTCGGACATGTAGCGGCGAAGCTTTGCGGTGTCCTTGTAGTCGATGGACGTGGCCTTATCCACACAGAACTGGCAAACTTTTCTGCGCTTGCGATTCTTGGGGTTGTTCTTATCGAAAGCCAAAGCGGTATCCTCCTATCAATTAATTTAGAACGGCAGCTCGCCGTCGCCGTCATCCAGATCGGAGAAGGGGGAGGAGGGAGCGGGGCTCGCGCTCCTGGGCGCTTCGTAGCTGGAATAGCTGCTGCGGCTGTCGTAGCTGCTGCCCTCGCTGCTGTCGCGGCGACGGCTCTCGCCGAAGTAGATGTTGTCAACAACGACCTCTGCGCTGCGGCGCTTGCCGCCCTCGCGGTCGGTCCAGTCGCGGATCTGCAGGCGGCCGGAAACAACGGCCATGCTGCCCTTCTGGAAATACTTGCTGACAAATTCGGCGGTGGAACGCCATGCGACGCAGTCGATAAAATCGGTCTGCTTCTCTCCGCCGTCGCGGCTGCCGTAGTCGCGGTCAACAGCGAGGGTGAAAGAGGCCACAGGCGTCTGGGACTGGGTGTATCTGAGCTCCGGGTCACGGGTCAGACGGCCCATAATGGTGATGTGATTCAGCATCTCAGTCGCTCCTTACTCTGCACGCAGGGTGATCAGGCGACGCAGGATGCCGTCGGTGATACCGAGAATACGGTCCAGCTCGGCGGGGAAGTCGGGTCCGCTGGTGAACTTCATCAGCACATAGTAGCCCTCGGAAATGTAGTTGATCTCGTAAGCGAGCTTGCGCTTACCCATCTCCTCCATCTCTTCAAGAGTACCATTTGCTTCAACAAGTGCCTTGAACTTCTCAACGACTGCAGCGGTCTGCTCCTCAGTGAAGTTGGGGTTGATGATGTACATTACTTCATACTTTTCGCTTGCTTTTGCCATGGTTGCACCTCCTTTTGGTCTGTTGGCCCCCGCTCTTGGCGGGAGCAAGGAAGCCTGCTCATCTGGACAGGCCATATAATTATAGCCTTTTTTCCTGAAAAGTCAATACTTTTTTGCCTTTTTGCCCTGGATTGCCCGGAGGAAAATTTTCTTGTACAGCCCCGGCTCAGTGGGGTATAATCAGAAAAAACAGGAAAGGGGCCGGAAGATGGAAAATTTTGTGGGAACGCTGATCCGCAGGGAACGGCTGCGGCAGAATCTGTCGCAGGAGGGCCTGTGCAAGGGGATCTGCGTGGTGTCCTATCTGTCCAAGATCGAGCAGGGCAAGGCGGAGGCCGGGGAGGATATCCTGCTGCCCCTGCTTCATCGCCTGGGGATCGAATACGAGACGGACGAGGCCTTTCTCAAAGAGGCGGGGGAGACGGTGGAGCGGCTGTACGAAGAGCTGTTCAGCGGGAAAATGAGCAGCCCGGAGACGCTCCAACGACAGCGGGAAAGGCTTATGCGCTCGCCCTTTATGCTGGACGCCATGCTGCTGCTGGACGTCTGGGAGGACCGCCTGTCCCCGGAGCTTGCGGAGTTCGTCTCCTGCATGGACCGGCGGCAATATCCGCTCTACCTGCTGCTGCGGCTACAGGTCAATGGGGAGGACACCGCCGGGGAGCTGCTGCGCCTGGCCCCCACAGATTTTTACTGCTGCGCGGTGGGCCGGGAGCGGTATTATCAGGGCCGCTATCTGGAGGCCATCGAGCTGCTGAGCCGGGCTTATGACCTGGCCGCCCGTGAGGGGAATATCTGGCTGATGTGTGACGCCAGACTGTTTTTGGGCAACTGCTATTCCGACACCCGGCAGACAGAATTGATGACAGAGAGTTACCGGGCGGCGAAAAAGATCGCGCTGGTGCTGGGCGACGAACAGCGTGTCAGTACCATTGACTATAATTTGGGCAGCACCTATCTGGAGCTGGGGGAGACGGAGTGGGCCTACGCCCTGCTGCAGACGGTCTCCCGCCGGGACGCCCTGTATTATCACAAGCTGGCCATCGCGCTGGAGAAGCTGGGCCGCCGGGAGGAGGCCCTTGGGGCCGTGGCCCGGGGCAGGGCGGCGCTTCAGGAGGACAGCTACCGGCCGGACGCCGAGGAAAAGATGCTGGCTTTGGTGGAATACCGTCTGCTGCATCCGGACTATCTCCGGGAGGAGGAATACGCCCGGGAGATGAGCGATTGCTTTGCCTTCCTGCGGCAGACTATGCCCCAGGGCTTTACCCGCTTCCACCTGCCCTATATGCTGGAGCTGCTGGAAGCGGAGCGGCGCTACAAGGAGGCTTACAGGCTGCTGAAGGAATTTTCCTGAACACCCGGGAATAAAAAGAATAAATAAAGGAAATAGAATAAAATTTTCTCAAAACAAGGGGATTTATTCTCGCTTACTCCGGGCGGTATAATGATTGCCGCGGAGCGTGAGAAACATGAAAAATACCCTTTGGACCAAAAACTTCACCATTATTACCCTGGGCACCGTGATCAGCGCCATCGGCGGCGTGGCCATGGGCTTTGCCCTGAGCTTTGTGGTGTTTGACAACACAGGCAGCACGCTGATGATGGCCCTTTTTGCCGCGGCCTCCTCCCTGCCGGGGATCATTCTGCCGGTGCTGCTCTCCCCCTATCTGGACAATTTCCGCCGCAAGCCGGTGATCGTGGGGCTGGACTATCTCAGCGCGGTGATCTATCTGCTTTTCGGTCTGTATCTGCTGAAGCATTCGTTCAGCCTGCCGCTGTATCTGCTCTTTTCCCTGGCCTGCGGCAGTATCGGCTCGGTGTATAACCTGGCCTATGAAAGTCTGTACCCCAATCTGATCCCCGAGGGCTTTGCCCAGAAGGGCTACACCGTATCCGGTATGCTCTACCCCACCGTCACCATGGTCATGACCCCGGTGGCCAGCATTCTGTATACGCGGCTGGGTCTGGGGGTGCTCTGCATCGGCGAGGGACTGCTGCTGGCCGCGGCGGCCTCGGTGGAGACCCAGATCAGGGTGGAGGAACACACAAAGCCCGGCGGAAAATTCTCCTTCAGCGACTATATCGGGGATTTCAAAGAGGGCTTCCGGTACCTGAAAAAGGAAAAGGGCTTGCTGCGTATCTACGGCTATATGCCCATCACCCAGGGCATCAGTCAGGCCTCGGAGCCGCTGATCCGGGCCTGGTTCCGCACCGCGCCGGGCCTGAATCTGACCATGTATGCCCTGTTCACCACGGCAGAGTTTATCGGCCGGACCATCGGCGGCCTTGTCCACTACAAATTCGAAATTCCGCCGGAAAAGCGCTTTTCCCTGGCTTATCTGGTCTATGTGACCTATAACATCATGGACACGGTGCTGCTCTGGCTGGGCTTCCCGCTGATGCTGGTAAACCGGGGCATCTGCGGCTTTCTGGGCATCAACAGCGCCACGCTGAGAGAGAGCAGCGTGCAGAACTACCTGCCGGACAACATGCGCGCCAAGGTGAACGCGGTGTTCAATATGCTCTATGCTCTGGTGCCCACGCTGCTGACCCTGGCCGTGGGGGCCCTGGGCGAGATGATGGATTACCGCCTCTGCGTGACCCTGGTCAGCGCCGCCGGTCTGCTGCCCTGCTACCTGATCATGTGGCGCGGCCGGGAGGATGTGAAAAAGGTATATAACCGTAAGTATTAATAATACAGTAAAGGATCCCGTAAGCAGGGCTTTTGCCCTGTTTACGGGATCCTTTGCCTGTTCAGCTCTCCATCTGCTTGCCCAAAAAGGCGGAGACGGTCTGGGCCAGCTTGTACTCCACCTCGGTGCCCGGAGGGCTGTTTCTGGGCGTGATGAAAAGCACGCAGCCCATCACGTCGCCCTCGGAGATGACGGGCGCGGCCACGGAAATGCAGTACTTTTCATCTGTGGCGGAGACGGGCAGATTGCTGCCGCCGCTCTCCTGGCGGTAGGGGGAGCGGTTGTCCATGATGTCGCTGAGCTGGGCGCTGATGGGCTTGTCCAGAAGCTCCTTCTTGGCCCCGCCCGCGATGGCGATGACCGCGTCCCGGTCACAGACCGCCGCGATGCCGTCGGTGGACTTGCGCAGACTGTCGCAGATCTGGGCGGCGAAGTCCGACAGCTCGCCAATGGGCGAGTATTTTTTGAAAATCAGCTCTCCGTCCTTATCCGTGAATATCTCCAGCGGGTCACCCTCGCGGATGCGCATGGTGCGGCGGATCTCCTTGGGGATAACAACACGGCCCAGATCATCAATTCTTCGGACGATACCGGTTGCTTTCATATATCTTTCTCCTTTGTCTGAAAATCTCTGCTTTGATATTGTTTGCAGACAAGGGAAGAATATGCTTGAGGAAAAAAATAACGGACAAAGAGATAAAATTGTGCCTGTTTTCGGATAAAACAGATGCTCCGGGGGAGGAAAGCTTTCGAAAAAGACCGGCGGAAAATTGCGCTTTGGGTCTGACGCAACGATCAATATTGTTCCCGGGCAGATAACAGGTACAATCTGGTTAAATCAGGGGGCAAACAGCATGGGGATTAAAAAAGAAATCCTGCCCCGATACCGGCTGCTTGTCCCCCACAAAGAGGTAAGCTGGCCTGCACCAGGTGGAGAATTGACCGGGTGCTGCTCCACAAGCTGGCGAACGGTCAGTCTGGCGCAGCAGACGAGCCCAGGCGGCTGACGCAAACACGGCTGCCAGATAGTTATTTGCTTTGTATTTCCGGTATTACGGCTTGCGCCGTTTCCGCAGTTCGGCGTTCTGCTTTGGCTTTATTCACATGGACTCTCCTGATTCTCCCGGCTGCGGTGGACATCCCGCGTTTTTCCCAATACGGACCGAAAGGATCAGGAGCAATGGATATCAGATTCTTGAAAACTGCGGTTATTCGTATATAATATATTTTGTTGAATTACACCCTCGCGGAGCTTCGATATGAACGGGAGCAAAGCTTATTTCTCCCAGCGGGAAGCGTCCCGCTTCGGGAGGTCCCGGGCCGTTCCGGAGGATGCGAAAAAGCCAATTTATCCGCGTAAAAACGAGCCGGAGGTGAACACCATGCCAAAACCGAAATGGAACCTGAATACCATTTACATATCCGAGCGATTGCAGGAGAGTCTGCGGCCCATCTCTCGCTGCGCCCTGACCACGGTGGTGGCACCTATGGGTTATGGCAAAACAACGGCAGTGAACTGGTATCTGGAGCAGCGCGCCAAAGCGGAAGCGATCAATGTTATCCGCATCAGCGTATATTCCGACAACCTTGAGATCTTCTGGAAAAGCACGCAGAACGCCTTTGCTCGGGCGGGTTTTGACTTTCTGCGGGACTATACCTGCCCCACAGACGCCGCCGGAGGGGGACTGCTGGCAGATGATCTCTGCCATGAACTGGCAGGAGAAACGGCCTGCTATATCTTTATTGACGATTTCCACCTGCTGACGGACAGCCGCGTTTCCGATTTTCTCTGCACCCTTGCAAATAGACTGCCGGCTAACGTTCACCTGATCGTTGCCAGCCGGGACCGCTTTCTGCCGGCCACGGAAACCGTCCGGTTGGGGGGAAAGGTTTACCAGATCGGCACGGAACAGCTGCGGCTGAATCACACGGAACTTGCCAGTTATGCGCGCCGCTGCGGCACCGAGCTTTCCGACGCGCAGGTTGAAGCCCTGCTCTATTCCAGCGAGGGCTGGTTTTCCGCCGTATATCTGAACCTGCGGACGCTCTCCGAGCGCGGCGCCTTGCCCGACCGCAGTTCCGACATCTATTCCACGTTTACCGCGGCCATGATCGACCCGCTTCCGGAGAAGCAGCAGGAGTTTCTGGCGGTTATGGGGCTGGCCGATGAGTTCACCGTGGAAATGGCCCGCTTTGTCACCGGGGACGCCAAGGCAGAAAAACTGCTTTCCGTATTGACGGAGCAAAACGCATTTGTCAAATGTCTGCCGGACGGCGTGACTTTCCGCTTCCACCACATGATGAAGGAATGCGCCGAGCGCAGATTCCGGATGCTGGAAAAGGATAAACAGGCGTTCTATCTGGAACGCTTCGGATCGTGGTACGAAAACGGCGGGCAGTATCTGCACGCCATAGCCTCTTACCGGCGGAGCGGTAATTACGACGCCTTGCTGCGCGTCATCCAAAAAGACGCGGGCATTCTGCTCTCCTCCCTTGATCCGCAGGTCGTGCTCTCCGATATTGAGGCGTGCCCCGCGGCTGTGCTGAAGGCGCATCCGCTGTCGATTCTGGTACTGATGCGCAGTATGTTCAACTGGCGGCAGATCCCGAAGATGCTGGAGTTAAAGGCGCTGCTGCTGACTGCCATTGAGGAGCACCCGGAGCTGCCGGTGGAAGAACGGGGCAATCTGCTGGGCGAGTGCGATCTCATTATGAGCTTCCTCTGCTACAATGACATCAGCGCCATGAGCCGTCTGCACCGCAGCGCCAGCAGTCAGATGTCCCGCCTGGCCATCAGCATCCGGAAGAGCGGCGGCTGGACCTTCGGCTCACCGTCCGTTCTGATGATGTTTTACCGCGGGCCGGGCGAGCTGCAAAGCGAGCTTGCCGAGATGGACGAGTGTATGCCCCACTACTATAAAATCACCGACGGCCACGGGCAGGGTGCGGAAAAAATCATGCGGGCGGAGGCCGCGTTCATCCAGGGCCGTTTCACGGACGCGCACATCGAACTGGAAAGCGCCTATGCCCAGATCGAGGGCAACGGGCAGGAGAACATGGCCCTGTGCTGTGATTTTTTGGCGCGGCGGCTCTCCCTGCATATGGATATGGAGCAGCGCTATTCCTTTGAGGAACGCCGGGAGGAGCTGCTGCGTCATCACAACGCCGCATGGCTGAACATTTGGAACGCTGCCAGCGCCTATTATCACGCGCTGCTGGGGGAGACGGACAAAATCCCCCCTGTTTTTGCGGAGCATCAGCTCTCCACCATTCACTTCCTCGCGCCGGGCAAGCCCATGATGGAAATGATCGAAAATCAGGTGTATCTCGCCCAGGGCGCCTGTACCAAGGTGATCGGACGCAGCGAGGGCCAGCTGGCCGTGTGCGAAGCCATGCACTATGCGCTGGTCGCACTGCATATCCGTATTCAGACCACGGCGGCCTATGAGATGCTGGGAAAACCCGAGGAAGCCCACCAGTGGCTCTCCAGGGCCCTTTCCGACGCGGCCCCGGACGGCTTTGTGATGCCCTTTGTGGAGAACTACGACCGCTTGCAGCCGATTCTGGCGCGGGAAATCAAGAGTGACCTGATCGTGAAGATCATCGAGATGGGCGAAGCGGCCAGAGCGCGAAAAGCGGCAAACACCCGCCCGGGCGCGTTCGATGCGCTGACGCAGCGGGAATTTGAGATCGTGGAGCTGATGGCGCAGCGGCTTTCCAACCGCGAGATCGCGGAAAGGCTGTTTCTCTCCGAAGGCAGCGTCA
>CAMGRL010000002.1 GCA_946061515.1 uncultured Clostridia bacterium
GCGCTCTCCTCAGCGGGGGCAGCGCTCTCCTCGGCGGGAGCTGCGCTCTCTGCGGGAGCAGAGGATCCGCCGCATGCGCAAAGGGCGAATACCATTGCAAGACAGAGAACAAGTGCGAGAATCTTTTTCATTTGTTACGATCTCCTTATAAAAATTTTTCCTCATTTGAGGTGGTATCTTCAGGCCGTCAGGCCGGAAAATCAAAATTGTTTTACGGAGGCGCCGGGCCGGAGCCTGGCCTCCAGTCTCAGATGCCGGGTGGGCGCGCCCTTCTCCAGCACATCAGTCAGGATCTGTACGCTCTGCTTTCCCATATCCTCCGCCGGCTGGACCATGGTGGTCAGGGTGGGGTTCACATACTCGGAGACCCGCAGGCCGTCGATGGCGATCACAGAGCAGTCCTCCGGCACCTTTCTGCCGTGGTCGTTCAGCGCCTTGATGGCAGCCAGGGCTGTAGTATCTGACAGGGTGAACGCCGCGCTGAAATCCGCGCCTTTCTCGATCAAGGCCGACATGCCCTCATAGGTCTCCGGCATTTCAAAGCCGCCGGTCTCCACCAGCAGCGCGGGGTCAAAATCGATGCCGTTATCCCGGAGCGCGGCGCGATAACCGTTATACCTCAGCTCGCTGATGGAGCGGTCGCTGCAGCCGGGGACCAGGGCGGCAATACGCCTGTGTCCCAGCTTGATCAGCTCTTCCACCGCCGTGTAGGCCGTGCGGAAGTCGTCTATGGAGACAGAGGAGTAGTCCTCCTCCCGAAGGGAACCGAAGCAGTTGGTATAGGAGCAGCAGACATAGGGCACGCCCACCAGCGCCAGCTCCGCCGGGGTGTAGTCAAAGCGGCCGCCCAGGAAGATCAGCCCTCTCAGCTTTTTCTCCCGTTCCAGAATGGCCCCCGCTTTCACCTCGTCCGCGGCCGAGTCGATAAACTGGAGCACCATGGTGTAGCCCTTGCTCTCGATCTCCCTGGATACGGTTTTCAGCATTTCCGCGAAGAACAGGTTTCCCGTGCCTCTCACGATCACGCCGATGGCGTCTGAGCGGCTGCGCACCAGATCCCGGGCGCTGTTGTTGGGGATATAGCCCTTGGCCTCCACCGCCGCCAGGACGCGCTGCCGCACTTCCTCGCTGACGTCGGGCCGATTATTCAAAACTCTTGACACCGTGCTCACGCTGACGCCGCATGCACTGGCGATATCCTTGATCGTCACACTGATATACCCTGTTCTGAAAAATACGGAAACTGCGGCGATAGGCCGGAGAAATCGTTCCCGGCAACGATACCGGTAACGTTTTCAGTTCCTTACGTTTATGATATTACCAATCTTGCACAACAAAGTCAACAATAAAGGGTCGAATCAATTTCATTTTTGGATAGCTGAACAAAATTGCTGACTGATTTTGGTGGTTTCGCCCAATGAAAAACCGCCCTCCGGGCTTCCGGAGGGCGGTGAAGCTGATTTTCATATTATTCTTCTACTGTTATGTCCAGTCCCAGCTCCTGGGGCAGGAAACGGGGGCACACATTTTCCGACACTGTGATGACGGAGGCGGCCAGGCGGGTGCCGATCTCCACCGCCTCGCTCATGCTCTTGCCGTAGGTCAGGCCGATGGCCACCCCGGCGCAGAAGGCGTCTCCCGCGCCCGTGGTATCCCGGACCTTCACCTTTTCCGCCGGGCAGAAGCCTTTGCCGCCGTTCATGTCGGCATAGACCGCGCCCCGGCTGCCCATGGTCACCACCATGGAGGGGATCCGGGCGCTGATCACCCGCTCGGACAGAGCCTCGCACAGCTCCTCCGGGCCCATTTCCGAGAAATCGGATACAAAAAGGATGCCTGCTTCCAGGGCGTTGCACACAAAGCAGTCGATAGACTGGAGAAAATCCCGGCGCTGGGAGGCAATGCCCATGTTGGCCACCACGGCATAGACTTTTTTGCCGTACTTCTCCGCGTATTTGAACACGAGCTTGACGATGTCCTTGTCCAGGTCGATCTCCAGCACGATGCTATCCGCGTCCTTGAAAATCTCGTCCCCTTTTTCCTCCAGCAGCCTTCTCAGCGGCTCCATATTGGGCCGCTTGGAGATGGAACCGGCCACGTCCCCGTACTGGTTGAACACCGCCAGCCACATGCCCATGCCGTCCGGCGTCACCGCCACATAGTCGGTATTGACCTTATGGTTTTTCAGCTTGCGCAGCACACCCTCGCCCTCGGCGCTGTCGTCCACCATGCTGACAAAGACCGGCCGGAGCTCCACATTGGCGATATCCTCCACCACATTGCGGCCCACGCCGCCGTGAACAATTTCCACCCGCCCGGCGTTGCGGCCGGTGGGGATGTACAGATCATCGGGAAAGCCCTTGATATCCACAAAAACATTGCCAACTACAACAATTGCCATATTCTCTCTCCCTGCCCGTTTTTTTGAAATTATAACGGATAATTCCCTGTTTTACAAGCCTTTCAGCCTCTTTTTTCAAAGCTGTGCACCCAGTCGGCCCGGAAATAATATATGGTCAGGAAAATGGTGCTCAGGCTCCAGGTCAGCGGGTAGACCCAGTTCACTACAGCGATGGTATGGAAGATGGGCACCGTGATCTGCAAAAACAGCACTCTCACCACGCACCAAAAGCTGAGCATGGCGATCATGGGGATGACCGCCCGGCCCGCGCCGCGCAGCACGGCGGACAGGCTGTGGGACGCGGACAGCAGGCAGAAAAACAGGGCACAGATCCTGCACTTGTCCACGCCGAAGGCGATGGCCTCCGGCTCGGCGGTAAAGGCTCTGATCAGCCAGGGCGCCGTGATATACATCGCCACGCCGATGAGCTCCGCCAGCAGTATGGCGCAGAGGATGCCGAAGCGTGCGCCCTTCTTTGCCCGCTCATACTCCTTCGCGCCCAGGTTCTGGCCCACGAAGGTGGTCAGGGCGATGGTAAAGCTGGTGATGGGCAAAAAGGCAAAGCCCTCGATCTTGGAATAGGCCCCGCAGCCGGACACAGCCATCTTTCCGAAGGCGTTGATGTTGGACTGCACCACCACATTGGCAATGGCGATGACCGAATTCTGAAGGCCGGAGGGCAGGCCGTAGCTGATGATCAGCTTCAGCATCTCCCAGTCAAAGCCGATCTTTTTCAGATGGACCCGGTACTCCTCATCGCTGCGCATCAGGCGGCTCAGGCAGAGGAACACGCTGAGGAATTGGGACAGGATGGTGGCATAGGCCGCGCCGTCCACATCCATGTGAAACACCGCGATAAACACGATATCCAAAATCACGTTGGTGACCGAGGAGATGATCAGATACTGCAGGGGGTGCCTGCTGTCCCCCACGGCCTGCATGATGCCCCGGCAGCTGTTATACAGCGTCAGGCCCAGACTGCCCGCAAAATAGACCCGCACATACAGCACCGCCCGGTCCATCACGTCCTCCGGTGTGCCCATGAGGCGCAGGATGAAGGGCGTCAGCGTTGTACCCACCACCGTGAGGAAAAGGCCGGAGGCCAGATCAAAGGCCAGGTCCGTATGTATGGCCCGCCGCATCTTCTCCGGCTCCTTGGCGCCGAAGTAGCGGGAAATGACCACGCCCGCGCCGGCGGAGACCCCGCCGAAAAAGCTGATGAGCAGGAAAACCAGTGTGCCGGTGGCGCTGACTGCCGCCAGGGCGTCGTTTCCCAGCATGTTTCCCACGATCAGGGCGTCCGCCGTGTTATACAGCTGCTGAAACAGGTTGCCGATAAACAGCGGCACCGCAAAACGGATCATTTTCCCGCCGATAGAGCCCTCTGTCATTCTCTCATGGTCGTGTGTGGCAATCATATCCCGTATCTCCTCATACTAATTCTTAATTAAAATCTTCAATATCAGCTTGGTCTATTGGCGCAATACAGCGTTATCGTCACTTGCCATACACAAAGTATGGCGGCGTTCCTCTGCCTTGTCTTGCACCAATATCCCTGCGCTGCTGATTAAATCTTTTAATCAAGAATTAGTTTAACGCTGTTAAGCCATGGCCGGTTCGGCCATGGCTTTTTGTCGTGTTATTGTTGTTTATTTCCCTCGCCGGTCTTTGCCTTGGGCTTGTTGTTATTGTAGCGGCGGCGCCGGTTGTTTTTGTGCGCCCCCTGCTCCTTCGGAGCGTTCTCCCTGGGCTGGGCCGGCTGGTTCTCCCCGCTCTGGGGCTTTGCGTCCACCTTCACGGGCTTTACCGTGGCCTTGCCGCCCCGGCGGCGGGGCTTTTTGTTTTCGGCGTTCTCCGGCTTATCCGCCTGGGGGTTCTTTTTCTCCTCCGTCCGGCGGGGCTGCTGCTTGCGGGGCTGCTGCCGGTCACCCTTGGGCTGCTCTTTTTTCTTCTGGCTTTCCTGCCGCTCGCCCTTGGGCTGTTCCTTTTTCTTCTGGCCCTCCTGCTCGGCCTTGGGCTTATTTCCCCGGTTCCGGCGGTTACGGGAGGATTTTTTCTTCTCCGGCTCTTCCTTTTTGGGCGGCTCCGTCTGTACCTCGGGGGTCACGAAAACGGGCAGCGCCCACTCATCCTCGGTCTCCTCTTCCTCCGGTTCGGGTACATATTTCAGCACCGAAGGCGGGGTCTCCCCGTCCTTGGGCCGTCCGCCGGGAACGGTGGCAAGCTCGTTTGCCTTGAAAAGGCGGAGCGTGTCGTCGGTGTCGTTATCCAGCTTCACCTTCACCGTCTGGCGCAGGAGATTCACCTGCACCGCGGTGCCGTAGCCGTCCTTGGTCTCCACGAACGCGCCCTGCTTGGGAACTTTTTTCACCAGGTCCTCATAGGCCTCCTGCTCGTAGCGCAGGCAGCACATCAGCCGGCCGCAGCTGCCGGAGATCTTGGCCGGATTCAACGACAAGGACTGCACCTTAGCCATCTTGGTGGACACCGGCTGGAACTCGTCCAGAAACTGATTGCAGCAATAGGGCCGTCCGCAGATGCCCAGGCCGCCGATCATCTTCGCCTCGTCTCTGACGCCGATCTGCCGCAGCTCGATGCGGTTGCGGAAGATGCCCGCCAGGTCCTTCACCAGCTCGCGGAAGTCCACGCGCCCGTCGGAGGTGAAGAAGAACATGGTCTTGTTCCCCTCAAAATTGCACTCCACATCCACCAGCTTCATGTCCAGCCCATGCTCGGCGATCTTCTTCTGGCAGATCTGGAAGGCTTCCTTTTCCCGCTGCTTATTGATCTCCGCCACGCGCAGATCGTCCCGGGTGGCAATGCGCACCACCGGGCGCAGCGGCTGCACCACCGCGGTCTCCTCCACGGGGTGATTGCCCCGGCTGCAGTCCGCGATCTCCAGACCCTTGGAGGTCTCCACGATCACGGTGTCGCCGGTTTTAATGTCAAGGCCGTTGGGGTCAAAGAAATAGCACTTGCCCCGGTTTTTAAATTTAATACTTACTACGTCGATCAACTGTCTTTTCCTCTGTTTCCGCTGCCCAGCGGCGGATCCACCGCCAGCAGTCCAAATATATGTTTTATGCCTGTATTGGCTTTGAGATAGCTCCCGCAGCGCTCCATCAGCCGGATCAGCTCCGCAATGCTCTCCTCCGTCAATCCCAGGCGGGGCTTTCTGCCGCAGAGCATATCGGCCAGAAGGGTCTGCGTGCTGTCCGTAAACGCCAAGGCGCTCCGGTTGTCCATGCCCTCGTTTTCCATGCACCAGCGCAGCAGCTTCGCCCGGTCTCCGCCGGAAACGGTTTTGACATAGGCGGCGGCCAGCTTGTCGGCCTCCTCGTCCCTTTCCGCCATTCCCTCATTGCATTTCAGCTCCGCGCAGCGGGAGCGCACAGTGGGCAAGAGCTTCTCGGGATTTACCGTACACAGCAGGAAGATGACGCCCTTGGGCGGCTCCTCCAGCAGCTTCAGCGCCTTGTTCTGGGCCGCCGGGTTCATGGCTTCCGCTTCTTCGATGATATAGACCTTCCGCGCCGCCTCGTTGGGCAGAACATAGGCGTCTCCGATCATCCAGCAGACCTGGTCCACGGTGATCTCCCGTCTTTGTTTCCCCTTGTCGTCGGTCTGGCGGCGGATGGTGGTGATGTCCGGATGGATGCCGCTCTCCGCCTTCCGGCAGGCACGGCATTTCCCGCAGGGCACCGGCCCTTCGCCTGTGCACACCGCGGCGGCCGCCAGGGTCCGCGCCCGGCGCAGGCCCTCCTCCCGGGAGGCTGCGGAGATAATATATGCATGGTAAAGACGCCCGGCGTCTGAAAAGCGCAGTTCTTCCATGGTTCCCTCCGGATCAGATCAAGCCATGTGTATTTTACCTTTTTCTCTCCGTCCCGTCAACTGCAAAGCCGCTGTTTGAGGCCCTATCCGCCCCATATACGTCAAGCTGACCATCCTATTATATCTTTTTATAATTAAAATCGAGTTATTATAAATTATTTTCCCCTTCATGTCAATTTTATATATTGATATCCAATCCACAAACTGGTAAAATCACATCAACAGCTTTGCTGTTGTTTTACGTCGATTTTACACAGATTTTTATTTTCCCCGGAGGTCTTTGTGAAAAGCAGGAAAAAGCTCATCACCATTCTGATTGCGGCGGCGGCCGTGCTTCTCCTGCTGGGACTTGCCGTTTTTGCGCTGTACAGGCTGCAGTCCGTCAGGAAACAGGAGGACTGTCTCTCGGTGACTGAGGTCTCTGCCCGGACTTTCATCTGCCCGGAAGGCGGCGGATTGTGTTCATGGGCGGAGCTTTACAACGATTATGAGCAAGATACGGACATTTCCGGCTTTTCCCTCTCTTTAGGCAGCGGGGAATCCTATGTGTTCCCCGAAGGCAGCGTACTTCCCGCCGGGGACTATATCCTTGTCCATTTCGGCGGCGAATGCGGCGGGGCCTGTTCCGCGCCCTTCTCCCTGTCTGAATCTGGCGGGGAGACCCTGTCGCTTATGAGCAGCAGCGGCCGGCTTTTGGACAGCGTCACCCTTTTACCCGCTGAGGCGGGCAAGTCTCTGGTGCGCACAGAGGAAGGTCTGGCTGTCAGCGAAGCGCCCACCCCCGGCTTTGCAAACGATGATGCCGGGCGGCAGGAATATCTGCGCAGTCTCCCCGCCGGGGAGGCTGACAGTCTGCGCATCTCCGAGATCATGGGGAAAAACCGCAGTGTCTTTCAGGCGGCGGACGGCTCTTTCCCTGACTGGATCGAGCTGGAAAATATCTCCGGGGCGGCGGTAAATCTCGGCGGCTGGTATCTGTCCGACGGGGAAGAAACTTACGGCTGCGCCCTGCAAGAGCTGATCCTTGAGCCGGGCCAGCGGCTGCTGATCCTGGCTGACGGGAAGCCCTCTTCCGATGGGGAGGTCCATGTGAATTTCTCCCTGTCCCAGGGGGAGACTGTCTGCCTGTATACGCCCTTTGGGCTTCTTGCGGACAGTCTGCTCTGTGACACCGACACGGCAAATCATTCCCTCATTCGGGATGAAAACGGCGGGATCACGGAAACAAACTGGGCCACGCCCGGTCAAGTGAATACCCGGGACGGATATGAGGAATACTGTACTACGCGGGGTTCAGCCGGACCGCTGGCGATCAATGAAGTGATGGCCGCGAACCAATCCTGGCTGTACCAGTATGATATCGGCAGCTATTGCGACTGGGTGGAGCTGAAAAACATCTCCGACAGCCCGGTTATGCTCTCGGACTACTGGCTCAGTGACGACGAGGACGACTATTTTCAATGGCAGCTGCCGGAGATCAGCCTTGCGCCGGGCGAAACAACTATTGTCTACTGCACCAACGACATCACCGACGCCACTCGCAGCGGTTTTTCCCTGGACGCCAACGAGGAGGACCTGTTCCTCTGCACCGAAAAGGGCATTGCGGACTATGTTTATCTCCACGACATGCCGGTTGACGGCAGCATAGGCCGCCTTGCGGGTCAGGCAGGCTTCTTCTATTTCCGCCAGCCCAGCCCCGGCTGGGATAATTCCGGCGGGGCCCGCTTTGTCTCCGAAAAGCCGGAGGCAGTGACCCTGGACGGGGTGTATGACAATATTGAATCGCTGAGCGTGGAACTTTATTCTCCCGGCACCGTCTATTATACCACAGACGGCAGCGTACCCACGGTAAACAGCCGGGTATATGACGGCCCCATCACCATCAGCAAGACCACAGTGATCCGGGCCATCGCGGTGGAAGAGAACGCCGTGCCCAGCCGGGTGCTTACCTTGAGCTATATTGTCAATGAAGGCCATACCCTGCCGGTGCTGAGCCTTGTTACCGACAACCGCAGCAGATTTAACGCCATATACACCAACGGGACGAAATATGTGGAGCTCCCGGGCAGCCTGTCTCTTTATGAAAACGGCGAGGGCTTTACCATTGCCTGCGGCGTCAGCATGAAGGGCTGGACCAGCCTGGGCCTGCCCAAGAAGAGCATGGGCGTGTCTTTCCGGGGCTGCTACGGCGACGGTGATCTGGAATACGACGTGTTCGGCAACGGCATTGATCTCTATTCCTCCCTGTCCATCCGCGCCGGGCAGGACTATCCCCGCGCCATTATCCGAAACGAGCTTTTCCAGGAGCTCTGCCTTGAGATGACCGACCATGTGGTGACCCAGGAGAGCAAATACTGCGTTCTGTATATCAACGGCCAATACTGGGGCATATACTGCCTGAAGGAGGATTTCACCCGCCAGTACTACGCCTCCCACACCGGCAGCAGTAAGGACAGCGTCACCATGCTCCGCTCCTCGATCAGCAGGGATTCCGACTTGTACCAGGAGGTTTTCCGGTTCTGTTTTGAAAATGACATGGCTCTGGAGGAAAATTACCGGCACTTCTGCTCCCTGTTCGATGTGGACAGCCTGATCGACTGGATCATTCTGGAGGCCTACTGCGCCAATTCCGACATCAACGGCAACATGCGCTACTTCCGGACCAGTGAGAACGGCGGCAAATGGCAGATCGCCTTCTATGATCTGGACTGGACCTTCCGCTGGACCGGCAACTGCTTTGACAACACCATCTATCCCACCCGCACCGTGCAGATCGCCCCGCTCATCAACGCGCTCCTTGAAAACGAGGAGTTTTGCATGGCTCTCGCCCGGCGCTGCGTTGAGGTCTGCCAGAGCACCCTCTCCAATGCCCATGTGCTGGCCAAGATCGACGAAATGCAGGCCCTGATCGAGCCGGAAGTTCCCCGGGAAAGGGAGCGCTGGGGCTTAAGTCTCAATTCCTGGTATACCAGCGTGGATGCGCTGCGGGAATATATCAACCTCTTTGACTATGGAAACTACATGACAGACCGGCTTTTCGCTATTCTGGATCTGAGCGCGGAGCAGCGGGAAGCCCTTCTGGAAGGAAAGGAAACACCATGAAAAAACTATTCAGCATTCTCATCGCGGCCACACTTCTTCTCTCCCTCTGCGCCTGCGGCAGCAGCGCCCCGGCGGCCACCGAGCCCCCTGTCCACGAGACGCCCACCCCCTCCGCCGTCCCCTCTGAGACGCCCGCCGGGGAGAGCATGGGGCAGGCCCTGCTGAAGGACTTTACCGACAGGGTGAACGCGGAGCCGGAGCTTGGCGCGGAGGAGCTGGCAAAGGCGCTGCTGGAAAACCCGGTGATCGAGTTTAGCGGCGACGCTGTGCCTGTTGAGCAGGGCCTCCTCACCGGCTTTGGCAATACGGAGATCACCGGCTTTGCCCAGGGCGCTATGTTCGCCCCCATGATCGGCACCATCCCCTTTGTGGGCTATGTCTTTGTGCTGGATGAGGGCGCGGACGCGGAGGCCTTTGTCCAGACCTTAAAGGACAACGCCGACCCCCGGTGGAACATCTGCACCGAGGCGGACGAGACCATTGCCGAGCATGTGGGGAACACCGTGTTCTTCGTCATGTGTCCCGCGTAAACGCAATGTAAACCTTTAACAGGCGCGGTAAAATCCGCGCCTGTATTTCTGTCTGTGGGAGGGCTCGTCTTGCTGTTTTCCAGCCTCAGTTTTCTGTATTATTTTCTGCCCTGTGTGCTGATATTGTATTTTCTGGCCCCGAAAAAGTGGAAAAACAGTGTTCTGCTGCTTTCCAGCCTGTTTTTCTACGCCTGGGGCGAGCCAAAGTATGTGCTGCTCATGCTCCTGGCCATCCTCTGCGGCTACCTGTTCGCCCTGCTCATTGCGCGGTACCGGGGCCGTCGGCTGTCCCGGCTGTTTCTCCTTTTGTCGGTGAGCATCAGCGCCGCCATACTGGGCTTTTTCAAGTACGCGGACTTTTTTATTCAAAATTTCAACGCCGTCACGGGCCTGTCCATTCCCCTGCTGAAAATTGCCTTGCCCATCGGCATCAGCTTTTATACCTTCCAGCTCATCAGCTACACCGTGGATGTGTACCGGGGCGTCCCCGCCCAGAGGAGCTTTATCGACCTTGCGGCCTATATCTCCCTCTTTCCCCAGCTGATCGCCGGCCCCATCGTGCGCTATTCCCAGATCGCGGAGCAGCTCTCCTCCCGGCGGCACAGTTGGGACAAAGCTGCATTGGGAATCCGCCGCTTCACGCTGGGGCTGGGCAAAAAGGTGCTCATCGCCAACGCCATGGGCCAGCTCTGTGAGATTTTCCGCGCCTCTCAGGACAAGTCCGTCCTGTTTTTCTGGCTCTATGCCATCGCCAACATGCTGCACATCTACTTCGACTTCTCCGGCTACAGCGATATGGCCATCGGCCTGGGGAAGCTGTTCGGCTTTGATTTTCCGGAAAACTTCAACTATCCCTACATCTCCCGCAGCGTCACCGAGTTCTGGCGGCGCTGGCATATCTCCCTGGGCTCCTGGTTTCGGGACTATGTGTACATCCCCATGGGCGGAAACCGGGTGTCCAAGCCCCGCTGGCTGCTGAACATTCTGGTGGTCTGGCTGCTCACCGGCTTCTGGCACGGGGCCGCCTGGAATTTCCTCGTCTGGGGCCTGTTTTTCGCGGTCTTTCTGATCCTCGAAAAGCTTTGGCTGCTGAGACGGCTGGAAAAGGCCCCTGTTCTGGGCCGGGTCTATGTGCTTTTCACCGTGATGCTCAGCTTCATCATCTTCAGTGCGGAGAACATGGGCCAGGCTTTGTCCTCTCTGGGCTCCCTGTTCGGCGCCGGGGGACTGCCGCTGCTGTCGGCGGAGTTTTTGTATTATCTGAAAAGCTACGCGCTTTTGCTCCTCATCGGCGTGATCGGCGCCACGCCTCTGCCCAAAGTTCTGCTTCAGCGCCTGGGCGGCAGCCCGGGCGGTGAAAAGCTGCGGAATCTTCTGGAGCTCCCGGCGCTGCTGCTGATCCTGGCGCTCTCCACTGCCTATCTGGTGGACGGCTCCTTCAACCCCTTTTTGTATTTCCGTTTCTGAGGAGGACGGCTTATGGGCTTAAAAACGAAAAATATCCTGCTGGCCCTTCTGATGGCAGGGGCGCTGCTGGCCGGTTTCCTCTGCTGCCTGCTCCTGCCTGACCGGGAATTTTCCCAAAGTGAGCGCCGGAAGCTGGCCTCCATGCCGGAACTCAGCGCCGAAAACCTCCTGTCCGGCGCTTTTGCGGAGGATTTTGAGACTTACGTTCAAGACCAGTTCCCGCTCCGGGAGGGCTTTCGCGGTCTGAAAGCCCTGACGGAGACCTATGCTCTGGGCAAGCTGGACAACAACGGCCTGTATCTTGCGGAGGGCCATCTTTCAAAGCTTGACTATCCCCTGAACGAAAAGATGCTGGACCACGCGGCGGAGCGTTTCCGCTATCTGTATGACACTTATCTGGCCGGGAAGGACATGAATATTTATCTTGCCGTCATCCCGGACAAGAATGTTTTTCTGGCCGGGCCGAGCGGACGGCTTTCCTATGATTATGAGGCCCTTGTGTCCGCTGTGCGGGAAAAGGCGGACTATATGGAATATATCGACCTGCTTTCTGTTCTGTCTCTGGAGGATTACTACCGCACCGACAGTCACTGGCGGCAGGAGCGGCTGCTGCCGGTGGCGGAAAGGCTTGCTGGGGCCATGGGCGTAGAACTGCCCCAGGCAGAATATAAGGAGAACAGCCTGGGCACGCCCTTTTACGGGGTGTACAGCGGGCAATCCGCCCTGCCGGTCAGTCCAGATACCCTGGTCTACCTGACCTGTGACGCCATGGACGGCTGCACCGTCACGGGCTACGGCAGCGGCAAAGCAGAGGCGCTGCCCATGTACGACATGGACAAGGGTCAGGGGCGTGACCCCTATGAGCTGTTTCTGTCCGGCGCCCAGCCTGTCATCATCATAGAAAATCCCAAGGCCGAAACCGGCCGGGAGCTGATTATCTTCCGGGATTCCTATGCCAGTTCCCTTGCTCCCCTGCTTGCAGGCGCCTACGCCAAAATCACGCTGGTGGATATCCGCTATGTGCAGAGCGCCGCGCTGGACCGTTTTGTGGATTTCGGGGCCCAGGATGTACTGTTTTTATACAGCAGTACCCTTCTCAACAACAGTCTGGCCCTGCGTTAAACCTTAAAATCTTTTTAATATTTTTCAAAAAAAGATGCTCAAGCGAAAAAAAGGGTGTATACTGTTTTGGCAAGTTTGCATCGGCCTGTGGAAAAACATCCGGCTGATGGCTGTAACGATTCCAAAACCATGCGTCTTTTCCGCAGGCTTCCGGGAAAAAACGGACGGCCGGAACTGCCGCTGAATGAAGAGGTTGAATATTGATGAGTGAAATTACCGCAAAGACCCCCTGGGCCGGCCATCTGGGCGGTCTGCCCATGCATCTGGATTATTTTGAAGGCTCCATGTTTGAAGCCGTGAAGAAGATCGCCGACCAGTACCCCGATAATGTGGCGTTTGACTTCATGGGCAGCCCCACCACCTACCGCCGGCTGATCCAGCAGGTGGAGCAGTGCGCCAAGGCCCTCAAAACCATCGGCGTGCGCGAGGGCGACAAGGTGACCATCGCCATGCCCAACTGCCCCCAGGCCATCTTCATGTTTTACGCGGTGAACCTGGTGGGCGGCATTGCCAACATGATCCACCCCCTCTCCGCCGAGAAGGAGATCGAGTTTTATCTTAACGAGTCGGAGAGCGTCACGGCCATCACCCTGGACCAGTTCTACGACAAGTTTGAAAATGTGCGCCAGAACACCAAGGTGGTAAACATTATCATCGCCAGCGTGAAGGACGAACTCTCCAAGCCCATCAAGGCGGGCTATATGCTCACCGAGGGCCGCAAGATCAAAAAGATCCCGGACGATGCGCCGGTCATCCGCTGGAAGGACTTCATGCGTCTCAGCCGGGCCTGCTTCTACAATTACGCCGTGCCCCGCAAGGGCGACGATCCCGCCGTTATCCTCTATTCCGGCGGCACCACCGGCACCACCAAGGGCATCGTGCTCACCAACCGCAACTTCAACGCCCTGGGCCAACAGGTCATCGCCACAAACCCCATGTTCCGCGTGGGCGACAAAATGCTGGCCGCCATGCCGCTGTTTCATGGCTTTGGCCTGGGCGTGTGCATACATACCATGCTGTCTCAGGGCGGACGCTGCATCCTGATCCCCCGCTTCACTGCCCAGAGCTACGCAAAGCAGATCACCAAGTATCAGTGCAACTTCATCGCCGGCGTCCCCACGCTGTATGAGGCTCTGCTGCGCCTGCCCTCCATGGAGGGCGCTGACCTGAGCTGCCTGAAGGGCGTGTTCTCCGGCGGCGACTCCCTGTCCATCGAGCTGAAAAAGAAGTTTGACAAATTCCTGTACGACCACAAGGCGGTCATTCAGGTCCGTGAGGGCTACGGCACCACCGAGACTGTCACCGCCTGCTGCCTGACCCCGCCCCATATGTTCAAAGAGGGCAGCATCGGTCTCCCCTTCCCGGACACCTATATCAAGATCGTCAAGCCCGGCACCGACGAGGAGCTGCCCTACGGCGAGGAGGGCGAGATCCTTCTGGCCGGCCCCACGGTGATGAAGGAGTACATGAACCACCCGGAGGAGACGGCCCAGACTCTCCGTACCCACGCCGACGGCCTCACCTGGGTCTACACCGGCGACCTTGGCACCATGGACAGCGAAGGCTTTATCTACTTCCGTGGCCGGGCCAAGCGGATGATCATCTCCTCCGGCTACAATGTGTACCCCAGCCAGCTGGAGAACATTCTGGACGCCCACGAATATGTGCAGATGAGCTGCGTCATCGGCGTGCCCGACCCCTATAAGATGCAGAAGGTGAAGGCTTTTGTGAAGCTCTCCCCCGACGTGCCCGCCAACGTGGAGACGAAGCAGGAGCTGCTGGACTACTGCCGCAAGCACATCGCCAAATACGCCATGCCCTACGACATCGAGTTCAGAGAAGACATGCCCAAGACCCTGGTGGGCAAGGTGGCCTACCGCGTCCTTGAGGAAGAAGAGCTCTCCCGCATCAAAGCCCAGGAGGAAGAGGCCGCCACAGTTAAGGAATAAGCGACAATGGAAAGACAAAAGATCCCGTATTTGGGGCTTGCGCCCCGTATACGGGATCTTTTCTGCATTTTCCTCGCATCATGGGATATAAACATATTCAAAGTCGGCGACCCAGATGTCTGTCAGGCCTTGCTTCACGTCAAACCACGAATCGTCCGGCTTCAGTCTCAGCGTTCCGAAGGCCTGAATGTTGACCGGAGAATCGGGGAAGGAAAATGTTGCTTTTACCCTCTCGCCCGCCGTGTTGTAATCAAAGGTGCCCACGGGAGCGCTGGTATTCCACACGCCGGTATCCGTACAGATAACGACTTTGCGCGTCCCTCCGCAGTTTCCGCTCCGAAGCCTTGTCACCTCATACTCGATCGTAAAGCCGATGCAGTTTTCCACCGTTTGATCCAATCTGTTGTAATTTGAATCCGTGCCGGGAATATACTGATTATTCACCAGCGCTGCGCCCACAGCGCCAATATTCCGCTTTCTGTATTCAAAATTTCCGTTTTGATCATAGACATACTCCCACACGGCGATCTCATCCCCTGTCTGTTCAGAAAGGCAGGTGATCTTGCCTTCGTTGTCATATTTTACGTCTTTGATCCAGGTCCCCGCGGAGCTTATCCCCTCCGTGGGTCTGGGTGTGGGAGCCGGTGTGGGCGTCGGCTCAGGCGTTGGCTGAACGACCGTCCCGGCCGGCTGGTTTGCCTCCGGTTCGCCGCCGGGAGCCTGCTCCTCCGGCCTTTTCCCGAGACGAAGGACCGCTGCAAACAGAGACAGAACGATCAGCAGCGCCAAAAAGGCCGCGGAAGCCAGAATGATCGTTTTGTTCCGATGCGTTTTCGTTTGCTTATTCATCGGACCGGAGCTGGAATTGGGGGCTGCTATGGTTTGCTCCGATCCTATCCCCTCCAGGGTCGTCCCAGGCTGCGTTATCCCCGTCAGGGTCGTCCGGTATTCCGCAGGACGCAGAGGAACAGTCCCGCAATCGTTTCCTTCCCTGATCTGCTCCAGCGCCTGCAGCATTTCCTCTGCCGACCGGAACCGGTCTTCCGGGCGGAAAGCGCAGGCTTTCAGGATCACCCCGCTCAGCTGCTCCCCCGCACAAGCCGGCTTTGGCAAGGGCTTTCCCTGCAGGCGAAGCTGCACTTCCTCCAGGCGGGTATAGCTGGAAGAGGCAAAGGGCAGCCTGTTTTTGTTGCTCAGCTCATAAAGGACAAGGCCAAGACTGTAAATATCCACGCTCTTGTCATATCTGCCGCTGCTCTGTTCCGGCGCCGCGTATTCCGGCGTCCCGATCCCCGTGCTTGCCATGGCCGGGCCGCTGCCCATCATGCGGGATATGCCGAAATCCCCCAGCTTGTAATCTCCGTCCGCGTTGAAGAAAATATTCTCCGGTTTGATGTCCCTGTGGAGGATGCCTTTGCCATGGCAGATCACAAGGGCACGGCAGATATCCTTTCCTATCCGGATGATCTCCTCTTCCCGAAATGTTCTTCCCTGTCTCAGTTCCCCCCGAAGGTCCTTCAGCAGCTCCATCCGGATCAGCAGGTCCGTTCCGAAACCGTAATCATCGCTCCAGCTGACAAACTTATGGTCCAGATAATCCACAATGTTGGTCTTGCCCCGCAGCTGCTCCATCAGCCGCACTTCCTGCTCCGCTTTGGCCTTATGCTCCCGCATGGCCGTGTCATACTCATTCCTGCGGTCAAGCGAGAAAGACTCCCTCCTGCCCCGCTCCTCAATAAGGCTGACCACCTTCAGCGCGCTGAACTCATCCCAGCCCGAGCTGTTTCTGTATAATTCAAATACCGCAGTCCTGCCGCCGGAGCCCCCTCCCAGAGTCCTCCGTATCTGCCAATCGCCAAACAGCATGCCGTACCGGCCGCTTCGGGATTCTATTGACATATGACTCCCCTTTCCTTCCTTCAGGCCGCAGCCATGATGCTGTTATCCGCCGTATGTTCTTGCGCCCAGCGCATAAACATAGGAAAATTCTTCGGCAACCGCTTCAAATATGGGATGACCTGCCGTGCAGAGGCTGCTGTCGGTTCCCCGATAATCGCGGCAGCCGATGAGCTGATCCCCCCAGTAATACAGTTTCACCTGGGTCACCGTCTGTATTGGTGTGCGCACTTCCACAAAATACAGCAAATCATCGCCATAGTAAAAGCCGAAATCATAACCATAGTCATTGGTCTTATTTCTGCCGGAAGAGCAGCCTTCTTTGTATTTGCCATCAGTATCCTTGCGGTTGGAATAGGTTTCTCCGATCAGATCCAAAACGTCTCTGTCGGTGTAATATGTACCATTGACAACATGGTCTCTGTAAGCTTTTCCATAGGGGGTGCATGGGTTTGCCGGCGCCGCGACATTCACGGCCGGCAAAGAAGCAGGATCCGGCGTGGGTTCAGGCGTTGGTGTGAGGCTGGGTGTCGATACCGGCGTATTTTCAGGCGATTCAACCGGCTTTTCCTCTGAATCAATAATGATAATAACATCTTCAGGATCAGAAGGCTCTTCTACACTGTTGTCATCGCGGTCACCCAACAAAACCATCGTCACGGCAAACAGCATCAACAGCAGCATCACTGCCGCTATGCAGAGGAGCAACACCATTGTTTGGGACCTGTCCGTTGTTTTTTTCACTTCGGGTATATCGCGGCGCTCTCCGCTGCTGTAGGCCGTCCAGGTCTCGTTCCCGTTTAACTGATATATCCGCTCTGCATTCCCGTTTAACTGGTGTGTCCGTGCTTCCTTCCCGTTTAACTGATATGTCTGCGCCTCATTTCCTGCGAGATGGCTTGTCTGTATCCGGTCATTTCCTGTCTTTACTGTCCGGAACCCGGCCTTTCCTCTTTCCGCCTCTTCCAGCGCCTGCAGCATTTCCTCTGCCGACCGGAACCGGTCTTCCGGGCGGAAAGCGCAGGCTTTCAGGATCACCCCGCTCAGCTGCTCCCCCGCACAAGCCGGCTTTGGCAAGGGCTTTCCCTGCAGGCGAAGCTGCACTTCCTCCAGGCGGGTATAGCTGGAAGAGGCAAAGGGCAGCCTGTTTTTGTTGCTCAGCTCATAAAGGACAAGGCCAAGACTGTAAATATCCACGCTCTTGTCATATCTGCCGCTGCTCTGTTCCGGCGCCGCGTATTCCGGCGTCCCGATCCCCGTGCTTGCCATGGCCGGGCCGCTGCCCATCATGCGGGATATGCCGAAATCCCCCAGCTTGTAATCTCCGTCCGCGTTGAAGAAAATATTCTCCGGTTTGATGTCCCTGTGGAGGATGCCTTTGCCATGGCAGATCACAAGGGCACGGCAGATATCCTTTCCTATCCGGATGATCTCCTCTTCCCGAAATGTTCTTCCCTGTCTCAGTTCCCCCCGAAGGTCCTTCAGCAGCTCCATCCGGATCAGCAGGTCCGTTCCGAAACCGTAATCATCGCTCCAGCTGACAAACTTATGGTCCAGATAATCCACAATGTTGGTCTTGCCCCGCAGCTGCTCCATCAGCCGCACTTCCTGCTCCGCTTTGGCCTTATGCTCCCGCATGGCCGTGTCATACTCATTCCTGCGGTCAAGCGAGAAAGACTCCCTCCTGCCCCGCTCCTCAATAAGGCTGACCACCTTCAGCGCGCTGAACTCATCCCAGCCCGAGCTGTTTCTGTATAATTCAAATACCGCAGTCCTGCCGCCGGAGCCCCCTCCCAGAGTCCTCCGTATCTGCCAATCGCCAAACAGCGTGCCGTACCGGCCGCTTCGGGATTCTATTGACATGCTTGCTCCTCCTTCTGTTTGCCCGAGGGAAACATTTTTTATCGGGGAAAACCGATTACCATGCAGGTAATATTGTCTTTTCCGCCTTTTGTCAAAGCCGCCTGTGTCAGGGAGGCCACAGCATTCTCAGGTCCGCCGGCAGCTGCCAGAATACCGGAGATCTCTGCATCGGAGCACATATCGTATAGCCCGTCCGTACACAGCAAAAGTCGGTCATCTTCCCGGATGGGTATCCAGGCGCTCTCCTGGGGGCGGAGATTTTCCTTTGTCCAGTCCCGGCCAATATATTCTGTCAGCTTATGCCGTTCAACTTCAAGGCCCGGGTCATTTTCCCGATAAAGCCCGGCGTCCATTTTCATCTGGGCCAAAGTCTGATCCCGCGTGAGCTGCATGAGCTCACCGTCCCGCAGCAGATAGGCCCTGCTGTCCCCTAAGTGGTATATTTTAAATTCCCCGCTGCCAATGGAGACTACTGTCCCTGTGGACCCATATACGCAGTGCTCTTTCTGTAAATCAATTATTTCATTGTTGCTTCTCAGAAAGGCCTCTCTCATTATTCTGTCGACATCTGTCTTTTCACAGCCATCATCCAGCCGGCCGGAAAGCTGTTTGACCGTCTTTGCAGCAATCAAAGCCGCAAGCTCGCCCATCTCTCCGCCGCCCATGCCGTCAAACACGCCGGCCGTCTGCCACGCCGCTCCGTCTGCCGCTGAACGAAAAACCGCAGTACTGTGGTCCAGCATCTCCGAATTGATCTGCATTCCAAGGAGATAGTTATCTTCATTATTGCCGCGTTCTCTTCCCCTATCGCAGATCAGGGCAGCCCTGAAAGCGCCGGTCTGCGCTCTGTGCTCTTTCGCCGCGGTATTTTTTAACGCGTGTCCCTCAGCGTCCATATTACTCTCCGCCGCTCCGCGTTTCCTTTTCCGCCAAAAAAACATATTCCTGGTCCCCTTATTCCGGGCTTTCATGACGGCCCCACTCCATGTATTACATTTTATACAAAAAATTCACATAAGGCAATAAGCGGATAATAGATTTTTTCATTTTTTCCCAGAGCAAAGCCGGTACTGCTGTTACGCGCTGTACCGGCCTGGGGAAAAATTTTTCGGCAAATCAGTATTCCCGGAGGACAAGCTCCGTCACGCCCTGGTTCAAACCCAGTTCCACCCGTTTTACCTTCGGATGTCCGGCATATTCCCGGCGGATCATGTCCCGCAGGGCGGTGCCGCCGTGGTAGCCGTGAATGATGCGCAGGCGGTATACGCCGCTTCCGGCCCGGCGGAGCTTTGCGTCAATGGCGGTTTTCGCCTGCACCTGGGTCATGCCGTGTATGTCCAGCTCAAGTATGCTTTCGGGCATTTGTTGTCCTCCTTGTTGACTGACGTTCATCATTCAGCGTCGCCACAGTTTGTTCCGGTTTTCTGCTAAAGAGTGATTTAGCGCACGCTTGTGCACCAAATATGCGCCTAAAAACCGACACGAAACAGGTTCCTTATTGCCTTTTATCCCCCGCTGTGTTATCCTGTCGATGGCGCTTCTTCGGGAGCGCTGGGGCGCTACACAACGGCAGGCGGTTGGCTACACCACCCGGAAGGGGGTGAGGCTATGCCAATAACGATAACGTTACATATCCTCGGATACACAGTGACGATTAGAGTTAAAAAGCAAAACCGCCACTCGGCCAAGTGACGGTTTTAAGGCTTTTGCTTTTGTAACCTAACTTCTCAGAGCTAACCGCTTGTCGCAGCACCCTTTGCATGATTATTATATCCTCTTCCCGCTCCGGTGTCAAGCCCGGGCGGTTTTTTGACACGCCGTAAGGGATAGGGCTTTTTCAAGCAAAATCCCCCGGGCTTGCAGCATGGCTGCTGCGCCCCAGGCACCTAAAAATGTGCCACCGGCACATTTTCTTTACGGCGCCTGCCCTCTCAGGGTTCGAATCCCTTACGCCTGCTTTATCAAAAAACCGGCACCACCGTAGGTGGTACCGGTTTTTTGGCACGCCGTAAGGGATTCGAACCCCTGACCTTCTGGTCCGTAGCCAGACGCTCTATCCAGCTGAGCTAACGGCGCATTTCTTGGAGCCTTGATATATTAGCACAGCTATGATAGAATTGCAAGTGGTTTTTCGAAAAAAATCAGGTTTTTTTGTTTTTTTCTTACCAGCCCAGGCTGTCGGAAATGGAATCGGCCACTTCACCCATGGTTTTCAGGGTTTTGCCCACGGCGCTCTTCATGCAGCGCTTTTTGGGTCTGGTGGCCATGGCGATCACGCCGCCCACGGTAAGTCCCATACCCATGCCGATCAGAAAATTCTTTTTGTTCATGCTTTGCACCTCCATTGGTTTCTTCGATCCTATTATGTGCATAAATTCCATTGATACAAATATGCAATTTGTGGTATTATAGGATAATAAAGTGAAATGTTTTAAACTGGAGGCGAAATATGAGCGTCAAAATTCTGGCGGTGGGAGATATATGCGGCGAACCGGGGCTGAGCTTTCTGGAAAAGCGCCTGCGGGATTACCGGAAAGAGAACAATATTGATTTTGTGGTGGTAAACGGAGAGAACGCGAACGTGGTCGGCATCACCCCCCGGCAGGCGGACGCCATTCTACGCGCCGGAGCGGACGTGATCACCCTGGGCAATCACACCTGGACCAGGACGGAGCTGCAGCCCTATCTGGACGAGCGGAAAAAGATCCTGCGCCCGGCAAACTTCGCGCCCCAGTGCCCTGGCCGGGGGATCGACGCGTTCAAGACCCCCTTCGGCGACGTGTGCGTGCTGAATCTGTTGGGCCGCTTTACTCTGGACAGCAACACCGACAACCCCTTCGTCATTGCCGACGGCTTCATGGATGAGATCCGTGAGAAGATCATTCTTGTGGACTTCCACGCCGAGGGCACCAGCGAGAAGCGGGCCATGGGCTTTCTGCTGGACGGCCGGGCCAGCGCGGTATGGGGCACCCACACCCATGTGCAGACCTCCGACGCCTGCGTGCTGCCCAAGGGCACCGGCTATATCACCGACCTGGGTATGACCGGCGCGGAAAATTCCGTTCTGGGCATTGACCCGGAGCAGAGCATTGGCAAATTCATGGGTGACCCGCCCCGGCGCTACGAGTCGGCCAAGGGGCCGGTAAAGCTGGAGGGCTGTATTTTCGAGATAGACCCGGAGACGGGCAGATGCCTTAGCGCAGAGGGAATAAGACTGAGATGAGCACACTGAAGATCTTACACGCGGCGGATCTGCATCTGGATTCGCCCTTTGAGGGGCTTCCCGCCGGGAAAGCCTCCGTCCGGCGCAGCGAACAGCGGGGTCTGCTGGGCCGTCTGGCGGAGCTTGCCCTCCGGGAGAAAGCGGACATCGTTCTGCTCAGCGGCGACCTGCTGGACAGCGACAACGCCTATTACGAGACCGGGGATGAGCTGATCCGCAGTCTGGGCAGCATGGGCGTGCCTGTTTTTATCGCCCCCGGCAACCACGATTACTATTCCGACAAATCCCCCTATGCCCGGCTGAAGCTGCCGGAAAACGTGTATGTATTCAAAAACGGGCAGATCGAATGTGTTGAGCTGCCTTTCCTGGGCCTGCGGGTATACGGCGCCGCCTTTACCGACAAGCGCAGCCCCGCTCTGCTGGAGGGCTTTTCCGCTCCCAGGCAGGAGGGCACAAAAAATCTGCTGTGCATCCACGGTGAATTTGGGGTGAGGGATTCGATCTACAACCCCATCAGCGAGACACAGCTTGCCGCAAGCGGCATCGACTATGCCGCCCTGGGCCATATTCACAAGGCCAGCGGCCTGCGGCAGGCAGGCTCCACCTGGTACGCCTGGCCCGGCTGCCCGGAGGGGCGGGGCTTTGACGAGACGGGGGAAAAAACCGTAAATATCGTCGAGCTCTCGGACGAGGGATGCACCCTGCATACAGCGTCCATCGCCTCAAGAAAATACGAGATCCTGGACGTCAACGTGACCGGTTCCGATCCTCTGCTGGCCATACATACCCAGCTCACCGACGAGACCGTGCGGGATATCTACCGTATCGTCCTCAGCGGCGAGGTGGAAAGTGCCCCCGATCTGAACAAGCTCCGGCGCAATTTAGAGGAGTTTTTCTTTGAACTGCAGCTGCGGGACAACACGCGGCTGAAGCAGAGCGTGTGGGAAAAGGCCGGGGAGAACACCCTGCGCGGCCTGTTTCTGAAAAAGCTCCGCGCAAAATATGAGCGGGCCCGGACGGACGAGGAGCGCAGCCGCATTGAGCAGGCGGCCCGCTGGGGTCTGGCCGCCCTGGACAACAGAGAAGAGGTGGTGCGGCATGAAGATCAATAAGCTCACTGCCTCCTTCGGCAAGCTGGAAAACGAAAGCCTCAGCTTTCACAGCGGGCTGAACGTGATCTACGCCCCCAACGAAAGCGGAAAATCCACCTGGTGCGCCTTTATCCGGGCCATGCTCTACGGCGTGGACAGCGCGGAGCGGGCCAGAGCCGGCTATCTGCCGGACAAGCTGCGCTACGCCCCCTGGTCCGGTGCGCCCATGGAGGGCACCATGGAACTGACCGCCGACCGCTGCGACATCACCCTCACCCGCAGCACCAAGGCCAAGAACGCCCCCATGCGGGAGTTTTCCGCCACCTACACCGGCACCGGCGTGAAGGTAGAGGGCATGAACGGCGCCAACGCCGGGGAGATGCTCACCGGCGTGTCCCGGGACGTATTCCGGCGCAGCGCCTTTATTGAACAGGGCTCTGTGACCGTCAGCGGAAACCCGGAGCTGGAAAAGCGCATTGCGGCCATCGTCTCCACCGGCGAGGAGGAGACCTCCTACAGCGAGGCAGACGAGCGGCTCCGGGCCTGGCAGCGCAAGCGGCGCTTTAACCGCCGGGGCATGCTGCCCGAGCTGGAGGGGCGCATGGATGAGACCAGCCGCCGCCTTGAAGAGATGAGCGGCTCCGTACAGGACGTCTCCCTGCTGGAGGAGCGGCTGGAAAAGACGCGGCAGGAGTGCGCCCAGCTGGAAGCCGCCGTGACGGAGAGCCGCAAAAAGCAGCGCCGGGAATCCCTTGACCGCTTAAATTCCGGCCGGGCCGTGCTGAAAGCCCGCAGTGACGAACATGACAAGGCCATGGAAGAGCTGTCTCTTCGCCGGGAGGAGCTGCGCCAGGGTATCTTCGGCGGCGAAAGCCGGGAAGAGGTGGACCGGCGTGTGGAAAAGGACATCGCCGAGCTGTCCCGCTTGAAGACGGAGAGCAAGAAAAAGGTCTCCCCCTTGATTGCCATCATTCTCTTTGCTATCGCCGTGGCCGGAGCCGCACTGTATACGGCATATAATTCCGTTGTATTTATGATCTGCGCCGCCCTGTTCGGCATTTCCGCAGTGGTATTTCTGCTGCGCTACTCCAAAGCCCGCCGGGCTGTTCTGGAGGCCCGGGAAGCGAGACGCAGGCTGCTGAAAACCTATCAGGCCAACTCCTCCAGGGATATTGCCGCCCAGCTTGAAAGTTACCACAGCCGGCTTGAGGCGGTGGAACAGGCCGAGCAGGCCGAACGGGAAAGCCGCGACGCCTACGAGAGCGCCAGAGCCCGCCAGGAGCAGCTTGAGGAAGCGGCTCTCGCCGACCTGGACTTTACCGGCGGCAATACAGAGGCGGCCAGGCTGGGCCGTCAGCTCTCCGCCGCCCGCGCCTCGGCCGAGCGTCTGGCCGGGCAGATCGCCAGCCTCAACGGCAGGCTTGCCGCCATGGGCGACCCGCTGGTACTCTCCAGCGACTTAAGCTGTATGAACGAGGAACATGACCGGATTCAAGAGGAATACGACGCGCTGAGTCTGGCCATTGACGTTCTCCGCGAAGCGGACGGAGAGATCCAGAGCCGCTTTTCCCCCGCTCTTGGCCGCGTGGCGTCGGAATACATGGCGAAAGTCACCGGCGGGCGCTACACCGACGTGCTCATCAACCGGGATTTCTCCGCCCTGACCCGTACCTCCGGCGACGCGGTGGCCCGGGAGTCTGAGTATCTCAGCGCCGGGACCCTGGATTTGATGTATCTGGCCGTGCGTCTTGCGGTGTGCGAGCTGGCCCTGCCCGAGGGCGAGCCCTGCCCGCTCATCATTGACGACGCCCTTGTGAATCTGGATGAGACCCGGCAGGCCCAGGCCATGGAGCTGCTGACTCAGATCGCAAAAGACCGCCAGGTGATCCTTTTCACCTGCCGGAAGGTATAACTGTTTTTCATATGCCGATCCCCCGGCCCGTGCATTATCCTGCATGGGCCGGGGGATCCTTCTGTTTGCCCATACAGACGAGAATGCCAGCTTTGAATACGCAGATAAGCGGGAGGCATTTCAAAGGTAAATGCCCCCCGCTTTTTCTGCTTTTTTTAATCCACCAGCTTGCGCAGCAGCTTTTCCACCTCGGCAGCTTTCAGCACCTGACCCATGGAGACCACCTGCTCATTGACCACAAGGGCCGGCATACGCATTACGCCGTAGGCCATGACCTTCTCCATATCGGTGATGTATTCCACCTCAATGGGCAGGCCCAGGGCCTTGACCGCAGCCTGCGCATTTTCGTACAGCTCATGGCAGGACTTGCAGCCTGCGCCCAGAACCTTGACGCAGCAGATGCCCTCCACCGGCGCGCCGCAGCAGCAGGAAGCCGCTTCCTCTGCCGTTGCCCCGGAGCCGCAGCAGCAGCTCTCCGTTTTCTTCTCTTCGTTTTTCTTTCCCACATTGAACAGTGCCATTGATTTTTCCTCCTGATTTTAAAGTATAAATGCTTGAATGATATTGAAAAAATAACCGACGATGATGATCCCGGCGGTGCAGACCCCGACGAAAATACTCAGCAGCCTGGGCTTTACCGCCTTGCGCAGCATGATGATGGAGGGCAGGGACAGCGTGGTGACACCCATCATAAAGGACAAAACCACGCCCAGCCGGGCTCCCTTGGCCAGCAGAGCCTCCGCAATGGGGATAGTGCCGAAAATGTCCGCATACATGGGCACACCGGCTATGGTTGCCAGAATCACGCCGAAGGGGTTGCCGGTGCCCAGGAGCTTCACGATCCATTCCTCCGGGATCCAGTTGTGGATGATCGCGCCGATGCCCACGCCGATCAGCACATAGGGGAACACCTTCCTGGCCGTGGTGCACACCTGGCCCCAGGCATACCGGATGCGCTCTTTGAAGTGCAGCTCTTCCTGGGGAATATCTATGGCTTTGCCGTTACGGATATATTCCTCCACCTGATTTTCCAGATGGAGCTTTTCAATGAGCGTACCTCCGGCCACCGCGATCACCAGGCCCAGCACCACATAGATCACGGCCACCTTCCAGCCGAAGATGCTCATCAGCAGCACCAGGCTCCCCAGGTCCACCATGGGCGAGGAGATCAGAAAAGAAAAGGTCACGCCCAGGGGCAGCCCCGCGCTGGTAAAGCCGATAAACAGCGGGATGGACGAGCAGGAGCAGAAGGGCGTCACCGTGCCCAGCAGAGCCGCCACGCAGTTTGCGCCCAGGCCCCGGAACCGGCCCAGGATCCGTTTCGTCCGCTCCGGCGGGAAGAAGCTCTGGATATAGGAAATAACAAGGATGAGGACGCCCAGCAAAACCATGATCTTGACGGTGTCATAGAGAAAAAAACGTATGCTGCCGCCCACTCTCCCGGCGGTGTCCAGTCCCAAAGCCGCAAGTCCCCTGCCGATCAATTCGTTGAGCCATTTCATGCCCAGCACCTGATTCTGGATAAAATCCCAGACCAAACGGAAAATGTTCATCCTATTCTCCCCCATCAAATCGACAAATTGAAAAGTATCGAAGTATTATCCTGATCAAAAGCCATCTGCAAAGATGGCTTTTTTCTTTACTTGCCGCCGCAGCACGGCCCCTTATCCAGCCCGCCGGGAGTGTTCAATGTGAGCTGCTGTTCCAGCAGTTGTCTGGCCCTTGCGGCTCCCGCCGGGTCAAGGGAATAGTGGACCCACTTCCCCTCTTTGCGGCCCTGGACCACGCCGGCGTCGCAGAGGATCTTCATGTGGTGGGAGAGGGTGGACTGCCCGATCTGCAGCTCCTCTAAAAGCTTGCAGGCGCATTTTTCGCCGCTTCTCAGGAGCGCCAGAATCTGCAGCCGGTTTTCATCGCAGAAGGCTTTGAACACCCTTGCCGTTTCCGCGTATTCAGACCCCATGCCCTCACCTCAAATCGTCTTTCTTCGATGTGTCCTGATTATACACAACATATCGAAACTTGTCAATATGTTTTTTGAGAATGCTTTCCCCCGCGGCGTCTTTCAGCGTTTACTCAGAGAGAAGGATTTTCTCCTCATTTAAATACCACTCTCTTGACGCGGAGACGTTGCTCTCTCTTTCAAATCGGCCGTGAAATAACATTCCCATAATACACCTCATTTTAAATTATTTTTTCCATGCCGGCCCGTTCAATGGCCGGCATAAAATCCATTCCGTCGCTTTCGCCGCGGTTTATCCCCTGCGGGGCAGCCGATACCCATACCAGTCTCCCATAAACGGATCTCCGCCGGTCCTGCGCATGGACCGCGGAAGCCGGGTGATTCCCCGGCAAGGAAGCTGCCTTCCCCGCAAGGCAATACTATCTTCGAGCCAGGCAAAAGCGCTGGCAAAAAAGGCTTCCCGTCCTGAGCCGGTCGGAATTACCGGCTTGAGGCGGGAAGCCTTTTGCGTTGGCTGTTTACAGACAAGGCAAAACCTTATACCCGGCAGGCCGGATATAAGGTTTTGTCAAAAATCAGTCGCGTACAATCACAGAGATGCCGTTTGGTATAACGGTCATGCTCCTCTTTCCCTGGTCTTTCGCCATGTTGACTGCCTCATCGAGTGAGCCGGCGTAACACATCTTCATGTCCTCAATGATGTCCTTCATCTCAGGCCGTGATACGAAAATAACCCTGTGGTGGATCAGTATGCGGGCCAGGATCTGGCTCTCCCACTGGTCAGGCAGAGTTTTGTCCTGGGGAGTCGCCATAAACTGCGCATACAGCTCGCCGGCGCTTTCACAGTCTTTAAGGGAATGATAGAATCCCTCGCCGCCGTGTCCGTCGGCACACTCGGCGCAGATGATGATCACGCCGCCCTCGTTGCAGCTTGCCTCCGCAGCGGTCATGCTCTTGACGCACTGATACAGGTTCTGGTCCAGCGGTGCTCCGCCGTTGGAAGTGATCACAATGTCCGCCCATTGCGGTTTGACCTGACAATAACCAAGGAGAAAATCGCAGCCTTTCCTGTGCGCAGTCTCATAGTTTCCGGCAAAGGCCGCAACGGTTTTCTTCTCCTCGTCTATGACGACATTGACGATATACGCAAGCTTTGCCATTTTGGCCGCGGCGAGCATATCGGTATGGATCGGGTTGCCGTCAAGTATACCGGTGCGGGAGAACGCACTGTCAATAAACTTTGAGCAGTGGTTACCCAAAACAGTAACCTGGTCAGATACGCCGGGCAAAACGCTTTTGCGTCCGCCGGAAAAGCCAGCGAAGAAATGGGGCTCAATAAATCCCTCGGCGATCAGCAGATCGGTTTCCGCCGCAAGTCGGTCAATAACGCAGGGTGCGCCGGAGGGCAGCACGCCGATCTGTACGTTTGAAGCCTCGTCCCGGCAGTCATGGACAACGATCCTGCACTCTTCCATGATCTTCCGTCCCAGCTTTGCCTCAAGTTCCGCTGTGGAGGTGGGCCGGTGGAATCCGGTTGCCACAAGAAGCGTTACTTCAATGTCCGGGCTGCCCTCCCGCAGCTCCCGCAGCATGTTGGGAATAATGTCACGGCTCGGCACCGGGCGGGTATGGTCGGAAATAATAATGACGCAGTTTTTCTTGCCCTTCGCCAGTTCTGAGAGCCGGGGACTGTCAATGGGGTGCTCCATCGCCTCACGAACAATGTCGCTGCCGCTGCCCACAGCCTTCAACTCGCCAATGGAGCTTGTCAGCACTGCGGCATCTTTTTCATCAAAGTCTATCTGTGTGTTTCCGTAAGGAATGTGTACCATCGACCCAACCTCACGATCTGTCAAGCATCATTTCGCAGACCTCGTCCATATCCCCTACCAGGCCGTAGTCACAGTAGTTGAAAATGGGCGCGTCCGGATCGGAATTGACGGCGATGACCAGGTCGGAATCGGTAAAGCCTGTGACGTGGTTGATGGCGCCGGAAACGCCGAAGGCCAGATAGACTTTTGGCTTTACCACCACGCCGGACTGGCCCACCACCAGCTTGTAGGGCAGCAGCCCCCGGTCAAACACCGGCCGGGAACAGGCCAGCTTGCCTCCCAGCTTCTCCGCCAGAGCCCGGTACCGGGGCAGCGCGTCCGCCCCCTTCAGGCCGTTGCCCACGCAGACGATCACCTCCGCGTCGGCGATGTTCAGACTCTCGTCCGTCTCCTCCTGGAGGAAGTCCAGAATGCGGGTACGGATGTTCTCCACCGGGAAATCCACGGTCTCTTCAATTACGCTCCATTCCCGCTTTCCGGTGGGGGCGTACTTAAAGGTGCCCGGCCGGATGGTGCCCACCTGAGGGCGCATCACGGGAACGGTAATGACGGCCATCATCTTGCCGCCCACCGCAGGCTCCACAAACTCAATATCCCCGGTGTTGGCATCGTATACCAGCTCGGTTGCGTCACTGGTGCAGCCGGTGGGCAGACGGCAGGCAAAGCGGGGCGCAAAGTCCCGGCCAAAGATGGTGCCGCCCACCATCACGGCGCTGGGCGCGTACTTCCGGCACAGCACGGTGAAAAGATTGGCATAGGCGTCCACATTGAGATAATCATAGCCCGTGCCGCTGACCCGGATCAGCTTGTCCACACCGCAGTCCAGCACCTTGTCCAGCTCTGCCTCAGAAAGCTCACCCACGATCACGGCCGCCAGCTTCTCCCCTGCCGCGTCGCAGAGCTTCCGCGTCTCGCAGCACAGCTCCAGGGACACCGGCTCAACGGTCTTGCCGTCGTGCTGGATGAAAACCCACATGTCCCTGTATTCACTCTTGTTTTTCATTACAGCACCTCCCTGATGAGTCCGGCCAGCTTCTCCACGCTCTTGTCCAGGTTGCCCTCGTCGATCATGACGCCCTTGCTGCCCGCCTCCGGCGGATAGGTCCGGGGCACCTTGGTGGGTGAACCCGGGTCGCCGATCTGCGCCGGGTCAAGCCCGGGAATGGTTTGGGAATTGTATCTGAGGATCTCCGCTGTCCGGCTGGCCTTCCAGCTTTTCAGATTGGGGATGCGGGGATGATAATTGGTCTTTTCCACCGTCAGCAGGCAGGGCAGCTGCGCCTGGGCTGTCTCCACGCCCTTCTCCAGCTCCCGCCGGGCGGTGATGGTCTTTTTTGCCTCATCCAGGGAGAGGATCTCCTCCGTACAGCTGAGCTGGGAGGCGTCAAAGCGCTCCGCCAGCTGGGAGGCCATCTGACCGGTGGCCCCATCCAGAGACTCCTTGCCGCAGAAGATCAGGTCAAATTTTCCCAGCAGCTTTGCCGCTGAGGCGATCACATAGCTGGTGGCCAGGGTGTCCGCGTTGGCAAAGGCCCGGTCGGACAGCAGCACCGCTTTGTCCGCCCCGGCGGCCAGGCACTCCCGCAGGGCCTCTTCCGCCTGGTCCGGCCCCATGGTGATGCAGGTAACGGTGCCGCCGTATTGCTCTTTCATCTGCACCGCCGCCTCCAGGGCGTTGGCATCCAGCGGATTCAGAATGGCGGGCACGCCCTTACGGATCAGGCTGCCGGTGACCGGGTCGATCTTCACCAGGTTCACATCCGGCACCTGCTTTACGCATACCAGAATATTCAGCATGTCCCCACCTCCTCAGTTGCAGACCTTGCCGGGATTCAATATCCCGTCCGGGTCAAAGGCTTTCTTGATGGCGCCCATCAGGCCGTAGGCCGTCTCGCCCACGGATTCCCGCAGGTACGCCTTCTTCGCGTGGCCGATGGAGTGCTCGCCGGAGACCTGGCCCTCGAACTCCGTGCATTTGGCATAGCACTTGTCCATAATGGCCTTGACCCGGCCCTTGAACTCCGCCTCGTCCATGTCGTTGGCGCAGCAGTAGATATGCAGGTTGCCGTCCCCGGCGTGGCCGAAGGAGCGCAGGCAAACGCCGTATTCCTCCGCCACATCGTGGCTGTACACCAGAAATTCGGCGATCCGGTCCACAGGCACCACCACGTCCATCTCGTCCAGCAGTCTGGTCTCCGCCTCGATGACGGTGAGGAAAGCACTTCTGGCGGCCCATACATCCTTTTTCAGTCCGTCCGTCCAGACCACCAGCACGTCATAGGCCCCGGTCTGCTCCGCCACCTGGCCCAGACGGTCCATTTTCAAGGTCAGCTCCGCCTCGCTGTCGCCCACCAGGGTCACCAGGATGTAGGCTCCTACACTCTTGCCGTTGACCGTTGTGGGAAACACGGCGTTGCCGGTATAGGCGGCGGAGGAGTCTACGATATCCCGCTCCATAAATTCAATGGACTGAGGGTCCAGATTGGCAAGCTTGATGGCCGGTACAGAGGCGATGGCGGTGGCAATGTCCTGGAAGGGCAGGATCAGGCTCACGTCCATCACGGGCTTGGGGATCAGCTTCAGGGTAAGCTCGGTAATGATGCCCAGGGTTCCCTCGGAGCCGATCATCAGATGGAGCAGGCTGTAGCCGGAGCTGGTCTTGCAGACGGTTTTGCCCAGCTTCATCACTTCGCCGTTGGGCAGCACCACGGTCATGGCCAGCACATAGTCTCTCGTCACGCCGTATTTCACCGCCCGCATACCGCCGGCGTTGGTCGACACATTGCCGCCCACGGTGGCCGTCTTTTCACCGGGGTCAGGCGGGTACATCAGGCCGTGGGCCAGAGCGTCCGCCGCCAGATCGCAGAGCAGCACGCCGGGCTGGGTATGTACCACCAGATTGTTCATGTCATAGGAGAGGATCTTATTCATCCGCTCGGTGCTGAGCACGATGCCGCCGTGGATGGGCACGCAGCCGCCCACAAGGCCGGTGCCCGCGCCCCGGACTGTCACCGGGATCCTGTTTTCATGACAGAGCTTCATGATGGCGGAGACCTCTTCGGTACTCTCCACCAGGCACACCGCCTCCGGCATAAACCTGCCGTAAATGGGCATCTCGTCGTGGGAATAGGCTTCCTTCACGGCGTCCCCATATTGAAAACGCTTTTCCCCCAGCAGCCCGCCCAGCTCTTCCGCCAGCGCCGGGGTAAGTTTATTGTAATTTACCATTATTTCCTCCTGTATTGGATCACTGTCCGAGTACGCAGTCATAGGTCTGCCGTGCCACGCCGATCTCCTCATTGGCGGCAACGACAAGGATCTTCACTGGGGAATCAGTCGCAGAGATCATTCCATGGCCGCGGCACATCTTGTTCGCTTCTCTGTCGAGGACGACACCCATATGCGCAAGAGGCAGGCAGATCTTTTCGCGAAGCAGGTTGGAGTTTTCGCCGATGCCGCCGGTAAATACAAGGGCATCCAGACCGCCAAGCTCCGCGTAAAAAGAGCCGATGTAGCGGATAATTGACACCGCAAGCATATCTATGGCGAGCTCTGCGCGCTTGTTGCCGTTTTCCGCGGCCTCCTGCACCTTGCGAAGATCATTACTGACGCCGGATACGCCAAGCAAACCGCCGTTTTTCGCCACAGCCTGGAGAATCTCTTCCTCTGTCAGGCCCTCATTTTTAAGAAACGGGATGATATACGGGTCAAAGTCTCCGGCGCGGTTTGCATGAGGTATACCTGTCTGAAGCGAGAAGCCAAAACTTGTATCCACGCTCTGTCCGTCTTTTATGGCGCACAGCGAGCAGCTTCCGCCCAGGTGGCAGGAGATGATCCGGCGTTCTTTGACCTGCTTGGCGATATAGGAGTGGGATGAACCATGGTAGCCCATGCGCATGATCCCGTATTTTTCATACCACTCATACGGAAGGGAGTAAATTCTCCGTTCCAGGGGGATCGTCTTATGGAAAGCCGTTTCAAATACGCCAACCATCTTGGCCCCGGGCAGGACCTGCTTAAACTGACCGATCGCTTCAAGATACGGGGCGTTGTGTGCCGGAGCAACAAAAAGATATTCTCTCATTGCTTCAAGGACCTGTTCGGTCAGCTCATGCACACCATAGAAGCCCTTGGCCAACACCGTTTTGAAGCCCACAGCCTCAATTTTTCTCGCTTCCTCGGGAACCGCTCCCTCACCTTCGGTCAATGAGGAGAGAAACATCCTGATACCGTCGGAGTAGCACGGGATCGAACAATCGTTCTTTCTTTCCTCCAGACCGCTCTCCATATTTTTATAATAATATATTGCATCATCGCTTCCGACACGCTCGATCTTGGACTCGCAGAGAAGTCTCTCCTGCGGCATCTCGAAAAGCTTGAATTTAAGCGATGTACTGCCCACATTGCTTACCAGAATATACATGATCACTTACCTCCTGTAAGAGAATTGCGTTGAATCACTTCAGAGGGTGCCCGCATTCCGGGCACTTTTTCCATTTTAACATTTTAAAGAAAAGCCGCCGGCCACAGTGTGGACACTTGCTCCAGATCACACCCACGGAGAGCCCGGCCGCCGTAAGGATTATCACGCCGGTAAGCGCAATATTGTAAAGGCTGCTGTCTTTTTCAATACACAGTGTGCCCACGGCCGCGATGGAAAACGCCGCAAGCAATAGCACAAGCATAACTTTTTTTGCGGTAGAAAACTTCATGGAACGCTCCGTTCTCCCCTATTGGGCAAACTCATCCCCAGTCGCTCTGCGGGATGCTGTGTTGATACTATTTTCCCATAAAAAGCAGACTTTGGCTGCTTTTTATGGGAGTCCAGTATGAATAGGCTCTGAGGCCGGAGAGTGCCCCGGCCTCATTTTCGTGATTATGTTTTGCTGCTTCTGAACAAAGTCTCCCGTGATCAGGCGCGGCCGGTTGCCTCAAGCATGATCTGGTACAGATCATCGGCGTCTGCCGCTGCAACGATATCCTTCCACAGGCCCTCAGAATATCTCTTGTAGACTTCCTCGGTATCCGCAAACTCAGACATCGGAGTCACAGTTGCGCCGTCAGCAATAACTGCGGCCTTGTAATCAGCGTCCTTGTCCTGAACGTCCTTGCGCTGCTCAGCCGCAACCTGTGCGCAGGTATCAGTGAACATCTGCTGATCTTCCTCGGACAGGCTGTTCCAGAAATCCAGGTTAAAGGAAGGCACACCGCACTGGAAGAAGTGGTTGGACTCCAGGATGTAAGGCGCTTCGCTGTAGAACTTCTGCTGAGAAATGTACTCCCAGTTGGCGCAGCCGCCATCGACAACACCGGTTGCAAGAGCATTGTACAGTTCAGACCATGCGACCGGGGTGGGGTTCATGCCGAGCGTCTTAAAGGTGTTGATCCACAGGTCCAGCTCAGGGACGCGGAACTTCAGGTTCTTGATGCTTTCGAGGCTTGTAACAGGCTCTCTGTTGGAGAAGATCTGACGAGCGCCAAGGCTGAAGAAGGTCAGAGGATGGATATTGGCGCCTTCCTCAATATCCTTTGCAAGCTCCGCGCCGGCCGCGCCGTCCAGAGCCGTCCAGAGCTGCTCATAGCTGTCGAAGAAGAAGGGCATGTTGATCAGGTTGATCTCGGGAACGAGGAAGTCCATAACCGCGGTATCGCACCAGGCCAGGTCGTAAACGCCCATGGACAGGGATTCAACCAGTTCGCGGGCCTCGCCGAACTGAGAGCTGGGGTAAATGGTGATCTTGTACTTGCCGTTGGACTGCTCGTAAACAAGATCAGCCCACTTCTGCAGGTAGATGTGCTGGCTGCTGGTGGGGGCAAGGGGATGGCCAAGCTTCAGCTCAACAGTCTCGACAGCGGCGTCTTCAGATCCGGAAGGCTCGGAAGCTGCCGGTTCATTCCCCTTCTCTGCGGGTGCAGCGGTGGTGCCGCATGCACAGAGGGCCAGGACCATAAGCATGGCAAGGATCAGCGCGATGAATTTTTTCATTTGTGTTTCCTCCTTTGATTATTTAACAGTAAATGATGCGTAAATTTACAAACCCAACAGGTTTGGAAGCAGGGTCGCAACACCGGGGACAAATACGATCAGAATCGTTACGCCGAGCATAATGAACACAAAGGGCCATATGGGCTTTATTGCGTCCTTAAGCGGAAGTTTTGCAATACCGCAGGATACATACAGCGTGATACCCACAGGCGGTGTGATCGCGCCAATGCAGAAGGTGATGATGACCACGATCGCAAAGTAGAGCGGATCATAACCGAGCAGGTTCACAAGGGCGGTAAACATGGGGATCATCATGATCAGTGCCGCGGTAACCTCAACAAACATGCCAAGGATCATAATCAACAGCATGATCAGCAGCATGACAATATAGGGATTGGTGCTGATCGAGATGATGAAGTTGACCATGATCTCCGCGAAATCACAGTAGGTCAGGAGATAGGAGAACGAAGCCGCAAAGCAGATAACGATCATCGGTCCAAGCGTGGATATTGCGGCCTGGTAAAGGCTGTCAAACAGATCCTTCAGTTTGAGGCGCTTACGTACAATACCGTAAACCGCGCTGTAGAGGACCGCAATAGCGCCGGACTCAGTAGCCGTGAACATACCGCTCATGATACCCACAAGGATAATGACCGGCGTCAGCAGCGCAAAAAAGGCCTTTACAAATGCGTTCCAGACCTCTTTGGCTTTGGCTCTGGGCTTGGCTACCATTCCGATCTTTTTGGCGTGGAAGTTGCAATACACCATGAATCCAACACCCATCAGTATACCGGGAACCATGCCCGACATAAACAGACGGTTGATCGGCATGTTTGTGGCACTGGCATAAATGATCATGATTATGCTCGGCGGAATAATTGGGCCCAGGTTACCAGACGCCGCGATCAGCGAGCAGGAGAAGCCATCGTCATAGCCTTCTTTGCGCAATCCGGGGATCATCATGGAGCCGATAGCAGACGCCGACGCATTGTTGGAGCCGCACATGGCCGCCATCAGTATGCCGGTCAGGCAGGTCGTCTGCGCAAGACCGCCTCTGATGTGGCCCACGCATTTGTCGCAGAAGTCGATCAGTTCCTCCGTGATACCGACGCGCTCCATCAGGTTTCCGGCCAGCATAAACAGCGGGATCGCCATAAGCGCGAAGGAGTTCGTCGCAGTAAATGTGCGCTGTGCCATGACCATCGGATCGATCCCGGCATACAGAAAGGTAAAGGCTGCGGAGGCGCCCATGGTAAAGGCAATGGGCATGCCCAATATCATGAATACGAAGAACAGGATGATGAGCATTGCGAGCATCATGCGGACGGGGCCTCCTTTCCTTTATCCTTTTTCACGAGATGAATCACCCGATAGACAGCACTTTCAATTGCGCAGAGCAGCAGCATCCCACCACACGCGATCTCAGAGGCATAAATGTATCCGGTTGGAATATTGAGCCCCTGGAAAATGTTTGCTCCCGCCTTGATCGTGTATCTGAGTCCGCCGTATCCGAAATAGACAGCAAACGCGCCAACGATGAGATCCATAACAATGGCTGTTACCGCCTGCAGAACGGGAGGAAAGTGCTCAATTACCAGATCAAGATTTGTCGCAAGCTTGGTGCGATACAAAATTGGTATGCCCAGCATGATCATCCACACAAAGAGGAAGCGCGACACCTGTTCAGACCAGGTAAGGGAGTTGGCCAGAACATAGCGGCAGAAGACCGAGACTATGATCACGACGGTAAAAATGAACATTGCCGCAATCATAATCCACTTGAAAACCACTTGGATGATGTCCAAGATCTTGGAAAAAACTTTCAAACCGGGATCACCGTCCTTTCTATCTTTTTTTGCCGGGTTTGCAGCAAATTATTACAACATGTCTTCCGGAACAGCTCTTCCTGGTTATTTGCCGTATTTGTCAAGGAATGCGTATGCGGCCTTGACATAGTGTTCCGTACCAAAACGGGCCGCACCTGCGCCGATCTGGCCGCCGGTCTTGTTGACGATACCGCCGTGGCAGATCGGGGTGATGCCGGTTTCAACAACCTTCATAATATCAATACCCATGCCCGGTCCGGTGAAGTCCAGCAGGGGGATCGGGAAATTCTTGTTGGTACCGGCGCAGATGGTGCGGAGCTCCTCGCTTTGGGCCTTTGCTTCACGCCAGCCGCCGTTACGCAGTCTGAGAACAGTAGGAGCGGCAGCAGCGGAGAATGCACCCATACCATAGGTCTCTGTCGCGGTGGAGTCTCCCATGTAGGGAACCGAGTCCTCCAGCGTCCACTGCGTGGAGAACAGCGTTCCCACAAAACGGGGAGCGGCCGTCTTGAACCACTGTTCGCCCAGGCCTGCCACTTTTATACCGGTCTCCACGCCGTTCTGGGCAATAGAGGTGACGATGGTGCAGTATTCCTTGCCTTTGATGCTGCGCATGGATGCCAGAGAGCAGCTCATGCCCAGGGGGTGGAACCAGCGCTCATTGCCGACAAACATTTCGACAACGCGCTTCATATCCTTGACAGGGATCTCCTCTGCGTCAAGCAGCATGGGAACGATCTCGCTGACCAGCATATTGCCGCAGGCGGCCTGTCTGGTGTGGCTCTCGTCGCCCATCATCATGCCCTTTGCCAGAATATTGCGGACGTTGATGCCGCCGTATTTTTTCAGAACAAAGTCAACGATCGGAGCAAAGAAATCCTCAATTTCCAGAAGGTTCTTCTCGATCTCGGGGTTCCACATTGCCCAGGCGCCCAGACCGTTTCTGCCCTCAAAGGGGATGCAGTATGCTCTGTTCCCATGGACAACATCTTCTGTCACGTTAACCACCATATTGTGGGTAACGATACCGGCCGCGGCGCCGATGGCATACATATCATTGCAGGATGCAAGCTCGATCTCGCCCGCTCTGACCATCGCGTCGGCTTCCTCAACGGTTTTCGCGAGCCCTGCATGGATCGCGCCGTAGCATACGCCGCGTTTCTGGACCCCGATCATGTGATCCCAGTCGATGGGAGGGCCGGAGTGCATGATCATGTTTTCCTTAAATCCGGGGATCGCTTTTATTGCCTTTTCCAGGCCGATCCAGTGACCTTCCGCCGCATTCAGCGTGTCAATAGCCTCTGCGTTTGCCTTCGCGATCTTCTCCTTCAGGGTGGGCTCCATCGTGCTGATCATGCGGCAGAGCTTCGCGTCCACAGGCGGTTTCCACGCCAGATGGATGGCCTTTACGCCCTGATCCTTGATTCCGTCTGCAAATGGCTTTACACCAATATTGATAACAGCAGGTTCCTGCTTAAACATTTTGTATTCCATTACTGTTGCCCCCAATCAAGAAACAATAAGTCCGGCCAGCAGTGCTGCCTTGGCATTGCTGGGCTGCAGAATGACTCCATACTCTTCCAGACGCGCAGCCTGTTCAGCAACGTTCTGCGGTTCAATATCGGTACCGCACAGGGAGGCGATAACACAGATATGGCGACCTTCTTCTTTTTCTATACGCTTGATCTCCTTCAATGCGTCCTCAATTGCGCCAACCGGGTCCGGATGGATCGCGTGACCATACAGAAGGTCAAAGAGGATAACACCAACCTCGGGATCCCGGGCTTCCTGGATCATACGGTCTACCAGGATGGACGGGTCCATAACGGGATGGGGTTTACCCTTGGTAAAGACTTCGTCGCCCATGTCAACAAGGGAGTTTTCAAGGCTCTGATATCTGTCTTCGAGCAAATCGACCTTGCCAAAGGCGATGTTGGAGTGCATGTTTGGCACAAATTCCTGCAGGAGCGTGACCGCTTCCTCACTGTGTGTACCGCCGCAGAACAGGCCCCGCATATACTTCTGCGCGGGAGCCAGCCTGGCCTTCTCTTCTCCGGCCAGCTTTGCAAAAGCAGCCTTATCCTCCGCGACTATGTCCTTGTCGGCCGGGATCCTGCCATTGACCAGGTCAACGGCCATAATTGCCGCCTCTTCAAGCGTCCTGGGTGCATAGGCGCCGGCCGCTTTGATCTCTTCCGCGTTGCCGCCGAGGAAGAAGATGACCGAAGGCTTGTTCTTCGGGAGATTTTCATAAATCTTCTTGGCCACGCTGGGGTGAGGCGGCTTGGAGACCATGACCACGACTTCCGTTTCGGGATCGTTTGTGAAGTAGTCAATCGCCTGGAGGAACATGATGCCGCCGATCTTCTCCCGCAGATCATGTCCGCCGGTACCTATCGCCTGGCTGACACCCTCGCCCATATTGTGGACAAGCACGGCGACCTCCTGCAGACCGCTGCCGGATGCGGCAACGATTCCGACCTTGCCGCGGCGGATCTTGCTCATCAGGCCCAGGGAAACACCATTGATGACCGCGGTGCCTGCGCCGGGTCCCATCACAAACAGCCCTTTTTCATGAGCGATCTGTTTGATCTCAAGCTCTTCATCCTCGTCCATATCGCTGAAGATAAACAGGTTCATGTCATTGGCCAGCGCCGTCTTGGCCTCATCCAGCGCATACTCACTGGGCAGAGAGATGATGCATATATTGGCTTCGGGCATCGCGCTCTTTGCCGCTGGGAGCTTGCGGTATTCCACCTCTGCCTCACCCTGATTGGAGCTGGACTTTCCTCCGGCAATTTCCTTCACCTTTTCTTCTGCCATTTTCATGACATCCTCTCTGTCGCAGTCCAGCGAGAGGATCAGATCGTTCGGGCCCGCGTTTCTGACCGCAGGTGTCATTCCGCCGAACTCATCTACGACTGTCTTGTTCATGTCTGTTGCCATAACGACCACAGCCTTGTGTACGGTGGGCAGTTTCATCATTTCGCGGGACACAGACAGAATCAGGATCGAGTCCATGTAGCAGTTTGGCATAACAATTGTTTTGATCATACCTTTTGCGCTTCCTTTCCTATTTTCGGCTTTGCCATTATCTGATGGCGATCAAATCTACAATTTACATAGGAGCAATTTATATGCCAACTTTTTTTACGCCACGTTCTGTGGATTTCTCCTAAAACCCAATTGGTCCGAATGAACACATTGCACAACGTAAGCTGCCCTTCATTTCCCTATACGCGATTGGCCATATTTACATTTTTACGTAAAGTTCATTACATTTTTTACGTTTTTCTTCTTTTCCCGGGCAGTTCCGGCAAACATTAATGAAAAAGTCCGAAAAACTGTTTTTTTCGGACTTTCATTTTTATTCAATTCCGAGTTCGCGTAATCGTCTGTATAATGTCGGTCTGCTGATATTCAGCATTGCGGCCGCTGCGGTTTTGTTCCCGCCGCACTTTGCCATGACACGTTCGATCTCCGTATCGCTCGGCGCAAGAATGCTGGTTTTCCGGCTGTTTTCCTCCGGAGAAGGCGCTTCATAATTCTGATAAAGCAAGTCAAGCACCTCGTTGCTTTCTATTTTTCCCCCTTCATTTGTGACGGTAAGGCGCTCTGCAACGTTTGACATTTCGCGTACATTCCCGGGCCATCGGTATTCCGTCAGAAGCCGCATGGCCTCAGGCGTAACTTTCAGGGTAGGACGGCCGAATTTTTCGGCGAATACTTCCAGCATATACTCCAGCAGCTTTCGGGCGTCGCCTTCCCGTTCACGCACCGGCGGGAGATGCAGCTCAAGAACATTGATGCGGTAAAACAGATCTTCCCTGAACTTTCCTTCCTGAACCATTTTGCGCAGATTTTTGTTTGTCGCCGCAATGATTCGCACATTAACAGGAATGATCTTATCGTCGCCAAGGCGCATTACCTGTTTTTCTTCCATAACGCGCAGCAGCTGGGCCTGCATCGGCGTATCGATCTCGGCAATTTCGTCCAGGAAAATGGTGCCGTTGTGCGCCAGTTCAAACAGGCCGACCTTACCGCCGCGCTTGGCTCCGGTAAACGCGCCCTCTGAGTAGCCAAACAGCTCTGATTCCAGAAGGCTCGTTGGCAGCGTCGCACAGTTTATGGCCACAAACGGGCCGTTTGCCCGCAGGCTGTGGTTGTGGATACTCTGCGCGAACAGTTCTTTTCCCGTTCCGGATTCGCCGGTTATCAGCACAATGGAGTCTACCCCGCTGTATCGTTTTGCTTTGCGTATGGCCTCGCGCAGTTGGGGGCTGTCTCCGATGATCTGATCAAATTTGTATTTTGCTGTCAGTCCGCGCTCAGCCAGCCGGGCGCGCGTACTGCTCTCAATGGATTGAATATATTCCACGCTCTGCAGCTTTGCCACAACCGCGTTGACCACTTTGTCGCTTTTTACGGCGCGCAGGCTGCAAACATATTTTTTCCCCCCGCACTCCTGCAGGTCATACGGGATCGCTGTTCCGGTTTTGATGACCGTATCGACGCTGGAGCTGAGCTGCCCGTCTGTCAGCGGTTTGCCGAGCTGATCCTCGCTCTTTACACCGAGTATTTTACAGGCCTTATGGTTAAGCTGGACAACGTTTCCCAAGCCGTCAAAGAGGATCAGCGCATCCCCGATCATTTCGAAGAGGGTATTCAGCTCTTCGTTTTTTTTGGCCTCAACGCGGATCTGAGAAACGATTTTCATTGACTCGTGCAGCGCCTCTGCTATCTCATCGCTGCCCGAAGCCATGACCACTCTGGCCAGACCCGCGTTTTCCGCATAGCGTGTTTCATCAAATCCGCCGACCAGGGCCACAACGCCATCGCGTCTGGCCTGAAAAGCAACGCGCGGGTAGTCCTCCGGAACGCTCGCCAAATAGTACTTTATGTTCGTTCCCAGCACACTGTCAAGCATGCGGCTCTGGTCGATCATATATTGCGTGCCCGCCAGCCCAACGCAGCCATAGCGCCGGCTCGCCTCAACGCAGGTCTGCGTGATGTTGCTCATGGTAAAGGGGATCTCAATGACCGGTACCTTCAAATCGGCCACGCGCAAATGGGCTATATATCCTGCCCGTGTGACCAGCACCTTTGCGCCGTTTTCCACCATACGCTTTGCTGCGGCGATGCCCTCCTGATAATCTGTAACCCGCATGACGTCTATTTCGCCCGGTCTGAACTTCTGGATCGCATCCTGGGCTGCATTATAGCTCGATTCCAGCTCAAGTATTACCCCTATCTCTGCCATGCGGCTCACCCCCTGCTATCTACAAAATTTATTTTTTACAGCTCAACATCGCGGAAGACAATTTGCCCTTTTCTGACGGTCATCATCGGCTTGAGTATCTTGCTGCCGCTGATACAGGCCAGCTTGGGATCGCCGTAAGCCCTGTCTCCAAACACAATTTTTTTATCTATCATTTTAAAGACGGCTATATCCGCCGCAAACCCCACACGAAGTGCGGCGGTATGGTCGTCAATGCCCATAATACGCGCCGGACCACTTGTCATGCGCGGCAATATCTCCTCCAGCGCCAGGCCCATTGCAAGATATTTTGACGCAAGCATCGGCATGCTGTATACCGTTGGGTGCATGAAGGCGTCCGCCCCGATCAGATCGGAACTGATGATATCCGGCAGGAAACCATCTTGCAGACAGATCCGGGCGGTACTGAATCCGAAGTGCCGCCGGTCATTTGCGGCATCAAACAGCACCCCGCGTTCGCGTGCTCTCCAGGCCGCGTCGCAGACATGGCCCGAGGCGTCGACCACTGTCGGGCCGATGTTATGATATATATGCGACATAATGTCTCCCGGGCGCAGCATATTCAGCAAAGTCTCCATTGGGCAGGGAGGGTCAGTGGGATGGAGCATTAACGGCACCCCAAGATCATCTGCGATCTCAAGTGCGCGTTCCAATGGCGCAAGACCGTAATGGCCAACAATATCGCGGCTTGTTCGAAGCTTCAACCCCATCAGTTCCCCGGGGCAGGCCGCGAAAAGTTCCTTTATCCGAACAGGGTCAAATTTCCTGGGGTCCACATCCTCTGGCATGGGATGCGCGCAAATACCCGCCGTCGAGACGTTCAGAAACGCCTTGATGCGAAGCTGCGACGTATGGATAAACGGGCGAAAAAAGGGATATGTCGCGCAGCCTGAGCTGCCCGCATCCACCGCGGTGGTAACACCGGTGGCAAAACACACCGCCTCTGCCGGTATGCCGCTGGGCAGCAAAGGATACAGGTGCACATGCATATCCACAAGGCCCGGCGTAACGATGCAGCCGGACGCATCGATCACAGCAGCGGCCTCGCAGTCTGCAAAATGCCCGATCCCGGCGATCCGGCCTTTATCCAGTGCAATGTCAGCTACCCGGTCTTCCCCCGATGATTTATCCATCAGGCGGCCATTTTTTATCATTAACGAATACATTTCCATCCCCAAAAACGAGAAATTTTATATAAGATCCTTTTTATCATACTCAAAACCTTTTCCCTTGTCAATAACGGGGCCAAACGGAAGCCGCCCCGGCGGGGAATTCGCCGGGGCGGCCAAATCTGTTCTGTTCTGTAAAAACCGGGGCTTATCCCTTGTTTTCCGCCATCTGTCTGTACTGTTCGTACCTCTCATTGCACTGTTTTTCGGCTTCCGCGAAAAGGCGCTCAGCCGTTTCGGGGAAAGTCCTGGTCAGCGAGGAGAAACGAACCTCACCCATCATAAATTCACGCAGTTTTCCATTGGGGGCCTTGCTGTCCAGAACGAAGGGATTCTTGCCCTTTTCCACATTCTCCGGGATGTAACGGAACAAAGGCCAGTATCCGCATTCCACGGCCGCTTTTTCCTCGCCCTGGGTTTTTCCCATTCCGTTGACAAGTCCATGGTTGATACAGGGCGCATAGGCGATGATCAGCGACGGCCCCTTGTGGGCCTCAGCTTCCTTCAGGGCGGTGATGAGCTGTACCGGGTTTGCGCCCATAGCGACCTTGGCAACATATACGTTTCCATATACCATCGCTATACGGCCAAGATCCTTTTTCGGCGTAGCCTTACCGCCGTTTGCAAACTGCGCAACTGCGCCAATGGGCGTTGCTTTGGAAGCCTGTCCTCCCGTATTGGAATAAACCTCCGTATCCACAACAAGGATATTCACATCAACGCCGGAAGCCAGGACATGGTCCAGGCCGCCGTAGCCGATATCGTAGGCCCAGCCGTCGCCGCCATACATCCACATGGTTTTCTTTACCAGTGTATCCGTCCGTTCCTGGAGAAATTGGATATCGGCTCCGCCGCTGGCCGTCTCGGCCAGCGCCGCCTTCAGGTTCTCGGACACCTCACGGGTCTGCTCCGGGTCATCGCCGTATTCAAGCCAGGCCTGGAGCGCAGCTTTCAGTTGTTCATCCTCCGTGCTTTTCAGCGCGGCTGCCGCATGTGCTTTTGCCTGGGTCCGCATTTGTTCCACAGAAAGACACATACCGAGAGAATATTCCGCGTTATTTTCGAACAGAGAGTTGGAGGGAGCCGGACCGCAGCCGCGCGCGCTCTTCGCATAGGGGATAGAAGGCGTGGATGAGCCCACAACGTAGGTACAGCCGGTAGCATCCGCAATGTACATGCGTTCGCCGAACAGCTGCGTGAGCAGCTTCATGTAGGGCGCCTCCCCGCAGCCCGCGCAGGCGCCGCTGAACTCGTAAAGCGGACGCTCAAACTGACTGCCCTTTACGCTGAACATGCTCATGGGATTTTTCTTTGCCGGCAGAGTCAGCGCGTAATCCCAGTTGGCCTGCTCGCTGAGCTGGCTGTCCAGGCTCTCCATGCTAAGGGCCTTTTCCTTTGCCGGGCAGATGTTTGCGCAGGAGCTGCAGCCCTGGCAGTCTAGCGGATCGACCTGGACGCGGAAAGAATAGTCTTCAAAGCCTTTACCGGCGGCTTTTTTTACGGTAAAGCCTTCGGGCGCCGCGGCAGCCTCCTCCTCAGTCAGGAGGAAGGGCCGGATCGCGGCATGCGGGCAAACCAACGAGCACTGATTGCAGCCGATACAGTTTTCGGGGATCCATCTGGGAACATTGACCGCAATGCCGCGCTTCTCATACTTTGAGGTCTCCACAGGAGTAACGCCGTCAGCATAGTCCATAAAGGCAGACACAGGGATCTGGTCCCCGGCCTGATTGTTGACAGGGATCTGAATTTCACGGATATATGGGGGAAGAGACGCGTCTATTACGGTCTGCTGATCCTTGAGCAGGGCCCACTGCGCCGGAACTTCGATCCTGCGTATGGCCGAAACGCCCTCGTCCACCGCAGCGCAGTTCATGCTGACAACCTTCTCCCCCTTTTTGGAATAGGTTTTCACGATGGCGTCCTTCATACAGGAAACCGCATTGTCTATGGGAATGATCCCGGTCAGCTTGAAGAAAGCTGCCTGTAAAACCGTATTGGTGCGGTTTCCCAGTCCAAGCCTTGCGGCGATATCGGTTGCGTCAATGGCATAGAATTGAATTTTTCTCTCTGCCAGCTCCCGTTTCGCCTTATTCGGCAGATGTTCAGCAAGCTCTTCATCGCTCCAGGTGGTGTTCAGCAGGAAAATTCCGCCCGGCTTGATTTCAGACACGATATCAAAGCTCTTCATATAGGACTGCTTGTGGCAGGCTACAAAGTCGGCCATAGTGATGTAATAGGTGGAGCGAATGGGTTCATCACCGAAGCGGAGATGGCTTTTTGTAACGCCGCCGGACTTTCTGGAATCGTATTCAAAGTACGCCTGGACATACTTGTCAGTGTTATCGCCGATTATCTTGATCGAATTTTTATTTGCGCCAACCGTGCCGTCCGAACCAAGGCCCCAGAACTTGCAGGATACGATGCTCTTGCCGGAGGCCACGATGTTTTCGCCCACCGGAAGAGAGGTATGGGTGACATCATCGTTTATCCCAACGGTAAAATGATTCTTCAGCCCGCAGCTCATATTGTCAAACACGGCCTTCATATGGGCGGGGATGGTATCCTTGGAGGAGAGGCCGTAACGGCCGCCCAGAATGGTAATGTTCTTCCTGCCGCAGTTGTTGAGTGCAGTGCAGACATCCTCATACAGCGGCTCGCCGGCGCTGCCGGGCTCCTTTGTGCGGTCAAGCACAGAGACAAGCTTTACGGTGTCGGGGAGAGCCTTAACGAAGAAATCGGATGCAAACGGTCTGTACAGATGGACCTGGATCATGCCCACCTTCTCCCCTTTGGCCAGCAGATAATCAACCGTCTCCTCAAGCGTCTGGCATACAGAGCCCATCGCCACAACGACCCGCTCCGCGTCAGGCGCCCCATAATAATTAAACAGCTTATAGTTCCTGCCGGTAATGGCGTTGATCGCATCCATCTTCTCCTGTACGATTTCCGGCAGCCCATTGTACGCCGTATTGCAGGCCTCGCGGGACTGGAAGAAGGTATCTCCGTTCTGAAGCGTAGAACGGATGGTGGGATGCTCAGAGTTGAGGGCATGGTCCTTGAATGCCTTTACGCAGTCCCAGTCCAGCAGCCTGCCAAGATCTTCATAGTCCAGCACCTCGATCTTCTGCAGCTCATGTGAAGTGCGGAAGCCATCAAAGAAATGCTGGAAGGGTATGCTGCCCTTCACGGCGCTGAGATGCGCTACTGCGCCCAGATCCATACATTCCTGCACACTTGCCGAGGCAAGCTGAGCAAAGCCTGACTGCCGGCAGGCCATAACGTCTGAGTGGTCGCCGAATATGGAGATGGAGTGGGTACCCACAGTACGGGCCGCCACATGCATAACGCCGGGCAGCATGGAGCCGGCTATGCGGTACATGGGCGGGATCATCAGCATTAGTCCCTGAGACGCGGTGTAGGTCGTTGCGAGGGAGCCAGTCTCCAGCGCGCCGTGCATTGCGCCGCAGGCGCCGGACTCGGCCTGAAGCTCAACAAGCTTTACCGGCTGACCAAACAGATTCTTTTTGCCGTGTGCGGCCCAGTCATCCACATGGTCTGCCATGGGGCTTGAAGGGGTGATGGGGTAGATGGTTGCCACTTCGGTGAACGCGTAGGATACATATGCGGCCGCTTCGTTGCCATCCATCGTCTTCATAATCTTTTTTCCGGACATTTTATCTCTCCTGTCTTATTACGCAATATTAAGCAAAAAAGACCAATTCCATTGTGAAATTGATCTTTTTTGCCAGGGTTATAACAGTGAAAAATGGAGCTGAGAAATAATCACATCATGCCCGCTTCTCTGCCCGGCAGGCTGTGCCGCCGGTGGGCGCGGGGCGCTATGGTTTATCAGAGCGCGCCCATCAGCAGCGGGAACGCATACTCTCTGTGGCCCAGTTTTTCCGCAATGGTGGGCTCGCCGTTGCATGCTGCAACGATTTTCTCAAACAGAAGCTTGCCGCCGTCGGCAATGGTCATTTCCCCTAAGGAAATGCCGGTCAGATCGGCATCCATGTTTTCTCCCATAAGCTTCATGGCATCGGGAGAGCCGGTCAGCTTGATTGCCGGTGCAATCGGATTGCCGACCGGGGTGCCGCGGCCGGTGCTGTACAGCAGGACCGTTGCGCCGGAGCAGGTCAGCCCCAGCAGGGAAAGCGGGTCAAGGCCAGGATTATCGACCACATACAAGCCCTTTCCTTCCGGGTACTGGCCAAAGTCGAGCGCGCCCTCCACAGGGGCTGTCCCGCCCTTTTTAACGTTGCCAAGCGCCTTTTCTTTGAGGGTGGTTATGCCGCCTGCGATATTGCCGGGAGCGGGGTTGCTCTCTTCGATACTTCTGCCCATAGATTTGGCCCGGTCGTACATGACCGTGAGCATGTCGATGATCTTGTCCGCGGTTTCCCTGGTTCTGGCCTGCTTGGTCAGAACACCTTCACCGCCATACCAGCCCACGGTCTCGCCCAGCAGAGAAGTACCGCCGTTCTTGACGATGATATCGGAGGCATAGCCGATCGCGGGGTTAGAGGCCACCGCCGTGGTCCAATCCGATGCGCCGCACTTAACGCCCAGACAGATATCCGCGACAGATACCTCTTCCCGCTCCTGCTTGTCAAGCTCTGCCTTCATGGCGATAACCAGCTTTTCCAGGTCCGCGTAGGCGGCCTCGGTGGAACCGTAATTCTGTGAGCGGACAAATGCGCAGGGCTTTTCCTCCTTGACCTGATCATAGAACCACTCTGCTTCCACGCTCTCACAGCCCAGACCGGCAAAAATCACCGCGCCCACATTGGGGTTGCGGGCAAGGCCCAGAAGGATCGCCTTGATCCGCTCTACCTCGTTGGGCAGGATGACGCAGCCGGAGGGATTGGTAATGGCAATAACATCCCGGAATTTGTACTCGATGTCGGAAACGATCTTGTTTGCGCAGACCGCAGTGGACAGCACGACCAGATGATTTCTGAAGCCCACTCTTCCGTCTTTGCGGCGATAGCCGTAAAGCTTTGGCGGATCATTCAGCAGAAAGCTGTTGTCGATTTCCGTGAGCGAGTTGGGGTTATATTCATAGAGATAGTTCTCTTTCCAGTTGGAGATCGGATCGAGCACATTGTGCACATGGACGTAGGTGCCGGCTTTCAAGTCTTCCCCGGCCACGCCGATGGGGTGGCCGTATTTATAAATCGTGTCACCCCTGGCAATCTCTTTTACCGCGATTTTATGTCCCTGGGGGACCTTGTCCGCACTGATCACATCGGACGCCGCTCCGTTAACGCTTATCCTGTCCCCCGGTTCGATCGCCTCAAGTGCGATCACAACATTGTCGTGCTCTTCAAATTTCAGTGTTTTTTTCATGTCAGCTATTCCTCACAAGTATTTGGAACTCATTCCGCCGAAATGACAGCATCTCTGATCGAAAGCTCCATCTTTTCGCCGTTTTTGCGGATCAGTATATTTTTATTCCAATTTTTCTCATCTGTTTCCGGGTAATCAGCACGGTAGAACACGCCTCTGCTTTCTGTGCGGGTGTTGGAGGCCTTGACCTGCATTTCCGCCAGAAGCAGCATATTTCTGCAATGGATATACTCCGCCGCGTCTTTCAAGCCGTCGGTACTTACCTCCGCCAGCTCATCCCGCAGTGCACCGACGACCTGCGCAGCACGGGCAATACTCTCCCCGCTGCGAAGAACACCCATTTCCTCATGCAGCTTTTGGCCAAGCACCCGGCGGATATCGGAAAGATTTTTATCGCCGCCGCGTGCGCTGAGGGCTTCAAGCTCTGTCAGCACGCTGCCGCACTCCGCCGCGAACAGGCCAGCAGGCTCCAACTGCGCGGATACTGCGTAGTCCGCCGCGCTCTCCCCGGCCAGGCGGCCGAACACAACGGTTTCTGCCCCCGCGCAGCCGCCCAGACGGTTCGCGCCGTGCAGGCCGCCGGTCACCTCGCCGCAGGCAAAAAGTCCGGCCACTTCCGTACGGCCCTGGCAGTCAATGATCACACCGCCCAAATTGGTGTGGGACGCCGGCATCATCTCCGGCATCTCCCGGTTCAGATCCATTCCCACCTCCACAGCGGGTTTGGTGAAAATGGCATGATCCTTATAGAGCATATCATGGTCCATCATGGTCATGTTGTAGTAGATGCCGCCATGAGGCGTCCCTCTTCCGGCACGCACCTCAGTTTCCATGGCTCTTGCCAGGCTTCCCTTCTGCGCATTCTCGCGGGTAAGGCCGTAGTCTGCCATAAATTCTTTGCCCTCGCCGTTAAGCAGCTCTGCTCCGTGTCGGAGAAGGGTCGTGGCAATAACCTTGCCTTCAATGGCTTCCGGATATACAAAGCAGCAAGGTTCAAACTGCTGAAATTCCATGTCCACCAGCGTCGCTCCAGCCTCATAGGCCATGGCATACCCGTCGCCGATCAGGGCTTTGGGGTAGGTGGAAAAGCTCTGGATCGCTCCGCATCCGCCCATAGCCAGCACCACTGCCTTTGCACGGAAAAACAAAACCCGGTCTTTATTGTCAACACCATATGCTCCGCTCACTTTTCCGGATGCCTTCAGCAGTCCGAGAATATCCACAGGCATATACTGTTCAATTTCCAATTCATTGCACCGCTTCAGCAGTGCATTCATTTCAGTAACGCCGCTGGAAGTTCCGGACTTGATCAGTCGCGGGTACTTGGTTCCCAGTGTATGTATAGCAATATAATTGCCGTTTTCGTCTTTATTGAAATGAACGCCTATACTCTCCAGCCAGGCCACTTCGCCCATTACATGCCGGGACAGGGTCCGGGCCAGGCGGTTATCGTTGATGCCGAGACCGCTCTTTCCCATATCTTCATAATACAGTTCCTCTGAATCCCCCGGCATAACAGGTGCATTGAAGCCCATGATCTCAGGAGACGCGCAGGACCCCTTGCTGACAAGGGTGACAAGCTGTCCCTTTTCCGCCGCAGCGACTGCGGCACGCAGACCGGAAACTCCCCCGCCTATTACCAATACATCGCTATCTACGATTTTGTGTCTCATGGTCCGATCCTCCAAGTTCGCCGGAATGGAATAACCGGCAAAGTATAAGGGGAATTGCCTGCTCTCCGTGCCAATGGCGGAGAGCAGGCGCTGCATTGAATCACAGGGCCTTTATTGCCTCTTTCATTGCGTCAACGCCAAATCCCAGATGGGCCATCTGCTCATCGAAGGAGCCAAATCCGGGGAACAAATCGGGGACGCCCAAACGCTTGACCTTGCAGGGTATGCCGCTTTCTGCCGCAACTTCGCATACCGCTCCGCCCAGACCGCCAATGATAAACGCATCCTCAACGGTGACGATTTTTCCGGTATTCTTTGCCGCCTTGCAGATCAGCTCTTTGTCAATGGGCTTGAGCGTGTGCATATCAACGACGCCGACCTCCAGCCCCTCTTCCTTCAGCTGCTTTGCCGCTTCCACCGCAAAGGGGACCATCATGCCGCAGGCGATAATATAGCCGTCCTTGCCCTCGGCGATCTCAATGCCTTTGCCGAATTCGAACTTGTAGTCTTCCTGGTAAACTTCAGATTCATTGCGGCCATTGCCCAGGCGGAGGTAGACCGGTCCGTCTATCTCGTTTGCCGCTTCAAAGGCCTTGACAGCCTGGGTGGCATCGCAGGGCGCGCACAGAATAAGGTTCGGGAAAGTGCGGAGAATGGCCAGATCTTCAAGCGCGTAGTGGGTGGAGCCGCAGGGGCCCTGGCACAGTCCGGTGTTGCAGCCGATAACCTTGACGTTTGCCCGCTGATAGCACATGTTGGTGCGGATGCCCTCGCCGGCGCGAAGGGTGTTAAAAACCGACATGCCATAGACCCAGGGCTTATATCCCTCAAGGGCCAGGCCTGCTGCAAGGTCCATAGCCGCCATTTCGGCTATACCGGTGTTGTAGTACTGCTTGGGGAATTTTTGTATAAACTCGGGCATACCGGCGCGGCCAACATCGGCGGAGATCAGACGGAACTCAGGGTGTTCAACAGCATACTTCTGCATTGCATGATCCAGATCAGGTCTTGCGTTGCCAAGCTTCTCTCGAAGTCCATAGGTTTTCATCATTGTAATTCCCTCCTTATTTATAGCGGGTCTGCTTGACTTCCTCCAGGGCCTGTGCAAGCAGTTCGGGATCGGTCAGCATGCCATGATGCCACTTGGGCGTGCCTTCCATGAAGGAAACGCCATAGCCTTTGATGGTGTGGCCGATAATGACAGTAGGAACGTCAGAATCTGCATCAGGGATATTATCCAGTGCGTCTACAACTTCTTCCATGCAGTTGCCGTTTATCTCAACAACATTCCAGCCAAAGGCTTTGAATTTGTCTCCCAGAGGCTCCAGCCTGAGGCCGCCATACTGCTCCTCTGTGGGCGAACTGAGACTGACCATGTTTCTGTCTACCAGGGCGACGAGGTTGCCGAGCTTGTAATGCGCTGCCAGCATGGCGCCTTCCCAGATCGCTCCTTCGTTGCACTCGCCGTCCCCGAGCATTGTGAACACATGGTGCTTGTCTCCCCGCTCCTTCGCCGCCAGAGCCAGGCCGGAGCAAAGCGTTAGTCCGTGGCCAAGAGAGCCGGAGGATACCTCCATGCCGGGGTTCTGGTTCTTGCAGGGATGCATGCCGTAGCGGCTGCCCCACGCGCCGTAGGTTTCAAAAATCTCATCAATACTGCCATAGCCCGCCATAGCCATGGCAATATACAGGCATCCTGCGCCGTGCCCCTTGGAAAGGACAAATCTGTCTCTCTCGGGCCACTTGCCCGGGTAATCCAGATTTTTCTTCATCTTGTACATATAGAGTGCTGTCATCATATCTGCCATAGAAAGATCTCCGCCCAGATGGATGACAGTCTTTGCGGAAAGCTTGAGTACTAATTCGCGCATTTCCAGTGCCTGGTCTTTCAACCGTTCAATGGTTTCTTTATCAGCCATAGATTAGGTCCTCCTTAATTTTTGTTCTCCATGGTTGGGTACTTATCTATCTATATTTCAGCAATAATCATGCCAACTTTCACGCCCACATAGTGTTTATCACTCTCGCCGTGAAAACCACGCCGGCCATCATGTCCGCGCCGGAGCTGCCGCCGATCGAAATCAGTCTCGCAGCCGCGTGCGGCCAGTCTTCTCCGCCTGCCGCGGTCAGAACATCCTCGATGGCGGAGAATCGGCCGCCGGCCGCAGCCGCGAGCAGATATGCCGCGCTGTATTTATTGGTCTTTTTTTCTGCCTTTTCCGCGACCAGAGAACAGAACGCAGTCCTTACTTTCAAATCGATCCCCCATTCTCTGGCGCAAAAATGGAGTGTGGAAAGCATTCCGGTGATAAAATCGTCAAAGGACGGGGTCAATCCCCTGCCCAGGCCAAGCACGCCATCCAGCCCTGTACTGAGCTCGGCCAAATTTGCCATCCTCAGCCCCCGCTCTATTTTCTGTATCCCGCCAAGACCGGTAAGGGCAAATATATCGTCAAGCGCATCCCGTTCGATCTCCGCGGAATCCCTGATCGAAAACGGCGAAAGATTGGATCTGTTTTGTGAGACCAAAAAGGCTCCGCCGCTGTTTTGGAGAAAATATATTCCCTCTGCCGCCGTTGACACCGGCCTTCCGGGCCCATAGGGCCTGTACTCTATTCGGGCAAACATGTCCCCATCCGCAAACCTGAGACAGTTATGCGCAAGGTTCAGCACACTTCCTGCCTCAATTCCCAGGTTCTTCGCCTTGTCGTTTATTTCCGTTCCAGCCAGCCCGAAGGGCAAGCTGCCATAGGCCCGGTCATAGAGCATAAGGATCCTGCCCTTATCATCCGCAAAATATATGCCGGAGCTGAACACGCCTGCCGCTGTAAGTTCATGTTTTTCTGCGCAATACCCGGCAAGCGCCGGATCACTGACCGTCAGTATTCTGTTCAAGTTCCTCACCGTCCATCTGTTTGAGCCTTCTATGCAGTGTCGGGCGGCTTATTCCCAGTTTTTTCGCCGCGAGCGTCTTATTTCCCCCGCATTCTTTCAGCGTCCTTTGTATCAGTTCCTTTTTCGCATCATCCAGTGTTTGCGGCTCATCGGCCTGCTTAACCGCTTTCGGTGTACTGTTTATATGCAGTGCGTCCATAACCTGTTCGGCTTCTACGTTTTCCCCTACGCTTGTCACCACCAGTCGTTCAACCACGTTTTTCAGTTCACGGACATTCCCCGGCCAGGCATAATTCTTCAGGATCTCCATCGCTTCAGGCGAATACTCCAAGGTCCGCCGTCCATTTTCCGCCGCATATTTTTTTGTAAAATTTTGAATCAGTGTTTCAATGTTTTCTCTGCACGCGCGCAGCGGCGGCAGCTCCAGTGACAAAACGTCAAGCCGGTAATAAAAATCGCTTCGGAACTTGCCCTCGTCCACCATTTTTTTGAGATCGCGGTTTGACGCGGCAATAACGCGTATATCCACGGGGATGACCTTATCATCGCCAACGCGCATGATCTCATGCTCCTCCAGCACGCGAAGCAGTCTGGCCTGCATGTCGAGGCTCGTTTCCCCGATCTCATCCAGGAAGATCGTACCCTTATGCGCAAGCTCAAACAGGCCGATCTTTCCGCCGCGTTTTGCCCCGGTGAACGCGCCTTCAACGTAACCGAACAGCTCGGATTCCAGCAGGTTTGCCGGTATCGTCGCGCAGTTGACCGCAACAAACGCCTCCTCACAGCGTTTGCTGTAGTTATGTATGCTCTGGGCAAACATCTCTTTGCCTGTGCCCGTCTCGCCCGAAATCAGTATGGAAGAATTAACCACCGCATAACGTTTCGCAGTCTGCACGGCCTTTTTCAGCAAAGGGCTTTCTGCGCAGATATTATCAAAGCTGTTTTTCGCGATAAGGCCCTTATTGGCCAGTTTCTGGCGTATCTTCCGTTCGATCTTATGAACGTATTCGACTTCCTGCATCACGGTCACAAGGCTGTTTTCCTGTTCTTTTATGGGCAGAAAAGACGCTGTGAATTTGTAATCGTTATACTCATACAATTCGTCATATACCGGCGTTCCGGTGCTCAGCGCTTTTTCCTTCATCTGCTGCATCTCGGGCAGCGGAAAACCGCTGAGAACCACGTCTGCGCCAAGCAGCTTGGTGGCCCGCCGGTTCGCATGAGAGATGTCCCCTTTGCTGTCGACCACAATGACCCCTTCGCTTATGGTGTTCAACGCCGCTTCAAAAAGCTTGTCCCAGTGCTGGTCCCGGGCCAGCGCGGAGAGCACGCCCTTTGCCTCGATAATGGCGGTGACGATTTCATATTCGCTGGTTTTTATGCAGTAGTCATGGATGCCATAAGCCCTGGCTGCACGTGTTGCATCATAGCCGCCGATCACGGCTTTTATGCCGTCCTTCCGGAGCTGCGTCATGATCTTGTCAAAATCGGCCCACTGTTTTATCTCAAAATAATGGATCTTTGCGCCTATCGGCCTTTCAAGCTCACGGGTCATCTGAACCATGGTCGCGTTGCCGATAACAGCAAACTCTCCCCACTCGTTCGTTGCTCTGACCAGCATCGCCGCAATGTCGTTTCCGGTAAAAGGAATTGCCGTAATGGGCAGCCCCATATTACGGGCGCGGAGATAACGTGCGTGGCCGCCGCGGGCAATGATGCACTGCCCGCCAAGCGCCCGGAAATTTTCTATGATCTTCAGGCTCTCTTCATAGGTGTGCGTCATAAGCATCTCAACGTCATCCTCCGCTCCGGCGTGCGCGATGGCGTCTTTTACTGTGGGAAGCATCTCTTCGCTGTTTACAAGAAGTGCTATCGGTTTCATCTGTTTCCCTCCAAAAACTGTCGTTGCTTAACTATAACATGTTTCCGCGGAGGCTGTCGCATTATTTTACGGTTTATCATTTGTTGTATCAAAATATTCCTTTATCGCGTCTGCCCAACCGTTCTGGAAAAAACCGCACGCTCTCAAGTCAGGGGCAAGGTAATCTTCCCCGGCGCTTCCTGAGGCCGACGCTCTGCACCCTCCGCAGCAGCGGAGTCTGTACTTGCAGCTGCGGCACTTTGCATTGTGCTGCAGATACGCATCAAGCCGTCTGTCTGCATACCGCATATATTCCGAGTTGCTGAGGATCTCCCTGAGCGGGATTTGAAAAAGATTCGGAAACTGCTTTTCGATCGCTGTCCCGGCCATGGACATGCAGGGCAGTATATTTCCCTGGGGGCTGATATACAATTCTCTCCGAATATGCGCGCATAAGAGCTGGTGTGCTTCGCCGCCCTCAGCGCAATTATGCTCAAAGGGTACAAAACATTTTTTCTCATCCTTCATGTACGCAAACATTCCGTCAAGCATCAGGCTCATGGGTGCGCCCTCTGCGAAAAACACCGGAATATATTTCATATAGATCCCGAAACACTCGTCGTCATCCAGATACTCACTGCGCTCATTAAGCCATTCGCCGGCCGGGCTGGTATTGTTCACCTTCAGGCCGGAACAGCCGAGCTGCGCGAGCAATTGTACGCTTTCGCGCAGAGTCCCGGCATTCCGGCGGTTAAGGCACATGGCTGCCGAGGTTTTGAAGCCCCTGTCCCGGCATATCTGAAAGGCCTCTATGACCCGTCTCTCCGCGCCTTCAAGTCCCCGCAGCCAGTCATGGCAGCCTGCGCCGTCAAAGCTGATCTGAAGCTGCGGATGTATTCCGCGTGCCTCAAACCCATCCAGCAGTGCGTCATTCACCAGCATCCCGTTGGTGAAAAGCGTGGTCAGCTTTATGTTTTTTTCACACAGCGCGTCTACGATTTTCCAGAAATCGCGCCGTACAAGCGGCTCTCCGCCGGTCAGAGAGACTTTTCCCACACCGCATTCTGCCAATTGGTCGATGATCTTCAGGCAGTCCCCATACCCCAGCTCACCCAATGCGCCCCCAGGGGCGGACATGAAGCAATGCCTGCACCGAAGATTGCAGTTTCCGGTAACAGACCATTGTGCCGATTCCTTAAACCGGGCAGGATACTGCCGGTACCGCTGTCTTTCTTCCAGTGTACATTTTTCTGTGCACTCGCTGACTACGCCGGAGTCGATATACTCGTTCAGCATGCGGCGCTGAACCTCATTCAACGCAGCATCGGAAAACGCATATTCGCCGTCGCAATGGAACAACAGCAGAAATCGGTCGCGGCTGAGAAACGTGACATCATTGGACTTCAGCTCTACAAGTGCATACGGCAGACGCTGCCAACCCCGCAGGGCAAAGCTCCGTGAAAGAATATACTTCATTTCACATGGACATAAAGGTTGAGCCTACAGTTGCGGGTGAAGTCTGCGCGGTACACCATATACCTGTCTCAACCGACGCGGCACAGGTGTCCCGATTCTGTACCGTCGAAGTGCAGACGCCGGCGTGGCTCGTGACAGCCTCCAGCTCAAGCGCGTCGTTATCACCGCACTCGGTCATGGCCGTCTCGAGCTGCTTTGCGTCAAAATCATATCCCAGCTTGCGCGCAGCGGCCGCTGCGCTTTCAATCCGTTCGGCGCGGGTCATTTCCCGGCCGGCAGGCATAAGCTCCTTCAATTTGGTCCTCAGTTCCTCGTTGAAATTCACGTCAAAAAGAAACACTTTTGCATTATCCAGTGACATATTTTCCCTCCTTAAATGTCATTTTTGTTAAAATGTCGGGTATCTCAAAGCGCCAGAATAACCGTGACGGGTTTTAAGGCCCAGCACGGTTATTCGTATATTATGGTTTTTCCGTATTACTTATCTTTGGTTTCCTGCGCTTCAAGCTTGGCCACTTCCTCAAAATTGGTCACCTCGATCATGGTGCCAAGTTTATCGTTCGTATTGAAGAAGCCCCACTTGAGCGCGGGATGTCTGGAATTTGGCCCGGTCTGAATCATCTGAACTCCGTTTTCGTTCAGATGTTTCTCGAAGGCATCGAAATTGTCGGTATCAAAGGCCACATGGTGGAGTCCTTCGCCATGCTCATCGAGGAAGTCGGTCAGCGCTGATCTATCGTTATAAGGCTGTAAAATCTCAAACTCAATTCCATTCATCTGGTACAGAGCCGCCCGCTGATAGAAGTCCCTCTCCTCGCCCAGATAGTACTTGGGTCCGGGCGCCGAGGGAGATTTTTCGATCACCCGGCTTGGCTCAGCGCCAAGTAAAATCCTGAATTGTTCCATGGTCTTATCCAAGTCCCTTACCACCAGGCCGACCTGGACAAGTTTTGGTTTAGAATATACTTCGCTCATATCCGTTTCACTCCATCAGCCAAATCATTTTCCATACTTTGGGTTTGCCGTCCTTGTCCAGATCCATGCCCGACAAGCCTTCCATATTTTCATTCCATTTTGCCAGAATATCCCTGTGCTGCTCATATACTTCGCTCTTTCTCTCAGCGCCAAGGTATTCATAATAGCCTATGGTATCCTCACCATTGGCCCAGATCGAATAGTTGCGCATACCCGCGGCGCGCATCAGCTCCTCCATCTCCGGATGAGTCTGGTACATCTCATTGTGTTTTCTGGCATATTCTTCAAGCTTCCCGGGGGTTACATGCCCTTTCCAGCAAAATCTTTCCATATTCTCTCCCTGCCCTCAGATGTGAAGGACCTTTGACGTCAGCAAATCATAAATTGCGGGAACATTGTTCTCCCGGCGGAGCTTCTTGAACTCATCCCGGGGCAAGCTCTTTGCAATTTCCCACATACCCAGCGTGCGGCGCACAGAAACCTTGGTGGCCTCAATGCCATCCATACGCGGCGGCCAGATGTCAAGCACATAGTTGCCATCATAGCCCACATCCTGAAGCTGCATGAAAAACTCCAGTGTGCGCCACACCGTGATGCTGCCGATCAGGAAATCGTCATCTGTTTTGCCGTAGCAGTCGCTGAGATGGACATGAAACAGCCGTTTATACCGGTCGATCAGGGCGACGCTTTCTGCCGGATTTTCTCCCGCGACCAGAGCATGACCGTAATCCAGAATGATCCCCAGATTAGGAAGGTTAACCTCATTGCAGATGGTGAGGGCCTTGGGCGCGGTCGAAACATATTGGTAAATGTGGGGATCGGCCGGCTTGTATTCAATCGTCACATTGACATCACTGCGGTACGAAGCGATCTCATGCAGCCCCTCAACCAGCCAGCCATACCGTTCGGCATAGTCGTCTTCAAAAGGATAATCGTAGCCGTCGTGGGCCAGCCACAGCATAATATCGACCCCGCCGATCTCCTTACAAAAGTCCATCGCCTTCTTGGATCTCTCCACAAATTCGCGGCGGAGCCCCGGGTCCCGGCTTGTCAGCGTGCCTTTTGCGAAACGGGGTTGCGAATATGTATCAACAACGATAGTGCCGGGTTCGATCCCGTATTGTCCCATATAGCGGCGGCGCTCCAGCGGATCCACCGCAGGATCATATGTCACAGGAATTGCGTTGACATACGCAATGTCACGGAGTATTTCCAACTGCCGCTCGAAAGGGATATCCTCCTTGTAGTTTTTCATAAAACGATCGTTGCAGGAGGAAAAGGCAGACCGTGAGGCCTCTATTTTCATGGTGTGTTGGTCTCCTTTCTTCTTTTGTAAACGCTGAATAAATCGCCTGCGGCGTCTCCCGGAAAATTTTCGCCCTGATTTCGTCACTTTTTCTTGCAATACACAAAGTGTTCCTGCAAAAAAGTGCCATCATCAGAACGCAAATTTTCTCGCGATCCGCTCCTGCCGATTTAATCATCGTTTACTTTTGGAGAGAGCCTGTGTTGTGGTAGACCTAGGCTCTCTTAAACTATTGCAAGCCGGTTTTCTCAGCCCTTGTGCTCGATGATCAGGTTGAGCATGGAGACTGCTTCATCGCCCAGCGTGGCCACCTTCTCGGTCCAGTATTCAGAGAACATCTCAACGATTGCGGCCTTGGATTCATCATCAAACTCGTTGAAGGTGGTTCCCTTTTCAGCGAAGTCGGCCAGGAACTGGTCTTCACGGGCGGCGCACTCGGTACGCTCCTCCACAGTGATATCCGCAAGAGCGGAGAGCATGATCTCCTTGTATTCGGGAGCAAGATTGGCCCAGAACGCTTCATTCGCTACAATGCTGTTGGCGCTGAACATGTGGCGGGAACCCAGCAGATAGGGGCACAGCTGGTAGTAGCCGGTGGAGTACAGGTTCTGCAGGGGGCATTCAACCGCGCTGATAACGCCAGTCTCCATTGCGGTATAGGCATCAGAGAAGGACATGGTCTCGCACTTGAAGCCGAGCATCTGCAGGGTATCCAGGTAAGTCTGGATGTTGGGGGAGCGGATAATTACATTCTTGGCCGTGTCCAGAGAAGTGATCTCATCTTCGGAGATGATGTAGCGGAAGCCGCAGTAGAAGTAGTTCAGCACTTCAATGCCCGCGTTGCTGCACTTTTCGTTAAACCACTGTCCCACCTCGCCGTCCAGGATCCAGTCAGCTTCCTCGTAGCTGCTGTACAGCATGGGAAGGCTCAGCAGGCTTGCTTCGGGGACATAAGTTTCGATGTAGGAAGGCTCTGTGATCGTCAGGTCGTAAATACCGTTTACCGTACCTTCCAGAAGCTCCTCATAGTTGCCAAGAGCGCCGGAATCCGTGTAGTCAAAGGTAATTTTGCCGCCGGACTGCTCTTCAACTGCGGCGATCCATTTCTGCGCATACTCGCTTTCGATGTTGGCGTTTGCGTTGGGGGTCGCGAAAACGATGGTGACAGGGTCAAGAGCGTCAAGGCCGCCCTCTGCGGGAGCTTCGTTGGTAGCGGGGGCTTCGCTGGCCGCGGGAGCCTTTTCTTCATTCGCGGGAGCCGCGCTGCCGCAGGCACACAATGCAAAGATCATGCAGAGTGCAAGTACAATTGCCAGGGTTTTTTTCACTTTTGGTTCCTCCTTGTTTTTTTGTGTTTGTTTATTACTTATACCGCTCAAAGGCGGAAAAGCTCCGGGTATGTGGTCTCTGCCAGCCGATCATCCATAGATCAGGCCGGGAAGACCGCTTGCAATGCCGGGAATCAGCATGATCAGGATGATAATTACTATCAGCGCAATCATAAAGGGAATAACCGGTTTGACCATCTTGCTGATGGGTGTTCCATCTATTCCGGAGATGACGAAGAGCATGGAGCCGACCGGAGGAGTCATGCCGCCGGACATGATCGCGATCATGAAGATAATGGAAAACTGCATCATATCAATTCCCATAGCGTTGACCACAGGGACAAAAATCGGCGTTAGCAGGAGCATCGTCGCCGTTCCGTCAACAAAGCAGCCTGCGACAATGCAAACCACCGCGCAGAACGCCATTACGCCAAACTGGCTGGTGATGTTATTCTCCAAAAAGGCCGCGATGCTGGCCGTCACTCCCTCCCGGGCAAGCATATAGCTGAAAATGGAAGAAATGGCAATGAGAGAAATGGGGCCTACAGCCGCCAGTATGCCTTCCCTCAGGGATTCCCACAAATCACGGATACGCAGCTTTTTTACAGCAAAGCCATAGATAATGCCATAAACCGTTGCAATAACGCCGCACTCTGTAGCGGTGAACAGTCCGCCCAGAATACCGCCGATAATGATCACCGGCATCAGAAGGGCCCACACGGCCTTCTTGAACGTATTCCAGACATGTTTAAAGCCCTGAAAAGGGATCTTCGGGATATTGTGTTTTCTGGCATAACGGACAGAGACGATCATATAAGCCACGCCAAGACAAATCCCCGGGACTATTCCGGCGGTAAAGAGCTGGCCGATGTCCAGGCCCGCCGCGGTAGCATAAACGATCATAATGATGCTGGGTGGGATGATCGGTCCAATGCCTGAAGCCGATACAACAATTGCCGAGGCCATTCCCTCATCATATCCGCCTTTTTTCAATGCTCTGAGACATATTGCGCCGAGGGCGGACGCGTCGGCGTTTGAAGAGCCGGAAATACCGGCCATAAGCATACCGGCCAGCTCGACCGTACATGCAAGTCCGCCGCGAACCCAGCCGATAACCGCGTTGGCAAAATCAACGATGGCCTCTGTTATTCCTGTCCTTTCCATCACCTGACCGGCCAGCATGAAAAACGGAATAGCCATAAGGGCAAAGCTGTCGACCGCGCTGAACATTTTCTGCCCCATCACCATGTTGGGGATCGCGCCGTTCTGAAGCAGCCAGACGACAGGCGGGATACCCAGGCACAGAATAATGGGCGCGCCGATCAAGAGCAGCACTACAAATATAATAATGCAGACCCAAAGTATCATTCGTCTGTCTCCTTTCCGTTCTTCAGTGATCTTAACCCGCCGAGCAATTCCATGATCTGGCCGGTCTGTACGATGAACAGTAATGCGCAGCAAACATTCTGCGCGCCATACAGTGCGTTTTTAGGAATGGCAATGCCGGGGAATACCAGTCCGACCGATTTACTGCACAGCTCCCAGCTGAATATGAACCAGCAAATGCAGAAGAACAGGCCCAATACCCTGAAACCGATTTTCAGCCAGATATTTGCCGCCCCTTTGACCTTTTCCTGAAGAAGGTCAAAGGACATTAATATGTTCCGGTTGAACAAAGCCGGGATGCCAAGATAGGTCATCCATATGAACAATGCTCTGGATATCTGGTTTGTCCAGGTAATCGGATCGCCCAGGACATAGCGCCAGAACACTTGTGCAATGACCAGGATGACAGCCACAGCAAACATGATCGTCACAATGAACTCAACGATCCGCATAAGTTTGTTGATAAGCTTGACCAAGTTTCACCTCTCCAATCTGAATAAAAATTACACTGTGGTAAACACACGGCTTGTACGCATGATCCTGTCACTTCAAGATATTCTTGAACACAATGTTTTTGGTTTGTGTCATTGCCAAAAGGGTTTGTGTCTGGCCTTCGCGTCCCAGGCCGCTGTCTTTATTCGCTCCGTAGGGCGTGAGCAAATTGCGGTACAGGCTCTGGCCGTTGATCACAACAGAGCCCGCTTCAAGTTCAAGCGACGCTTTGAACGCGGTTCCCAGATCCTTTGTCAGAATGCAGGAACCGAGGCCGTACTTGGTGTCGTTGGCAATTTCAATTGCCTCTTCCAGCGTGTCAAAGGTCATCACCGGGAAGACCGGGCCAAACACCTCAACATCGTGGGCAATGTCCATAGTCCGGTCAACGCCGTCCAGCACGGTAGGTCCATAAAATGCGCCCTGGCGTTTGTTCCCCAGCAGCAGCTTTGCGCCCTGTTCAATGGCCTTGTTGACTTGCGCCTCGACCCGCACCGCCGCTTTTTCGCTGATCAATGTGCCCATTGTGGTCTCCGGGTCCATGGGGTCTCCAACCTTAACGGTTTTTACCTTGGCAAGAAGTTTGTCAACAAACTCATCATGCACACTTCTGTGAACAATGAACCTCTTCGGAACCGAGCAGATCTGGCCTGCCATGTAAAACGCTCTGCATGCGGTAGCTTCGTTAACAGCATTGTCAATGTCGGCGTCCGCGCAGATGATCATGGGCGCGTTGCCGCCCAGCTCAAGGCTCTGATACTTCAAATTGCGGCCGCAATTTTCAGCGACTTTTTTGCCGGCGGTGGTGCTTCCGGTAAAGTTTACCCCCGCAATACGGTTATCCGCAGTGAGCCACTCGCCTACAGTCTCGCCGCGCCCGGTAATGCACTGGTACGCATAGCCGGGGAAGCCGGCCTCATACATCAGCTCGGAGAGGAGCAGAACGGTGAGCGGGTCATCGCTGGCCGGCTTGACAATGCAGCAGTTGCCGCTGAGAAGCGCGGGAGCCACCTTCTTGGCAAACAAAGTCAGAGGAGCATTAAAGGGAATAATACCGACAATGGTTCCGATGGGCTCCCGGATGGAGACGTCAAAGTCATTTTCCATACCGGCCTGGACGCCAAAAGGAATCGTGGTACCGCCCAGATTATTGCGGGCCGCGGAAATGAACCCTTCAATATGGGCCTTGAATCCGCCGAAGTCATTGTACGACTCTCTGTATGGCTTGCCGATCTCCTTGCACTGGATCAGCGCCAGTCGCTCATGGTTTTTGTCCTCCATAACCAGGTCAATAAACTTCTGCATCATGGCCATACGCCTGTGCAGCGGGACTTTTTTCCATTCTTTTTCTCCCTCGACGGCTATGGTTATTGCGTCATAAACATCTTTTTCCGTCGCCGCCGGGACAGTGTCGATCACTTCGTTCGTTGCCGGATTGACAACTGCAATAACCTCGCCGTCAGATGCGTCGGCCGGCTTGCCGTTAATATACATCTTCATTCGTCCGATCTCCTTTTTAAGTAATATATACTGTTCATCGCGTCCACTGGTCCGCGCATATTTTCCGTGTAAGGGATTCATCCTATTTACAGCAATCATCGTGCCAACTTTTCTTTTGACTGTGCGGATCAACTTTGTGCCGTTTTTTCGCTGTAAAATCAGAAAGGCCGGGCAGTATCCGAGCCGCATTCAGATACTGCCCTGCCTTTCTGTGTCCGCAACACCTTTACAACTATGTAACATTATTTTACTATCTTTCTGTCATCGCTTTTTCCGGCCGGTTGCAGGCGGTATTCCAGCCTCATCTCTGTACTTTGCGACCGTGCGCCGGGCAACTTCAAATCCTCTTTCTGAAAGGCTCTTACACAGTGCATTATCGCTGAGCGGGTGCTTCGGATCCTCTTCCCGTATAATGTTTTTGATCGCTTCAGTAATTTCTTCCGATGTTCCGCCGCCGATCTCCTGTGTAAATAAGCGGGACATGGGAACTATCCCCCAGCGGCAGGCAATATATTTGTTCTTTACCGTCCGTGAAACGGTCGAAGGGTGTACGCCAAGTTTGTTTGCAATATCGTTCATGGAACAGGGGTGAATTTTTCCGCCCGTCTCAAAATACTCCCGCTGTTCCTGCGCCATCACCTCCGCGCAGGCGACGATCATCTCTTTTCTCCGGTCAACACAGTCCAGCGCCCATTTGGCCTGATTGATTTTTTCGCGAAGGTACCCGCTCTCTTCTTCGCTCAGGTCCTTTCTCGAACCCATCTGTTCATAATATTGATTTATGGTGTATTCCGGCATATAGCTGTCAAGTTTTACGACAACAGGCTCTCCGCCATCGTACGCGATCTCAACATCCGGCACGGCCCAAATGGTATATTTACCGTCGTCAAATCCATTTGACGGTACAGGATTAAGAGAGGCAATAAGCTTTTTCGCTTCAATTACCTTGCTTTCTTCAACATTAAGCGCTTTTGAAATATGATTAAAATGACTTTTTACCAGGTGTTGTAAATATTCTTTACATATTACATAGGCCAGCGTCTCCTTCTTTCCCATGCGTTCCAGCTGGAGGCAAAGGCACTCTGAAATGTTGCGTGCGCCCACGCCGGATGGCTCCAGGCTCTGCAGCACAGTTAACGCCTCCGCGAACGCCTGAGGCTTTTTCTTCCATTCTTTCGTTCCGGTAATATTTTCCGGCAAAAATCCTTTCTCGTCCAGATTGAGAAGCAGAAGCCTTAGCGCCGCCGCTGTAGACTCCGGTAAATGGTAAAACTGTATCTGCTCATTGAGCGACATTTTCAGCGTATTTCGCACCTTGTCCGGTATCGGCAGCTCAAGATCCTGGCCGTTCTGCATCCGAACTCTCCCGCAGCCTGAACTGGCAATATATGCGTCCGCTTTCCGGGGCTTTTCGTCAATCAGCGGGTTTTCCAGGCTCAGCTCATGCATATACTCTTCCAGTTCCTCTGCACCCATCTGCAGCAAGCTCATAGATTGATACATGCGCTGACCCAAAATCTGTTTTGTTTCTCTGCTAAGTAATATCTCCAATTTTTACGCCTGCCAGTCTGTCTTTACCTGTCTGCTATTCAAACAGATCTTCCTTGTAGCAAGAATTATACCATACAGCTGCGTTTTTTTCTCTTTTCTGCAGCCATTTCTCTTTTTTTAACAAAATTTCCGGGATGCATTTTGCCATAATGAACAATTACTTTTTTCATAAATATACGCAAAAAGTTATATGCCATTCCAAAAAACGGAATAGCATACAATATGTGTAATAAATATTAATTTTTACCGTTTTACCTCTTTTTATCTTCATAAAGCGCTCGCCGGCATTTGGGACAAGTCTTCCATTTAAGCATGTTTATAAACAGATGTTTACCGCAATGCGGGCAGCGCGCCCACACGGCGCCAACAGCAATACCCGCACAGAGAAGGGCTACAGTAATGGTAAGGGTAAAGGTGTACAGGGGCGTACCTTCTTCAACGAGGAAAATTCCGGAGACTCCGACGGCCAGACCGGCAAGCAGCAACCCCAGTGCAGTATATTTTGCAGTTTCAAATTTCATATCGGCAGCTTCTTTCATCTCTTTATCATGTGTATTATATCATATATGGTTTCTATCGTACAGCAGATTTTCTGTTCAACTCGCAAGCAGAGTACGATATAATTGATCCATCGGCAAATTTCCCCGCGAAAAAACATTATTTGTATGAAAACGCAAATATACGCTTTAATAAGCAAAGAACGATCCCCATAAGGGATACTCCGGAGAAATTTTGTCCCGAACCGGGGCTTGAACCTTTGTCCTGGTAGTCCCAAAGGAAAACTGAAAATTTTTTCTGGTCATTTATAGTGGTTTTTCGTCGTTTCCGCTCGTTTTCTCTCACTTTTTATTCCTCTCTAATCTCGCATTTTCCACCCATTCCGCCCCTGGCTGTGGTCAGACATGTGGTCAAAAACGCTTCTCGCCCAAACCGGTGGTTTTTCACCGGCTTGAGGCGGGAAGCGTTTCGTGTTTCACGTTTGTTGGATTGTAACTCTATAAGGGAGGTTATGCAAGTGTTTTCTGACCGGAGAAAGGCGCATAATTGGGGCCGCAATAAGCAAAGAATAAAGTCTCCCCAACGCAGGAAGTCCTTTCAAATTTTGTGCTACACACGAAAAAACTTGCTCCAAAAATGTGATATCAAATTAATAAGTCGCTTTTTTGTGATTTCGATTAATTTCTACAGCTGATGCAGTGCAATTTAAGATTCGTCCATCAAATCATTCTTTTCAACATTTTCATAGTCTTTTTGTATGCTTTTGAAAAAATATTCTTTTTTCTTGCTATACATGTTCAGAAGTCAATTCTCCCTTTGAGCCTTATTTTAATCAATCATGTCCAAAAAGTCCCATTTTCCACTTCCATCATATTCGCAGAAATAGTTGGCTTCAATATACTGATAGCCATCTGTATATTTGGTATACTTGATGTAGTTTCCAAACAGCTGAGGATAGGCGATATTGGTGTCCTGAGTAATCAATGTAAGGTTAGAACCGTCTTTGTCAATTCGATACAATCTATCACTATCATCTCCGTAGACAAAATAGATATGGTCATAAGACATCACCATGGCATTGGAGACTTGGTAGTTTGCCACTTGCTGGTTTTCGGAGCCATCTGGCTTAACTTTCCAAATGGTACGAACAGAATCCCCACCTGTGCCAGTATCACACACATAATAAATAAACTGTCCATCGTAAATAGGCATGTAAGAGTAAGCATCATTTAATTTTATGTCATCGGAACCATCAAGGTCGCAGACATGCAGAGAACTCTTATCATTATCATCCTGATATAGAATGCCATCTTCAAAAACATAGAAGTGGAAAGTGGGTTTTGCAATGATTTCAGTTACATTGCTTCCATCTAACTCACATCTGTAGAGGTGGCAATACTCAGGGAGAACTTTAATTTGACCGTTTTCGTCTTCTTCATACTCATAGTCATAATCGGAATAGTAATAAATCTGCCTGTTCACAATCTGCATTGAACCAAAAGCATCAGATATTTTTTGTTTATCCTCGCCGCTGGTTTTCATTTTGTAAATTCCGTAGTCAGATCCATTAATATTCATGTAGTAGATATAGTTATCTACAATATGGATATTGAGGGCAAAACCGTCATCAAGAACGGTAAAATCACTACCATCAGTACGCACCTTAACAAATTGCGATGATCCATCATAGTCCCATGCCTGACCATAAATCCAGCCATTACTTTCTAGGAAAGATGCTCTATTTTGTATATTATTCTGCGCAAAGATGTTGAGGTACTTTTCAACTGCTTCCTCACCATCCTTAACCGGAACCCCATACAGGGGCTTGGTTTCGACAACAGCAGATTCATCAACTTTGCCACAGACAGAGCAGGTCATTACGCCATCTATGGATTCCCAAGTATGTTCAAGAGGTTCTCCATCAGTGGCATTACATTCAGAGCACGTCTTAGGGGAGGTACAAGTGGCATCAATCCATGTATGTTGATGTTCACCTACCTGCGGAGTATCTCTTGAGCATCCTGTTAATAGAGCGATAACTATAGCAAGAGAAAAAAGAATGTGACGAACTTTCATTGCTGTGCATCTCCTAATATTGAAGTGTCTTTATATTATCAGAATTTTCAAATACTTTCAAGATACGACAAAGGGCACCAAATGTTTCTCAAAAATACCTGTGGCGCCGCATTATATACCTCTTTTTTAATCAGTAGGCGCAATAAATTACCTTTCCTTCTCCACCGTCGTATAGACAAAACCCATCACTTACCGATGGCCTTTATCAACTTTTTAAAGCGCCTCGAAATGATACCTGGGCTTGCCCAGGCTCTTTTTTCCGTACTCGATGGCTTCCGCAGGGCAGTAACAGATACAGGCCATGCAGTGGGTGCAGTCGCCGCCCCAGATTGGCTTGCCGTTTTGAAGGGTGATATTGTTCGTCGGGCACAGCGCGGCGCATTTCCCGCAGCCGATGCAGGCGTCGCTGGCGGTGAACGCCTTGGCCTTGACGCAGTAAGAATAGAAGATCGGATTCACCGGGCCGCTCATGAAGCGGTCGTAAAGATTATTGCGGGGCGGCGGGAATGCCTGATTTGCCGCGATGGCGGAGAGTGCACGGTCAATGTCCGGCTCCGCCCTGGCCACGATCTGCCGCGCCTCGTCCGCCTGGGGCGCGTCGAACATGGCAATGTAATTTTCAGGCATGATGATCTGCGCCGTGCCCATATAGCTGAGCTGTTTCTCCCGGCAGAGCGCACGGTTGTACTTTGCCGCATTGCCGATCTCGCTGCCGCAGGTCATGACAAACCACACCCGCTTTGCGCCGGGGAATTCCGTTTTTATCAGCCAATCCCGTACGATGCGCGGAATGCGCCACGCGTAAGTGGGCGTGACGATAATCAGGCGCTCGTTCGTCTCGACCGGCGAAGTGTCGCCCGCTTTGATGCGGTCATTCATGCTGAGAAGCTCGTCATCCAGGGCGGCCGCGATGCGCTTTGCCACATACCGGCTGTTCCCGGTCCCGGAATAGGATAAAATCATATCAAAATCCCCTCACAATGGTCAATCTCGTGCTGGATGATCTCCGCCGTCCAGCCGGTAAAGGTCCTGAGCCGCGTCTGGAACTTCTCGTTCTGCCACTGGACCTTGATGGTCTTGTAACGTTTCGTTTTTCGCGTGCCGGTAAGGGACAGGCATCCCTCCTCCGCCTCATACGCCCCGGACTGCTTGACGATGACGGGATTGAACATGAGCATGTATTCCCCCTCGTTGTCAAAGACGATGATGCGTTTGTTGACGCCGATCATATTCGCCGCCATGCCCACGCAGCCGTCTTTATGGACGGCCAAGGTGTCCAGCAGATCCTGCGCCACGCTGAGATCATCCGCCGTGGCAGGCTCTGACTTCCGGGCAAGGAAAAACTGATCCCTGCAAATTTCCCGAACCATGGTTTGTCCTCCTTATCCGTTCTTCGCCTTGTACTCCGCGCCCCAGGCCCACATGGCGTCCAGAACCGGTTTCAGGCTGTAGCCGGTCTCGGTGAGGGTATACTCCACTCTGGGCGGCACCTCGGCATAGACCTTCCGGGTCAGCAGGCCCTTCTCCTCCATGTCCCGCAGCTGGGCGGTCAGCACCTTCTGGGACACCGTGCCGATGGACTTTTTCAGCTCGCCGAAGCGCATGGTGCCATTCATCAGGTCCCGCAGGATCAGTACCTTCCACTTATCCCCGATGATCATCAGGGTCGTCTCCACCGGACATGCGGGCAAATTCATCACAAAGCCTCCAATAGTTTCTTTTTGGTAACTACAACACATTATTGTGCTTACTTTACAACAGATACTTTTAGCCTTATTGTAAAGCCAGGCAAGGCGTAAGTCAAGCTGCAAAAACCATTGGAGGTATTCTTTATGAAAAAAGTTGTTGAATTTCTGACTGCCAATCCCGTTCAGTATCTGGCCACCGTGGGCCGGGACGGAAAAGCCAAGTGCCGCCCCTTCATGTTCTGCTTTGAGCAGGACGGTAAGCTGTGGTTCTGCACCAACAACCAGAAGGATGTCTACAAGGACATGCAGGCCAACCCCTATGTGGAGGTCTCCGTGTCCAGCCCCAGCTATGCCTGGATCCGCCTGCACGGCAAGGCCGTGTTTGAGAACAACATGGCCGTCAAGGAGGGCTGCATGAACAACCCCATCGTCAAGGGCCAGTACCAGACCGCCGACAACCCCATCTTTGAGGTGTTCTATCTGGAAGATCCCCACGGCGTGATCGCCGACTTCTCCGGCAATCCTCCCTACGCGTTCTGATCACCGATACCCACTTCATTTTTTGGAGGAAAGATGGTACGATAGCGCGGGGTGATGTTATGAACCAGGCTGAAAAAAGAGAATTTCTCATCCGGCGGCTGCTGGATGAGAACGGGCGTTATAGCGGAATGGAAGTCCCGGCAGACGCATATGAACAGAAGCGCATGCTGCGCTCTCTGATGAACATCCGCCGCCCCGGAGCCATCGACGCCGGATTTCTGACCGTGCAGGACGAATATCTGCGTCAAGAGATTGAAGCGTCAGGCATCACCAGCCTGGCCGATTTGGAGCCGGTTTGCGGGGATTTGTACCTCTGGCAGGGCGATATCACCCGGCTGAGGTGCGGCGCCATCGTCAACGCCGCAAACAGCGGTATGACGGGCTGTTATGTACCCTGCCACGCCTGCATCGACAACTGCATCCATACCTTTGCGGGCGTCCAGCTCCGGCTGGATTGTGCCCGGCTCATGGAACAGCAGGGCCACGAGGAGCCTACCGGTCAGGCCAAGATCACCCGGGCCTACAACCTGCCCTGCGACTATGTGCTGCATACCGTCGGCCCCATCATTGAGGGCCGCGTGAGCCCGGAAGATGAGCGTCTGCTGGCCTCCTGCTACCGTTCCTGTCTGGAACTGGCCGGGGAAAACTTAGTTACAAGTATTGCGTTCTGCTGCATCTCCACCGGTGTGTTCCGTTTTCCCAATCAGCGGGCCGCCGAGATCGCCGTGGAGACAGTGAAGCGGTATAAAGCGGAAACCCAAAGCGAAATGAAGGTGATTTTCAATGTTTTCAAAGACCTGGACCTCGAAATCTACCAGCGATTACTGGCAGAAAATTGAGCGGCTGAAGGCTGAGATACAAGGCGCGGACGCTATCCTCATCGGCGCGGGCGCCGGCCTTTCAACCTCCGCCGGTCTGACCTACAGCGGCGAGCGATTTCTGAAATACTTCTCCGACTTCCATGCGAAATACGGCATTACCGATATATATTCCGGCGGTTTCTATCCCTTTTCCTCTCTGGAGGAATACTGGGCCTGGTGGAGCCGGCATATCTACTATAACCGCTACGATCTGACGCCCGGAAAGCCTTATGCGGACCTGCTGGCGCTGGTCAGGGACAGAAATTACTTCGTTCTGACCACCAACGTGGACCATCAGTTTCAGCTGGCCGGGTTTAATAAGGCGCGGCTGTTCTACACCCAGGGCGATTACGGCCTCTGGCAGTGCAGCAAGCCCTGCCATCAGGCCACCTATGACAACGAGGCCGCTGTCCGCCGGATGATCGCGGAGCAAGCGGACATGCGTGTTCCCTCCGAACTGATCCCCCGCTGCCCCAGGTGCGGCAGGCCCATGACCATGAATCTGCGCTGTGACGACACTTTCGTTCAGGACCAGGGCTGGTATGCCGCCGCCCGGCGATATGAGGATTTCCTGCAGCGGTACAGGAACGGCCGCATCCTGCTTCTGGAACTGGGCGTCGGCGGCAATACGCCCGGAATCATCAAAATGCCTTTCCTCCGCATGGCCGCCCAGAACCCCAAAGCCACCTACGCCTGCCTCAACCTGGGCGAGGCCTTCACCATGAGCGGGCTTGAAGAGCAGTCCATCCTGTTTGACGCCGATATCGGTAAAGTGCTGAGCGATTTGAGATAATTGAAGAGTGTAATGCAAAACGCTTCCCGTCCAAAACCGGTGATTTTCACCGGCCCAGGACAGGAGGCGTTTTGCCATCTTACACCAGCTCAAACTTTGCGGGGCAATAAGCAAAGAAATAGCTGTTTGCTGTCACTATATATCAAACTAAAAATCGTGTGATTTTATCATTTTCTTGCTATTTCTGCCTGAATGTGTTATTGTAATAAACAACGCTGTCAGGTGTTGGAACAGGCTTTGGCAGTATAGTCACACAGGTCGGATGCTCTGCCAGATGGCGGAGTATTTTTCGTATATATGGTAAGGAAGGGATTCTTTTATGGCTGTCAGTTATAAAAAGCTCTGGAAACTGCTCATTGACAAAGATATGAAGAAAAAAGACCTGTGCGCAAAGGCAGGAATCAGCCCAGCGTCCGTCACCAAAATGGGCCGCAACGGTCATGTCACTACCGAAATACTCCTAAAAATCTGCACGGCACTGAATTGCCAGATTGAGGACATTATGGAAATCAAACCGGATACTCTTGAGTAAACGGATGAAAATTATATTTATCTTGTGAATAATGGGTGGTAACAATATGAGTACTACCTCTATTGTTTTCAAATGGCTATTGTGGATATTATCTGTTGTATATAAAATAAAAATTTAACTGTTTATAGCCAACCGTCCGCAACTCACAAAGACAGTATCAGTTATTCAGCTGTTAATTAACGAGGAAACTAACATGATGTTTTCATTAGACAAGCAACACCGCATCAAAATTGCTGATATAGTGCCAAATGAATTTGAAGACTTTCTGACCTATTGCAGTATTGCGAACAAGATATTTCCCGATGAAATTACATCAGTTGACTTTATTGCATATCGTTCCCAGTTTGGGCGCGAAAAGAGCGAGGTGAAGCGGCTGCGTGCGCTGATAGAATCCGGCGAAGCACATGGCAAATCTGATATTAGCGCAGAGAAAATTGGTTTGGCTCCTAAAGTAGACGTGGAGGTTTTGCCATTAAATCATGAAATCTTTGCTAAGAAGCAAAATCTTGGCAATGAGACTAAGTCAATAGATAAGACTGTTGATATGCTAGAAAAAATAGGCCTTTCAGCTTATGCTCCTAAAAGCAATAATGTATTTACTAATTCCGAGAATACATATGCCGAGATTTTGGGAATAAATGCGGATGACTATGCCGATATTAGTGTCGAACTTGATTTGCGTGCACAGTATTCTGTTGATTTATCTATACGTTCACTGAATGCGCTTAGAAATGCTAAATGCTTGTCACTCAAGGATTTACTTCTGTTGACTCCTTTGCAGTTGCCCAAAATTAAAAATCTTGGTGCAAAATCGGTAAAAGAAATTGAAAGTGTGCTCTTAGATATTTCTAAACAGTTGCCGTCGTCCAACGAACAGACTTTACCCGAGGGTAGTTGTTCTATTAGGAAAAAGGTACTTTACCCAATCATTGAGTCAATGTTGCATGGGGAGCCATATTCCGAAGCAGGATTGACTGAGGATGAAAAAGGGGTTTTCGCCGAAGCAGTTGAAGCTGCTGAACTGCTCGGAAATGATTTTTGCATTGAACTGATGGTTGGCAAGAACCATCAGTATATAAAAAACATTATTAAAGCATTCATGGACTTCAACTATAATACAACGCTTGTTCAGAGCCTTGTAGATAGTGCAAAGTCTGCTGTCGCAACATGGAAGTCGGAGACCCTATCCAATTGGCTTCTTCCTTATCTGCAACTGTTTTGCATGTCACAGAAGAAAAAAGTTTCAGATGAATTTAAATCCCTTTTCAAACAGGATGTGACGGTAGCAAAGTATGCAGAGCTTTTATCCTCTGAAATCGATTCAAACACTGAGAACCTTACTAATCTCGCGAAAGAGCTTGAGGCTTTCCAAAATTGGATGGGTGGAGTTGATCTGCCCGCTCTTTGTAAAAAAGCATTCAGCCCAAACATGTCAATGCGTGATCGCATATTTGATGTATTGACTTTACGTGCCGCTGGACATACGTTGGAAGAAATTGCACAACAATATGGCTTAACCCGAGAACGAGTTCGCCAGATAGAAAAGAGGGGACTTTATAATATAAAGTCCCGACTGTCCAACAGCAAGTACGACTTGATTGCGCTAGTTTCAGCCTATCGCAACGGCGACCATATTCTACTCAAAAATGAAGTCGCTGAAACTATTGGTTCGGAAAACGCTGACCTTCTGTGGTACTGTGCTACAAGGACCGAAGACAAGGGACGCACATATTTCCTGGACAGTAAAATCGTACATTACGACAGTACACATAATGCGATATTTGTGTTCTATAAGGAAACGCAAGAAGAATTCGTTGCTATATCCGCCAACGAGATTTCAGAAGCACTTATTAACAGTCTACCAGATTTAATCGAAACCTCCACATTAAAAGAGGAACTTAAATCTCTGGCCATAGAACATGGACTCTTGCCGGAACTGTTTATACTTGAAGCAGCGAAGCAATACAAAGAGGCTGGCATCTACTCCTACAAGGGCAGGCTTACGGTCGTTCAGATGTGCGACTTCGTCCTGAAAAAACGCTTTCAGAACGGCTATAAAATTTCAGACGAAACAGACAGCGGCCTGTTTATGAAATACTTGGTTGAGTTCTTTGGGGAAAAAGGCCAAATGACCGCGCGCGCTATCGATGCGAAAGTGATGGACTTAGGTGTTCTAATTGACCGGGGGAAGTATGTTCATAAGGATTACATTAGCGTTGATAGAAGTGTCGTAGACGAAATTTTCGCCTATATTGAATCCAGCCCCAAAACGGCGCTTGCATATTTTGAGATTTTTGCTGCGCTTGAGGAATTGCTCAAGGGAACAGCAATAACGAATCGGTATGCACTTCAAGGCGTTATGAAGCTGTACGGCTGTCCGTATGCGTCCCATCGCGATTATATTTCAAAGGATCGTGACGGAAATGTGGCTGACGAGCTCAACGCATTTGTGGAAACAAACGGCTTAGTACATAAAGCTGAGATTTTTGCTGAATTTCCCGGCTGGAAGGATTATAACCTTGCCTTTGTTTTGCCCCGCTGCCCCGAAGTCATCGGAATTGATAACGGCTACTTTATGCATGCAAGCAAGCTTGTTATCAGTGAAGATACCCGTTGCAGCATACGCAAGTACCTTGATGCAAACATCCAGGACATTCCTGTCTCAGCAAGATATTTGCAGGATGCGTTTATGCTTCGTTTCCCAGAGTTTATGATTAAGAACGATATCCAAACTCACGGTAAACTGTTTGGTATTATTCAGTACATGTTTCCCAAAGCATACCACTTCTCTCGACCTTACATCGCTAAAGAAAACATTGGAGAAATCACGAACAAATCCGTTCTGCTCAAGCATCTTGAAGGGATAAAAAGTATTGATCTTTCGGACCTCATCGACCTTTGCAAAGAGAATGCTGTGCACTATGTGAGTGTGTCTTATCTTCTGGATATGATGCAGCCGGAATTTGTCCGTATAGATAGTCATACATTGATGCGGTTCGAAGACATTGGTTTCAACGAAGAAATGTATCTGGATGTTTCTGATATCATTTCTGAGACGGTGGCAGCACATAACGGATACATTGCCGCAGGCAGTATCTTTGACTTCAGCTGGTATCCTGTGTTAAATATTCCATGGACACCCTTCCTACTTGAAAGCATCGCAAACATGATTCCCGGAGGAATCAATACGATCAAGATGGTATCGTTGTCATCTGAAGTCCCCCACGCAATTTTCGTGAGTGACGAATATGCCGACGATGACTGGAATAGCTTGCTTGTAAAACTGCTAAAGGCCGAGCATGCAATTGAACCATTTACTACAAAAACGGCTATATTAGAATGGTTACAGGCAGAGGGGCTTTGTAATATAAAATACCCGACCTATTTAGATACAGAGAAACATGTATTCTTTGATGATAGCGGATCGTTAAGGATTGAATGAGATGGGCAGGATTAAGAAAGCAACATTATGGAAGAGCTTTTGCCGTCAAATCATGAACACCTTGAGCGAATTAGTAAAGGTATCAAGAATGCGCAGAAAATGATACTGATGCAGAACAAGAAAATCTGCTCAATTTGCAGTTGTGTCTTTAAAACCATTATTCAGGACGGGCTAGTGAGTTGCTGGATTTCAATATTGCAATGTTCGTTACATCTCTAAATAAGAATGAAAAGATTCCATAGTCGGACATCTTGGTTTTGTGCCCGACATGCCATGAGCTAGCATATTCATTTCTAGGGTTGTTTGAAGAACAGCACCTACAATAATCAGTTGAAGGAAGATAAATTGCTATGTACAACTACGAATGGGATGCCGAAACAGGCGGGTACATCCTTACTACTAAAATTACGGGGGTGACCAAGGAAGTCCGCCCGGTATTTGAAGAAGAATTGAAATTTCTGGAGCTTGACAAAAATTATGGCTGGGACATCCCCGAATGTGTTGAGCCTCTTATGTGGGCAGAGGGTAGACGCTATTTTTATCGCGGCGTGCTCGTTGCAGAAGCTGTTGGTGGTGGACTATATTCCATGCCCATAATGAAAAATGTTGTCCGAAATCTGTCCCTTAAGCCAGTTAATATCCAAGCAATGGTTGCAAAAAATGAGGATCTTATGAACGGTCTTGTTCAGCGCACATTGCACTTTGTTTATGACACATATAAACAATATGAAGATCGCGTGAGTCTTTTTTATGTGGCATTTAGTGCGGGTAAAGACTCAATGGTGATGCTTGATATCGTACAAAGAGCGTTACCACACGATTCGTTTGTTGTTGTCTATGGTGATACGACGATGGAGCTTAATGCAACATATAAAGCCGTTGAAGATGCTAAAAAACGTTGGCCGCAGTTGGAATGGTATACAGCGAGAGCTCCATTTAATGCAATTGAATCTTGGGGGAAAATTGGATATCCTGCACGACGATTAAGGTGGTGCTGTAGTGTTCATAAGACCGCCCCATCAATTCAAAAGCTGCGCGAAATATATAAAGAGAAATATCCTGAAAGTAACAAACCCTTCAAGGTCATGGTTTTTGATGGTATCCGCGCAGAAGAAAGCGACGCGCGTGCTGCCTATTCAATGATTTCCGAGGGCAACAAACACGCAGTTCAAGCAAATTGCAGCCCAATTCATGAATGGAATACTACTGAGCTTTTTATTTACATGTTTGCAAATGATATCCCGATTAACGAACTATATCGGTATGGTTCTCATAGAGTCGGGTGCAAACTTTGTCCAATGGCTTCTGAATGGTATGAATGTATATTAAATCATGTTTATCCCGACCAAATAAAACCTCTTCTTGATATTGTGGATGGTTCAACAAAAAAGAGCTTTGGCAGTCAACAGGAAAAAGAACAATATTTGGAAAGTGGCGGTTGGAAATCCCGTGTTGGCGGAAAGGACATATCTCTCGGCGAAAATAAAATCACCGAGATAAAAAAAACTGACAAGATTGTTTTCATTATTAAAGGGGGAAATTATAAATGGGATAAATGGTTACCTACGGTTGGAGACTTAGTCAAAACCGGAAGGAACTCCTATTCAATACGATATCATGAACTATCCATGGAGTTCGATGTTACGGAAGAGAATGATTCAACAATAGTTACCGTACCAATTCTAATAAAGTCAAAGACAAGCATCCGTTTCATGTACTTGTTTAAGAATGCTTTATTCAAAGCTGCGTATTGTGAGAATTGCCGTGAATGTATGGCGGAATGTGCATTTGGAGCATTGACCATTACCGATGATGATATACAAATTAAAGGATGCCGGCATTGCGAATCGTGCCTTGATTCTTCAAAAGGATGTATTGTCGCAAGGTCACTGGGAATTACAGGAGAGGGTAATAATATGAGTGCTTTAAATATCAGCAGATATCAGAACTTTGGTTTCAGGCAAGAATGGCTTGATCTTTATTTCGAGTTAGGTGATAATTTCTGGAACAATGACCGCATGGGAAAATACATGGTCATTGGTTTCAAAACCTGGCTGAAAGAATCGGGCATTACAGAAAACAATGCCATCACTACGTTGGGGAACAAGCTGAACCATATCGGGGTTGAATCGCCTGTTACATGGGGTATTATTTTTGCGAATCTTGTTTACAACTCACCAATTATAAACTGGTATGTAAGGAAAATCGATCTAAACCGAGCTGTTTCCCATGATGAAATGGTCATTCTTCTTGGTGACGCGTATTCACCGACCGTAAAGAAAAACGCATTGAGTTCATTAAAGGAAACAATTCGCCTTTCCCCAATCGGTGGTCTTTTGGGACAAGGAAAATGCGAGATGAAGGGTAAGGTTGTAACGTCAATTACTCGTACCGGCTGGTTTGAGCCTGAGCCGCTCGTCATGCTCTATACCCTTTATCTATTTGCGGAGCATAGCGATGGTCTCTACAGCTTTACTTTCAGTGAATTGATAGATGACAGTGATGACAGAGAAGCAATAAGTCCCAACCTGATTTTCGGAGTGAGCAGTGAGATGCTGCGCCCCATCCTTCAGGGGCTGGCTCACGATTACTCAGATTATATTCAGGTTGATTTTAACAACAATCTGATGGAGAATATTTTTCTACTCTTGTCTGCTCTTCACACAAAAAACGGAAGCGTAAGCCGTTCAGGAACAACATCATTGTTGCGTCCGACTGCAAAGAATATAAACGCCTGCTTTGTAGGTACGCCTATCGAAAACAAAGTAAACGAGTATCTGAATTTACTATCTTCCAAGGGCATTTTGGGGCAAGTTGAAGATTCCAACGATGTACTCTATGTTATTACTGCTGTGGCGATTGACAAAGATCGGATGGAAAAGATGGAAGAGGATGCCCGTAAAACGTTCTCATTCGATAAGATCATCACTGATCCTACATATGCAGTCACGAAGCAGTTTGTGCCGAACGGCTTCATGGCAGAACGGTGCTCAATTCAAATTATTACTCCCAGCAATGCACGAACTGTTGCAACCAAATATAGTCCCGAAAGCAATAAGATTGCTTTATTCTATCTTTTTGCTAAAAACGAAGCTGAGCAAGGGAAGGCCAGTGACGCAATCAAAAGCGTTTATTCCGAGATTTCGGAGCGTTGCATTATTGTTGATTTTACATCGCTGCCTTTTAGTGAGGACCGGTATGAGCGATTCATCAAGAGCAAGGCAAGGGAAGGGGAAATGCTATTACACCGCCTCGATCTTTCGGGTATATGCATTTCTACTGGCTCAGCGTGTGATAGCAGGAACACACAAGTTTCTCATGTATTGCGCGCAATGAAGGTTCCCGAAGAATATGCTCTCGGAACAATCCGCATCTCGCTGGGAAAAGAAAATACAGAAGAAGATATAGAAAGAATAGCCAATGTACTGATAAAAACGCTGAAATTAATTCAATAATTGCGTTAAATGGATAGCAAACGTGCATCACTCATGTACAACTCAAATGAATCTGCGCCAAACTCTTATCCCTGCCACTGTTATTCATTACTCAAGCAAGCTTAATAATTGTTTTCTTCTGCCGCTCTGCCATTTTGGCGAACTGAGCTGCACCGCCCCAGGCGTGTGTGATATAAGTCACTACAAAATCAGACTGACTGAGCATCCATTTGTTGCGCCAGCTGATGGCAAAACGGGGCGGAACGGTTTCAATTCCCTCCGGCACCATGGTGTCGGAATAATCCGGGCAGCCACATTCCCCTTGCTTCACAGGTAAACGTTCCAAGACCACAGCATAACAAATGTGGGGATACTCCGACGAGACATCCCTCAAAACATCCCTCACCATTGCGTCAAAGGCTCCCTGCCGTCCAACATAAAATGTATCTACCTTGCCATTCTCAATCAGATCAATCACCGCCCTGCGCAGTTTTGGTTTGACAGTATCAGGGCAGTCCCGGTGTCCAAAGAAAGTACAGGCAGCCATATACAGCCCCTCCTTGTGTGGGATATATCGCATATTATAGCACTTTTCTAAAATTTGCGATATATCCCACACGATTTATCGCAAATTTGGTTAGACTTTAATTGCGATATGTCGTAAGGAGGGATGCGATTTGAATACGAAACAGGCAGTTGCAAAGCGCATTCTGGATCTTTGCGAGGAACGATCCATCGCCATAAATGCATTGGCAACCGTATCCGGTGTATCGCCGTCCACAATTTACAGCATGCTCAATGAGAAAAGTCAAAATCCCGGTGTGGTCTCCATAAAGAAAATCTGTGACGGGCTGGAAATCAGTATCCGGGAATTTTTTGACTGTGATCTGTTTGATGATCTGGAACAGGAAATCAAATAATCCAAGGACACGCCAACGGTGTCCTTTTCATTTTTTGGGAAGAAGCATTTTATAAAAGCAATCCTGAAACCGAAACGGGAGCCAATGAAAATGTTCAAACGAAAAAGTAAGCGAACAGTGCGGGAATACGACAAAGAAAACCTGAAACCGGTTCTGCGGTGCAGTATTTGTACCGGTGAGCAGGTGGCGGGATTTCGGAATGTGCACACCGGGAAATTTCAGGAGGTCATGCTCATTAGAAACGCCTCTGACCTGCAGGAGTTTCTGGACAGCTACGGTCTGCAGGACATAGAAAGAATCTACTGATATTTTTTATGGGAGTCTGGTATGAAACCAAAAGCGCAGGGAATTGGATTTGCTCCAATTCCCTGCGCGCCTTTATATTTTCAGCAGCCGTTCATACTCGGCCTGCTCCAGTTCTCCCTGCTCTGCCTGCTCCCGCAGCTCTACTGCATACCGTGACCACTGCTCGAACTGGGCGGTGGTCATTTTCTTTTTCATATACCTGGCGTAGTGCGCCTTGTAGGCCCGGTTATAGGGGATCCAGACCGGATCAGTTTTACATTTGTCATCATAGCGTTTACGCGCCCCCACATCCCGGCAGGTCTTGTCCGGGTCGCTCTCCAGCGGACGCTCACAGTAGCTGCTGTACTTGCCGGCGGTCAGCAGAAAATACCGTCCGCAGTTGTCGCAGCGCCGGGGAAGATAGCCCCGGTCAATCCCCCGGAAGAAATCCACATAGAGGAAGGTCCCCAGGCTGTCAAAGGTATAGGTCTCGCACAGCCGGCTGCCGTACACCTCACGACTCATCTGCATGGAGCCGGAGGAACACACCCGCTCGGTGTCGCTGCGCTTCCCCGCTGTCTGCAAATACCGAACATACTGCTCCGCTGTCTCGCCGGCGGAAAGAAACTTCCGTTTGCTGTGCAGATAGCTGTCCAGCAGCTCAGCGTACGCCTGCTGAACACGCAGGACATCCTTCAGCAAGGTGATATAAGAATCAAACAGCTCCCCGCTCTCCTCGTTGGTGCGGCGAAGCCGCAGTACAATGTCGGGATCTCCGCTCTCCAGATCCTCCGGATAAGGGAAGAAGTGCTGATTGTAAAAGCACAGCTCGCCGTTATCATCTCTCTCAATGAAGCCAAAGGTATTGCTGAAGTCTCCGTCCAGAGCATCTGCCTCATCCTCGTCAAGGGAGTCCAAACCGTCCTGCCAGGAGAAATTTGCGTTCAGGCAGTCGAACAGCAGCGGCTTATCCAGCTCCGCTGACACCTGAAGTCTGTCATAGGGCGGCAGCCCTTTCACCACGCTGCCAATTTTGAAAAACAGCTGCTGCGCTCTCTGCGCCTGGGCGTCATAGCGCCGGCAGAAACTCTCCTCGCCGCCCTCAATGAGCCGCACCCTCTGCCGCAGCTTCTGCAGCTCTGCCAAATCGCTTTTCAGTTGTTCATAGGGAAGGTTTAAATAAGCCGTCAGGATCTCATTGTTTTGATAAACCTGATCGCCGATACAGACCTGCTCATCCCAAAAGTATGCTTTGAATCCAAACATGGCCGTCACCCGAAAAAATTTTTGCCGATAGATGATGTAAAACCAAAAATAGAGAATACCTAAAAAATAATACCACGTCTATTTACAAAGTGCAAGGATTATGTTAAAGTCGGAAATAGATGTAATAATCAAATTGTTCTATCATCTATTTTGAGAAGTGAACGGAGGTCACATGAAAGAATCCATCTACAAAGACTACGAAGAGCTGCCGCTGTTCCTCAACGCAAACACTGTGGCAAAGGTCCTGGGCGTGTCGCCCGCCTCCGGGTATGAGCTGATGCACGAAAAGGATTTCCCGTCTCTGCGCATCGGCAGCCGCATTGTGGTTCCCAAGGAGCAGTTCCTCCAATGGGTGAAGCAGCACACAAAGGGAGGCGCGGTTTGAATTTCAGCACCTGGCCCTGGCGCGACCCCATCAAAAATTATTTTCCCCTGCCCAACGAGATCTTCCTGCTGCGGCTGAAGCCGGGCGAGCTGGCCGTCTACGCCTACCTGATGTATTGCGAGAACCGGAAAACCTATCAGTGCTATCCCAGCTATCGCACGATCACGGAGCACATCGACATGAGTGAAAACACCGTAAGTAAATACGCAAAGATGCTGGAGGAGCGAGGGCTTATCACCACAGAGCCAACCAGCATCTGCACCAGGGACGGCAGGAAGAGAAACGGCAGTCTGCTCTACACCATCCAGCCCATTCGGGGCGTGCTGGACGACTACTACACACAGCAGATGCTGCGGCTGGAGGAAGATGCGGATGCCCGAAAAATCATGGATCGGCTTGAAAACAGTCCGGTAATTTCGGGCGCTGTACGGGGGACGAAAGGCGAAGCAGGATAAAGGCCCGGGGGCGCCCAGGACGCCCGGACCTGCCACATTCGCCCGCAGTGCGGACGTTTTCTGCTGTGTCGGAAATGGGGTCAGAATCGGGACAAAAGCACCGCCGTGGGGTCGCTTTCCCCTGAATCCCGCGAAAAAACGGCATCACTCTTGGGGTCAGGCCCCGGAAAGGAGACCATTTTGAGCAAAAAAGAAAAATTCGCCCTCTATCTGCCGCCGGAGAAGAAAGCGGAGCTGGAACGGCGCTGTCATGAGGACGGCAGCCGCAGCGCCACGGCCTTCGTGGAAAACGCGGTGGATTTTTATCTGGGCTATCTCAGCGCCGGCGGCGCGGATCTCTTTCTGTCCAAAGCCCTGCAGTCCTATCTGGACGGCAGACTGGGGATGCTGGAAAAGCGCCTGTCCGCTATGCTGTTCAAGCTGGCCGTGGAAAACGACATGACCATGCACATCATGGCGGACAGCTTCCAGCTGGACGAGGATTACCTGCGCCGCATGCGTTCCCAGAGCGTCAAAAACGTGAAGCAGACCAACGGTCAGCTCTCCTTTGAGCGCATCGCCCGCAGCGCTGCCTGGGAGGATGAATGGCAAGACTGATTCTCAAAAGTCCGTACATCCGCTGCGGCGGTTCCGGCGAAGCCACCGGCTACATGTCCTATATTGCCACGCGGGAGAACGTGCAGCTCATCGCCGACGACCGCCCTGCCACCCGCCGGCAGACGCAGCTGATCCAAAAACTCCTGCAGGACTTTCCGGACACAGCATCCCTCTACGAGTATGAGGACTGGACAGCGTCGCAAACCAAGCGTGCCGCCTCCGCCCTCATCTCTACGGTGCTTCATCTCCACCGGGATACCATGGCCCAGTCGGACATCTACATGAAGTACATTGCCCAGCGTCCCCGGGCGGAGCGTCTGGGGACCCACGGTCTGTTCGGCGACGAGGACAATGTGGATCTGGAGCAGGCCATGGCTCAGCTGGAAAGCTACACCGGCAGAGTATGGACGCACATTATCTCCCTGCACCGGGAGGATGCAGAACGGCTCGGCTATGACAACGCTCCGGCCTGGCGGGATTTTCTGCGCACGCACCGCAACGAGATCGCCGGGGCGATGCACATCCCGCCGGGTAACTTTCGCTGGTACGCCGCCTTCCACGACGAGGCCGATCATCCCCATGTGCATATGATGGCCTGGTCCTGCGACCCGGCTCAGGGACAGCTTGACCGGGACGGCATACGGAAGATCCGTTCCGTTTTGACCAATGACCTCTTTCGTCATGAGCTGCTGCATGTCTATGAGCAGAAGTCCCAGGTCCGGGATGAGCTGGTGCAGCAGGCACGCCGATCCGCGGCGGAGCTGATCCGGACCATGCAGGTTGGCATCTGTGATTTTCCGGAGGCCGAAGCCCTGTTCCGGGAGCTGGCTATGCAGCTGGAAACGGTGAAAGGGAAAAAGCAGTACGGCTATCTCCCCAAAAAGCTCAAGGCTCTGGTCGATAACATCGTGGATCAGATGCAGAGCCTCCCGCCTGTCAGCGAATGCTATACGCGGTGGCAGGCGCTTCAGGATCAAGTGCAGGATTTTTATTCCGAAAAGCCTGCGGAGCGTCTGCCGCTGTCCCGGCAAAAAGAATTCCGCGCAGTGAAAAACGCCGTCATTCAGGAGGCGGAGCGGATCCGCTGTGGGGAGCTCAGTTTTGAGGATGAGGACGGACCGAAGGAAGCGCCGCCGGATGAACACGGCGCTTCCTATCCCTATCAGTACCTGAGTGAGATCATCGACGATCCTTCCGTTCCGCTGGACCTGCGGGACGAGGCAGTCGGTCAGCTGGAGGCGCTGGCGGAGGGCGGCGACATCCTGGCACAGTATCGTATGGGACAGCTTTTCCGCGACGGCGGCATTGTGATCCCGGACGTACGCCGGGCCTCTGCCTGGTTTCGCAAAGCCGCAGAGCAGGGGCAGCCGGAAGCACAATATGCGCTGGCCAGGCTGCTGCTCTCCGCCGACCCGGAACTGCGCGACCCGGAGGAGGGATTGACGTGGCTGAAAGCCGCCGTGAGAAACGGCAGCAGCTATGCGGCCTGCCGTCTGGCAAAAGAGTATCTGAAAGGGGAAAACCTGACGCGGGATGTGCAGGCGGCCATGGACTGCCTCTCCCCTGCCGCTGCCGCCGGCGACCAGTACGCCCAGTACCTGCTGGGCAAGCTCTATTTGGGCGGCGACGGTGCGGAACGCGACCGAGACCAGGCTGCCTATTGGCTGGAGCGCTCTGCCGCGCAGGGAAATCCTTATGCGGAGTTTCTGCTGGAGCGTATCGACGACCCCAATCCGCCCTCGGTGATCCTGTCTGTCACCCGGCTGCTCCACCACATGTCCCGGATTTTCCGGGACAACATGCAGACGGCCTGCGCCCCTGCCGGTATGCAGATGGATCAGAAGCGGCGCAGGAAGCTTCAGCAAAAGCGGATTGCCCTGGGACACAAGCCCGACGACCACGAGGAGCCCCAAACCCGGCAGGAGCAGAGCCAGCAAATGGGCTGGTAAAAGCAAAAAGTTTCTCTGGATATTATCGCAAAAGTGTGGTAGTTGTTTGTGTTGCAAAATCAGGAGGTGACGCTCATGGCAAAACGCAGACCGGCCGGTGACGGCATGGTGCGAAAGCGCGACGACGGCCGCTGGGAGGGCCGCATCGTTGTAGGCCACAAGAAAAACGGCGATCCCATCTTCCGCCATGTCTATGCCCGGACGCAGAAGGAGCTGATGGACAAGCTCCATCAGAACATCGAGAGCTATCACGACGTGGAGCTGACAGAGGAGAGCCGCATGAGCCTGTCGGAATGGCTGGACCGCTGGCTGGAGGAATACAAATCCGGCACCCTCCGCCCCAGCACGGTGGAAGGATACCGCCGCTACATCAACCTCTATATCAAACCGGTACTGGGTCACAAGCAGATGTCCCTCATCACCACACAGGATGTCCAGCGCATGTATCAGCGGCTGAAAAAGGAGGGTCGCATCCGCGAACATCCGGAGTATGGCTCTCAGCTCTCCGACTCTATGGTAAACCACATCCATTCCTTGCTCCATGAGGCGATGGCGGACGCGGTACAGGCCCACATCATCCCCAAAAATCCCACGGAAGGGGCCACCGCGCCCAAGCCAAACTACAAGCCCAAACAGATTCTGAACGACCGTGAGCTGGACACTTTCATGGAGACGATCCGGCAGGACAAGGTCTGGTACGACTTCTTCTATACGGAGCTGACCACCGGACTTCGCCGGGGCGAGATCTGCGGGTTGATGTGGAAGGATTTCGACGAGAAGAGCGGCAGGCTGAAAGTGTGCCGCACACTCCACAGCAAAAAGGCCGGCATATTCGCGCTGGGCGACACCAAAACAAGCAAAGGCATGCGCACGATCATCCTGCCGGGAAGCACGGCGGAGCTGCTGCGGCAAAGGAAGAAAAAGGCCCTCAGTCAGTGGATCTTTCCGGACCCTGTCAGTCCGGAGCTGCCGGTACCCCCCGCCTCGGCCTACCGGCGGCTGAAGGTGCTGCTCCAGCAGGCCGGGCTGCCCAGCATCCGCTTCCACGATCTGCGCCACACCTTCGCCACCCATGCGCTCACCAGCGGCGTGGACGCCAAGACCCTGTCCGGGATTCTGGGGCACACCAACGCCTCCTTCACCCTGGACACCTACACCCACGTGACCTCAGACATGCAGAAAACCGCCAGCAACATCGTGGGCGGATTCATGGAAGACCTGTTCGGGAAGGAGCTGAAGCCATGGCAAGAAAGCGAAAGAATGGAGAAGGAACCGTAAGGCTGCGCCAGGACGGGCGCTGGGAGGGGCGCTGTGTTATCGGCTATAATGACAACGGCTACCCCAAAACCAAAAACGTCCTTGCCAAAACAAAACGGGAGTGCGTGGAAAAGCTGCGGCAGCTCCGGGAGGAGTGCGGCAGCGCCAAGTCGGACAAGATCCGGCCCGATATGTGCTTTGGGGACTGGATCACCTATTGGTACGAAAATCACTGCAAGCCCAAGATCCGACTCACCACCCAAGCCAACTACGAAGACCGCATCCGCCTGCACATCATCCCGGAGATCGGCCAGATCCCGCTGAACAAGCTGACCCAGAACGACCTGCAGCAGTTTTACGGACGGCTGAAAAAGAACGGCCGGAAGTCCCACACCGAGCTTTATGGTGAAGGGCTGTCCGACCGGATGGTGCGTATGTGTCACGCCAGCTGCCGCTCGGCGCTGGAAAAGGCGGTGCAGGATGGGCTCATCCGCACAAATCCGGCCAGCGGCTGCAAGCTGCCGCCCAAGAAGGCGCGGGAGATGCAGGTGCTGAACCGGGACGAGCTTCAGCGCCTTCTCATCCAGGCCAGGGAGGAAGGCTACTACGAGCTGTTCCTTCTGGAGCTGGCCACCGGCCTGCGGCTGGGCGAGCTGATGGCGCTTCAATGGGATGACCTGAACTTCAAAACCGGTGTGCTGACCATAAACAAGCAGGTCTACGAGGTGAAAGGCCAGCTGATCCTCAACCAGCCGAAAACCAAAGCGTCCATCCGCAAGCTGGTCCTGCCGCGCGCATTGTTGGCGGTGCTGAAAGAGTATAAGAAAACCGTGGACTCCCGCTGGATGTTCCCCTCCCCGGTGAAGGAGGACCGGCCCCTCACACCCGGCATGGCGGAACGGCGGCTCAGGCTCATTCTGCAGCACGCCGGCTGCCGGCATGTCCGCTTTCACGACCTGCGGCACACCTTTGCCACGCTGGCGCTGGAAAACGGCATGGACGTGAAGACCCTCTCCGCCTTGCTGGGCCATGTGTCGGCGGCTACCACGCTGGACATTTACACCCACATCACCGATGATATGCAGCGCGCAGCCGCCGCCAACATCGACCGGGAAATCGGCAAGGCAGAGCCGCAGGCGAGTGCATTGACGCCGGAGCAGAAAACGTCCCGGCCGGAGGCGACGGGCATGACCGATTTCAAGCCCTATAAAGGGCGCATGCGCAAACCCGGCACCGGCTGCATCAGCAAGATCAACGACCACCTGTTCGAGGGGCGCTACTCCCCCAACTGGATCGACGGCAAGAAACACGCCCGCAATGTCTACGCCCACACCCGGGAAGAGTGCGAGGAGAAGCTGAAGGTGCTCATCAAAGAGATGCAAGCCGAACTGGCGGAGCTGAAGAAGCAGCAGGCAAAGGCCGAAGCGGAGTCTCAGCCCCCGGAAGCCGGGAAAAGAAAACCAGGGAAGAAAAATTCACCGGCATAGGCGTCATGGAATCGACGCCTGTGCCGGTACTTTTATGCCTCTGTCCTTCAGCAGAACAGGAGCTATTTCGCAAGATGCGCTAAAAGAAAGCAAAAACACAAAATAGTTTGCAACACGGCTGCGCTGTATTGCGTTACGCAAGTACGCCTATTGACGAGCGCGAAAAGAAATTCTAAAATAATGTCATAAGCTCAGATGGCGGCGCGCACCATCTGAAAAAGGCGGAGGTGGAACTGTATGTGGATCGACGGCATTGATGAAAAGGACAATCAGATCATCGCCCTGCTCCGTGAGGACGGCAGAATGTCTTACAGCGACATCAGCCATCGGATCGGACTGTCCAGAACCGCGGTAAAAAACCGAATCTCCGCTTTGGAAAAGGCCGGGATCATCTGCGGTTATCGCGCCGTGGTCGCACTGCAGCCGTCTCCCCAGGCAATGACTTTTGTGGTAAACATCGAAACCGAACCGGGGCATTTTGAGGAAGTCCGGGATGCGCTGACGGAAGAAGAGCAGGCCATCACCGTGGTGCAGACCACCGGGCGCTGTCACTTAATGGCCGTCTGCATCGCCGCTGACCGGCAGGATCTGCGGGATTTTCTGAACCGAATGTACAAAAAGGTCCCCGGAATATTGGGCATAAACGCCAATACGGTGATCGACGTTGCCAAAGGATCATTGCTGCCCGACAATACGTTGATTGAGGTGCGTGCAAATGACGAAAAACGAACTGGTGCAGAAATTAGCGCAAAGAACCAATGAATGCGGCTTGATCCCGGCAATACATGAGTTGATTGGAAACAACGTGGAGGTGGAAATCGGCTTTTCTGCGGAGGCCTGCGCAATGGACATTGACGAGATCAATTTCTCCGTCCGGGCAATGAACGCCCTGCGCCGGGCCAAGATTTTCACCCTCGGCGATGTGATCAAGGCCCTCTCCGCCGAGGATTTAATCAAAATCCGGAATCTGGGGAAAAAGAGCCTGAATGAAATCAAAAGCAAAATGCTGAGCTTCGGTTTTGCGCAGTTAAGCCCCTCAGCCCAGCGGGCATTCTTTGAAGATTTGGTAAGCAAAAACAGCATCTGTTGAGGAAGGAGCAGAAGCTACATGGGTTTATTTTCGAAAGCAGGGAAAAAACGAGCCGCCCCATTACAGCCTGCGCAGGAAGCCGGGAAGAGCCCGGAATCGCCGTACCTGACCCAAACGGTGGTGTTTGGAATGCACAGGGATCGCAGAGAGGGCGAAGATTCTTCTGTTTTCTTTGTGGATGAAGCCCGGCACATCCGGAAAAAGCTGGTGGATTCAAAGGGGGTTATTCGGCATTTCCCCGGCATTGTAAAAGAAGATTTCTGGGTCAAAGCCGTTTCGAAGCGTGCGCTGAGGCCGCAGATCCGGTTCCGCACCAGCTTTGAAAAGCGGGACGAGGGCTGGATCATGCTATGGCAGATCTGGCCGGACGGGCGATACTGGGCAGACAGCGACGGCTTTGGTATGGAAAACAATGAAGAGGTCACGCTCTATACCTTTGTAGACAGGGACGGAAATTTTACCGGCCCCTTCCGGATCTATAAACTGGGGAACAGAGGCTATGCTCTGGACCGCTTTCACGGCTCGCACGGCAGTGCTCAGGCCGCTGCGCTCAATGCGCTCAAAGAAGGGACTCCCCGCAGTTTTATACGCGGCGATCTTTTCCCGCAGCTTTGGGGCCAGCCCGCGAAGTATGTGGGAGATCGGTTTTACCTGCTCCGGAATCGGGAAGAAGCCCTCGCCTACTGGAACGATCCTGTCCTGTCCCGAGATCTGCTTATCCTGTCCGAAGCGCTCCTTGACTGCGACATGGCCCATTGGTGCGTGGACAGTCAGCGCGTTCAACGCTGCATGACCCTGTTTTATCTGGTCAGCAGGGAGTCGGTTTTCAGGCAGGTGCTGGACAAGTTTTTCGACGGTCAGCTGGATGATGACACCGTAAAGCGGTTGGAGCAAGAATAAAGGTTATTTGGCAATGCGCTCATGTTCTTGACTTCGCGCCTGTTCCGGCAAGAATATCCGACCACAGGGCAGCCGATGAAGCCCCAAATCCTGCGCCGCATAAACAATGAATAAGCGCCCGCTTGCATAGCTGTATTGTTTCGTAAAATCACCCTGCATTATTCCGACAGAATGGATAATGTTCCGAAATCGGGAAATTCCTCTGCCTACTGTCAGACACAGCGGCGAATGGTTCAATACTGCCAAAAGCCTTTTGATCAGAGCCAGACAGAATCGAAAACTGCGAGAAAGAGTAAAAGAACCACCGACAAGCGTACTTGTTGTATCCTTGTCGGTGGTATTTGATTATACAAATAGTAACTAAAGCAAATCGTCCTGTACAAATCTTCTGGGCTATTACATTAAGTGGTTTAGGGCTTCTTCCAGTTGACCGCGATCAATAGATATCATTTTGATTGTAGGCTGTCCATAGTCAGCATAATAAACTACCATGTTGGATAAGAAATTGGCTTTGCAATTGATGGCCTCTCGTTTCATTTCAAGTTCGTCTGTTGATTTGCTTAACCACATTTTTAGAATATTCTCTGGTAATTGGAATAAATACTCTTCTCTGTCTGACCTTAGAATCCATGGTTCTTTGGGATGTTTCCAATGCAAAGAATAGTTTTGACCAAAGTGGACACATTCATCTTTTGTGTGATATAAAAACAGCATTTGTCCAGAATTTGTGATTGCCACCGCCATGCGTTGTCCGATTTTATCCACCAAGTAATTTAATCGGTTCGCAGAATCAATAGTGTCAAAATTTACTCTTCGATAACTGAAATTATGGTGATCATATCCAATGGCCTCACAAAAATCATTCCAAAACGGGAGCTTATTGAACTCGATTAAGGGGATTCGATATGTAGCAGCGAACTTTTGCGCCGGTGTAGTAAATCCTGCTAATGCTGCAATAGCAACCTGATAGGAATAGCGATCAAAAAGCGGAGGGACGGCTCGACGATTTTGTTGGCGTCGGGCTGCTAATTCGTCCAGATCAACAATGTTGAAGTTGTTTATATCTTCACGTAACCCCAGAACACTCCTGACCGTATTCAAGCCAATTTTTCTTCGATAATCTTTGCATTCTATGAGAAGTCTCGTTTTTGAATAAAATGGTGTTTGGACAGGCGGTTCCAGTAACACATCCGCATTATGGGCTTCACCTAACCCCTGGATCATTTGGCCGGGTGGGCCATCAAAAACATACAAGCCATCAGATACTATTTCGGAAAAACCAATATTAACAAGAATACGCTTAACTAGAAATTCAAATGCTTTTCCAGGCCCCATAGTTTTTCCCCCAATCGAAGGCTCAAAACGCCAAAAATAGTTTTGGGTGTTTTATCTCAAAGATTTTGTGATATGACCATTATAGAATATTTTATTTATTTTCAATTGCATTAGGTGAAAGGTATATCCTAGCACTGGTCCAATAGCGAAAAGTGAATCTCGTCTTCATGCTGACGAATGCTGGAGTAAACAAATAACAATGCCCTCGGGAGCATAGCTTCTGAGCGCATTGTCTTGCATGTGCAAATGAAGTAGTTTGAAAAATTCTCTGAAGCTCAGTCCTCAGGGTTATCTCCCTCGCGATAAGGGACGACTGCAGCTGGAACTACTTCAGAAGCCGGGTCTGCATGAACATGCTGATCATCGAAGAAAATATGAGCACCGAAAGCAGAGAGTACATCTGTTTTGCTGACACCGCCAAGGAAAAACGCTTCATCTATACGTACTCCCCATTTGCGAAGTGTTTTGACTGCTCGTTCATGTGCCGGTGCGTTTCTGGATGTAACTAAGGCTGTCCGGATTGGTGCCTTGTCCTTGTCCGTAAAAAGGGACTGAATATGAGCAAGCGTCAACAAGAAGTTTGCAAATGGACCCTTCTGCAGAGGGATATCTGCTTTGGATTGCTCGTTTTCCATGAAGGCCTGCATGCCTTTTCTCTTATATATTCTCTCTGACTCAGCGTCAAACAGAACCGCATCCCCATCAAACGCAATTCGTATTTGCTCAATTTTTGCTCTTGGATCAGCACGCGGGTTACGAGGCAGTATCATACCTGCAGCTACATCGCTGTCGACAGCCTGTTTAACATCTTTTTCATTCGCTGAAAGGAACAAATCTGTTTTAAACGCTTTCAGATAAGGAGCAATCTCTGCACCTCCAGTCAAAGCTGCGCGGGTGATATCCAAGTCATAATCCTTGATGGAATTAAATATTCTTAAACTTGTATTTGGACTGTTGCGAGACATAACAATTACTTCTACAAGGCGCTTGTCCTGAAGAGTATTCAAATTCAAAAAAGCCTTTACAAGTTGGAATGCAGGACCTTTCTGAAGTATATCATTCTCATGTTCAACCTGATACTTTTCGTACTCATCTACGCCGCACTCTTCGTAGATTTTGTTTTCTTCCTCAAGATTGAAAAGCGCACGAGAGCCTATCCCGATCACTAAAGGCTCAGTCAGATCATATGGCATAAGTACCCACTCCCCCCTACGGCTTGCAAAATTTTTTTACGCCGTGCATATCTTTCCTATGTTGAATTATACGCCTGCGGCCTATTAATTTCAATGGCCTCGACCCATCCCCAAATCTTGCGCCGCATAAACAAAGAATAAGCGCCCGGGAGCGATGCTCCGGGGCACCCACGCAAAATCGGGACGGCAATTCTGCCGCCCCGATTTGCATTTTTTCAGCATTTCTCCAGCTTGGCCCGGAAGGAGATCCGCCGGGGCGTTTCCATGCCGTCGAACTGCACCACATGGGCCCCTTTATCCCTATCCACATCCAGAACCGTGCCGGCGCCGAACATGGCGTGCTTTACCCGCTGGCCGATGGGAAAGACCATGGCACTATCGTCTTCCGGAAGATACCGCTGGCTGTGCTCCACATACTCTCTGGTCTCCCGGATCAGCCCCTCCCGGGGCTTCTGGGTAAAGCTGAGGAGCTGCTGATCAATGTCCAGAAGAAACCGTGAAGGGTACCGGGGCGAGCCGTCGAAGTTTCGCCCGTCCGCTTCCGAAAGATACAGCCTTTTCTCCGCGCGGGTGAGGGCCACGAAGGCCAGCCGGCGCTCTTCCTCCATGCCCTGAATGGTCCGAACTTTTCTGGAGGGGAAAATGCCTTCATTCATCCCGCACAGGAACACATGGGGAAACTCCAGACCCTTTGCCGCATGGATGGTCATGAGTCTGGCCTTGTCCCCCTGTTCCCCGGTATCACTGTTGGTAAACAGAGCCACATGTTTCAGATAGTGCTCCAGCGTACATTCCTCGCCGCAGCTTGTCTCATATTCATAGACGGACTGCTTCAGTTCGGCCAGATTGTCCAGCCGCTCCTGGCTGCCCTCTGTGCGGAGAACCGTTTCGTAGCCGCTTTCGTTCAGAATCGCGGCCAACACCTCGGAAACCGGCCTGTCCTCATATCCGGAGGCGTAGCGTTCGATCAGCGAGACAAACTGCTGCGCTTTTGTGCCCTTAAAGATGGGATCTTCCAGATTGTTCCGCAGGGCCTGGTACAAAGAGCAGCCCTGTTCGGCCGCGCATTCCTCCAGAAACGCCATCCGCCTTTTGCCAAGGTTTCGTTTCGGCACATTGGCGATGCGCCGGAAGGACAGATCATCCTGAAATACGATCATGCGCAGATAGGACAGCGCATCCTTGATCTCCATCCGGTTGAAAAACTGAACGCCGCTGTAAATGGTATACGGGACCTTTTCCTGCAGCAGAACTTCCTCCACCGCCCGGGTGACATAGTACGCGCGGTACAGGATCGTCATATCCCTATACGGCGTGCCGCTCTCGTGGAGCCGCTGCATCTCGGACACAATCCATTTTGCTTCGGCTTCCTGCGTCTGCGCAAAATGGCAGAGGACCTGCGGGCCGGAGGGCAGCGTTGGGATCAGCTCCTTTTTGATGCGGTGCCCGTTCTTGTCGATGAGCGAGTTGGCAACGGCCAGAATCTCCGGCGTGGAGCGGTAGTTCTGCATCATCATGATGGTCTTCACCTTCGGGAAGGCCTTGTCAAAATCCAGCAGGTATTTCACATTTGCTCCGCGCCAGGTGTAAATGGTCTGGTCCGGATCGCCCACGATAAACAGGTTTTTATGGTAGCCGCACAGGACCTCCATCAGCCGGTACTGAAGCTCATCGATGTCCTGAAACTCGTCGATCATGATATACTCCAGCCTCTGCTGCCACTTGAGCCGGATATCCACATTCTGTTCGAATATATAAAGGGAGAACTTGATGAGGTCGTTATAGTCCAGGCCAAAGCACTTTTTCTCCTGATAGAGATAGCCGTAGAAGATGATATCCGAAGCGCTCACGGCCTGATCGTATTTCTCCTTCAGGGTGTCCAGCGGCATGGTGATCATGTCCCGGTAGTACTCGGGTTCCTTGAACAGCTTCCGGATCTCGATCATATCCCGGGCAGAGGAGAAGGTCATATCCCGCAGGCTCAGCCCCCGCTCATCATAGATGATCTGGAGCATGGCGTCGATATCCGAATTATCCAGCACCAAAAAGCTCTTGGGATACTGAACGGCATGGCTGTCTTCCTGAAGAACAGAAACGCAGAAGCCGTGAAAGGTGTTGATATAGCCGGTGTCATTATCTCCGGTCAGGGCGTGGATCCGCTGGCGCATCTCATTTGCCGACTTGTTGGTAAAGGTGACGCAGAGGATATTGCCGGGCAGGATGCCCAGCTCATTTACCAGGAAGGCAAAGCGGTGGGAAAGGGCCCGGGTCTTGCCGGAGCCGGCGCCGGCAATCACGCGGATAAATCCTTCTGTCGCAGTAACCGCTTCCCGCTGGGCCGCATTCAGATTACTGAGCAGGTCTGTCATGGTGCCGCCTCCTTTGAGCATTTGTTTCGTTCATTATATCACCAAAACGCAGGAAAGACAGCTCTTTTGACCATTTTCAGCAAATCGTTTCTGCTGTTTCTGCAAAAAACCTTATCGCTCTTTATCTGCTTTATATCCTCTGCTGTCCGCAAGCTATATCCTGTAGTGTTATGGCGCTTACAGGTGGCGAAGATTCCTTCTGTATCGCCGAAGTTCTTCCTCGATGACTTCGGAGATAATCCTGTCCAGCGTCGCCAAAAGCTTTTCCTTATCTTCCGGCAGTTTGCCTCTGAGCTGAAAAGCGTTTGAGGCTCCCATGGCAGCAAAGTATGTGGAAATGTCCAGGTTTTCTACAAGGCTGCGAAGCTCCCGGTATTTTTCAATCTCACCTTCCTCCTCCCAATTTCCATTCTGAATCTCCTGATACAAATCGGATTCCGGATAGATCGTCAGCATATTCGGGCCGACCAGGAAAGGATGCAGCTGATTGAAAATTTCTGCGGAGGCTTTTGCCCCGTCTTCACCTCGGCCCTTACCGGAAATGCTGGTCAGATAGAAGAAGCCGTATTCGATACCAGCCTGCTCCAAGCGCCTGCACTGGGCCAGAATATCAAGGGAAGTATATCCCTTGCGCATGAAGGCAAGGGCCACATCATCTCCGGTTTCCACGCCAATGGTCAGTCCATTGTAACCTGCCTGTCGAAGCTGGAGAAGCTCTTCATCTGTCTTATTGACTGAATCCGTAACGCGGGCAAAGCAGCCTATGGATTCGACGGAAGGCAGATACTGATGAATGAGTGATGCGATCTTAAGCAGCTTTCCTGTTTTAAGCACAAACGGATTTGCGCCGGTCAAAAAAACACGCCGGATCGGATCAGGGTCTTCTCCCTGAAGGCGCGTCAACATCCTGGAATAGGGATTTGTACGCAGCGTCCGTACTTCCAGCAGATCTCTTTCAATGTCCTCCATAGACGTCATTCTGAATTTGAAGGGCAGATCACTGTAAAGCGTACAAAATTTGCACTTATGATGGGTGCAGCCCGCTGTAACCTCCAGCAAAAGGGAATCTGCCTCATAAGGAGGACGCCAAATGGTTCCTGTGTAATGCATAATCCATACCTCATCTTGAAGAATTGTACGCAGGCAACGAGGCAAACCTGCGCACGACGGCCTCGTTGGCATCATTATAGCAAATCACCGCAGGAATTAAAGTACTGTACTTTTTTGAAGTACCTTTCAATTTGATGGGAAATAAGTTATGATGTTAAGGAATGGAGATGGGGAAAATGAGAAAATCAGAATCCGCCGTGAATCGTTGCAAGACAATTTCTACCGTGCAGAAATTGCTGGGCGGAAAATATAAAATTGAGCTTCTTTGGTACATCGGTAAATGCGATATCCGGCGCTTCGGCCAGCTTCGCCGTCAGATTGGTGAAATAACGGAAAGTTCCCTTACAAAGCAGCTTCGGGAGTTGGAAACAGATGGCTTTATCCTTCGCCACGACTTTTGTGAGGTGCCGCCGCGGGTGGAGTATACCCTGACGGAACTTGGGGAGAGCTTTTTATCCGTCCTCGATTGCATGAAAGCATGGGGCGACAAAAATCTTCACGATTTGCAGGGTTGAAATAGGCAAAGGAAAGCGCAGCTCCCGGTTGGAAGCTGCGCTTTTAACTTTAGCGCTGTCAGCCCTGTGTGTTGATGCAGACAAGCCGGAGCTTATATCTTTCTTTGCAAATAAACCATATCGATCAGCTGAATGCCGCATTCAACGATAGGGTGGTCATAGTGATCCACAAAAAAGTTTTTCATGATATGCGAGCGAACAAATCCGCATTTTTCGTAAAACGGAATCGTCAGGGGACTATCTCCCGTTCCGACCTGAATAAGCGCGTATTGTCCTTTATATTTCGCTGCCAAAAAATCAATCAGCGCTTTTCCATATCCTTTCCGCTGAAATTCCGGGATCGTAGCAATATTCTTGATTTCAAGAATACCGTTTCCCTCGTCAGTAACAATGCACTCGCATTTCACGCCGTCATCAGCCAACACATACATCGTGCCTCTTTCAATGTATCGTTCCACCATGTCTTCTTGTTCGTCCGCCAATAACAGCAGCGAAAGGTACTGCTTTTTGTTATGCTTAACTTCTTTTATCTCCATATCTTTCTGCCTCGTCAAATTAAAGATTCGCCAGCAGCAAAACTGGTGGTTGTCGAGATGTGTTAAACGGGTGTTCCTACTTCAATCAGGTTTCCGTCAGGGTCATAAAATCTAACTACCTTTTGCCCCCAACTGTGTGTCATCAGGCGATTGACATATTCTGTTTGGGGGTAGAGCATTTCAAGTCGTTCCACAAATTTTTCTATATCGGATTCTTCAAAATATAATTCAGACTGATTGCTGTTTGAAATGATGGGCTTTTTCGTGAAATCTTCCCAGTAACCCTGCTCCTGCAAATACAGATGATCTGTCAGTTCCATATTTCCATCGTTGTCTTGCAGCAGTTGAAACCCAAATATATCGCGATAAAACTTCAGAGCACGGTTGCAGTCTTTCACAACAATAAGCGTTCCTTTGTATTTCATACTCTCCTCCACAAATTTTGTTTTGCCGCAATCAACCCTTGGTCAACGCTTTTCCCCATATTTTTCTTTCATTTCTTTCGTATGTGCATGGAGCAGCTCCAGGGCCCGCGCCTGGATGCGGGAGAGATCGGATTGATCCGTATCGGCAAAATCGCGTTTGACCCACGCGGAAGCTACCGAATGACTGTCACTTGCTCTGCTTTCATTCGCTTCCGATAAAAACTTTTGCAGCAAGCCCAAATTGCCGGAGTAGTGGAGCTCCACCAGTTTTGCCCGGTATTCCAGCTCTGTGGGGGTGATACCCGGGAACTGTTTCATATCTACGGTGTGCTGCGCTTCATGCTTCAGCAGAGAAACGAGAAAGCGTTCGCTTTCAAAATCATACGCCTGCTCAACGCAGTTGATCGTGCCATCGGGCGAAGCCCAGCCGCCGGTACCGAACCGGCCGAAGGTCAGATAATCCATCCAGCTGCGGAATACAAAGCCCTTGAGAATGTTGACGGTATATTCCGCCGTTCCGCCCGGCAGCTCCACGCTGTAAACGGTCGGCACGGTATCCTTCCAGACATAGGGGCCGTAAAATCCCTGGGTTTTCCCGAAAAGCGCATGATAACCATGCTGTTCAAACACAGCACACAGCCGATTAGCAAGCTGGTCTTCGTCTGCGTCCGGCAGTTCCAGCAGGGTTTTCAGCTGGGGAAGCAGCTTGTCCGCGGCCTCTGCCTCCGGCAGCCCGCAATAGAAAATATCCCGATAATATACCTGATACAGCCGCAGTATCTGGTTGAGCTGTTCGGGCACATCATAGCTGCGGTATTCGCCGTTTTCAAAAAGGGCGATGTAAGTCGGGAGGACGTCCTGAAATTCCTCGTGTTCACGCATATACGCAATAGCGCCTTTCACGTCTCCATTCATAAAGAACTGACCGATTTCCATGTCTGCTGTCTCCTCTGTAAAAATCGATTTGTCCGCCAAAAACGGATATTTATATTATTCAATCACCTTGGATGCGTAAGATGCCATAATCTTTCTGATCTCCGGTAAATTCACCTTTTGATATTTGTCGGCCCACCTGAGCAGAGCTGCCAACGACTTCAGACTTTCCTGTTTCCCTTGTTCCAAGCCGAGTTTTCTTCTGATGAACCTGCGGATAATGCGGGTTCTGTATTGATATCGGGGAACTTCCAGCACATAGATCCTGTCGGCGTCCGCAAAGCATTGCCCGCACCACGCGTAATAAACGCCCTCGATGATCCAGTCCTCTCTCTGCAGGATCTGATCCAGGAGCTCGGCTCTTTCCTGCGGGTCTCTTTTCGTCCCATAGTCGTTTGCCGCGTTATCCCACTGTAAATCGTCCAGATCGTAATGGGGTATTCCGTACTGTCTGGAGAGCTTGTCCGCAAGAAAGGTTTTTCCGCTTCCCGGCCCTCCGATAATATGTATTTTCATGTCTTTGTGCCCTCACGAATTTGGACTTACAGCACCCGCTGATACAGCCGGAACCGGTCCAGCCCGTACATCCCGTAGCCCAGGTCCACCGTGTCCACATACTGAAAACCCATCTGCTCATACAGGCGGATGGCCGGCGTATTTTTTTCGTAAACGTCCAGGCGGACCGCCTTGATTTTCTCCCGGGCAGCCCAGGCCAGAATGAATTCCATCAGCTGCTTTCCGATCCCCTGACGGAGAAACCGGGGATGCACCGCGAAGGTGTACAGCACCAATATCTCGCTGTAATCCAGCCGATTGCCCCAATCCGCCAGCGCATAGGCTTCTTCCGGCCGGTGCCGCAGAATAAATGTGCCCGCGATCTGTCCTTCGGCCTCGGCCACGAAGAGATTGTTCTCCGCGATCCCCTGCGCCGCATCCTCCCGGATCGGATAGATGCCCTTTCGCCACCCCGGATAATTCGTATGGCTTTCCAGGTAATCATTTACCGCGTCGTATAACGCGGCCACTTCCTCAATGTCGTTTTCCGTCCCTTTTCTGATCTGCATCGTTCGGCTTATTTCTCCTTAACGTCAGCATCTGCTCCGCCGGTTTGTCCTTTTGTACCTATTATTATAACGCAAGCCGCTCCATATAGCGAGTTATGTTTTTTTGAATTATGCAAAAACATTGCCCGAAAAACGGAAACACCCACCAGGCCGGTCAGGCTCGGTGGGTGTTGGACTAAGTTTAAGTTCCATTTTAGGCTTTAAGCACCATAGTCAATAACGATTGATAATAAAACCAACTCGCGGAAAATACAGACTCTTTTATGCGATGTTCTCCCCCGGTAATCAGGCCTAGACTAAGAGAGATAGATTGACAAAAAATTTTGCTTTAATTGCAATAAATACATAAGGAAAAGATAGACGGTGCTATACATGGGTGACTATTTTGATATCTGCAAAATGCATATTCCTGATTTATAAAATATTGTTCCGAAAATTGATACTGTTCCGTAGCCGCTGAAAGTATGACCATGGCATTTATCGGCGTGTTCCCGTCTATATCACGGGCGCTCAGTACAAACCTGTACATCCCTATCTGCCCCAACCGAAAACAGAGCAACTCATGGCTAGCTGGGTTGTTCGCCAAAAGCATCCCTGTAAAGTCTATGTCTCCACTCAAGTAAACGCTGATTAAAACTATCGAACACGGAAGAAATATGGTAAGATAGAACAA
>CAMGRL010000003.1 GCA_946061515.1 uncultured Clostridia bacterium
CTGAACGCGGGCTGGCAGTATGAAAACATCTGCTGGAACTCCGCCTTCAGCAACGGGGTGCCCCAGTACAGAATGTGGAACCGGAACGCCGACCTTGGCTCTCACCATTACACCAGCAGCACCGAAGAGCGGCAGATCCTTGTGGACGCCGGCTGGATCTATGAGGGCATCGGCTGGTACGGCATGAAGAACTGAGCCGGTAAAGAAAAGTACAGCAAATCAAGCAAAAAATTGCTCCGGAAAAGGCCGTAGGGGCGGGGTTTCCCCGCCCGCCTTCCGGAGCAAAAATATTCTGTTCATGGGCGACCCATGTGGTCGCTTTCTCCTCAAAGGGGGAAGGCTTTTGCCGTGCATCCTACATGCCTCCCCTGAAAGGGGAGGTGCCCCGAAGGGGCGGAGGGGTATGCCCCCAGGAGGGGAAGGAATAGTGAATAGTGAATAGTGAAGAAGTAAGGTGGCCGCAAAGCGGCCGGATTAAAAATTGTCGCCAAAGGCGTCGCCACATCAGTTCACTTTTCGCGATACCCTCTACCTTTGACTACCCCTCAGTCAGCCTGCGGCTGACAGCTCCCCTGACAAGGGGAGCCTTTGCGTGGGCTGCCCCTACAACATCACCGTCAGTCTGGTGCAAGGCCGTAGGGGCGGGGTCTCCCCGCCCGCCTGCCGGAAAAAACAAGCTGTCATTCTGAACAAAGTGATGGATCCTGTCTATGTTTATTCAGGAGTATTTTTGAATACTCCCAAATAAGTTTTCAAGGCGTCGAACTATGTCGACGCCTTGAAAGTCCCTGCGGCTGGCGCCGCAGGGACTTTTTGATGTTCATATGAATCTTATTCGGAGATCAAATCGGTGATGGCTTTGGCCTTCATGCGCCAGTCGTTTTCCCGGGCTTCCCTGTCCAGAAGAGCGATATATTCCTTATCCTCCCGGAGACTCATGGCCTTTTCCAGCAGGGCGATAAACTCCTCGTGGTCGTGGCCGATGAGCACGGAGTCATATTTGCGGCACTCGTTCATGTCGGTGGTGACAATGGGCTTGTGCAGCGCCATGTACTCAAAAATCTTCACCGGGCTGGTGGAACGGGTGATGTCGTTAATGAGGAAGGGGATGGTCAGTACATCGGCCTTGGCGGCGTAGTATTTCAGCACCTTGTAGTCACGGGGGCCCATAAAATAGATGTTTTCCTCATCGGACAGGTTCTGGTCAAAGGACTCGTCATACTTGATGCCGAAGAGAACCACGCTGTATTTCCCCGTGGCCGCGATCTTTTTCACCAGATCATAGTCAAACCACTTGGCCAGAGCGCCGTAATAGCAGACCATGGGCTTGCCCTTGTCCAGCACGGCCTGAAATTCCGGCTCAAAGGCAAAGGGCTCGTCCATGTGTTGGAAAAACTCATAGTCCACGCCGTTGGAGGAGAAAACCAGATTCTCCGTGCCCCGGTGGGCGATCACATCCTGCTTTAACAGCTCCGCCGTCACCACCACATAGACATTTTTGTGGCTCATCACATAGTCGTACTTGTCGGAGATGTTTTTGGGCAGGGTCTTGGTGCCGGCCAGCTCCGGGCTGATGTGGTCGATGTACTCATAGATAAAGCCGAAGCCGGAGTTGATGTAGTTTTCAATGTTCTCCACCGACAGCTTCCAGTCCGTGGAGTAGAGCTGGACGAATTTGGGCTTGTCCATGGCCAAAAGCTCCCGCATGAGGATGCGGTTTAAGAGAATGTTGTTGAAATTGAAAAGCCACAGCCCGTCAGACTTCTTTTTCAGGGTCTTGACCCGGTCGGTCATGGTGGTGACCTCATAGATCACCAGGGAGCCGTTTTTGACCAGATTCCCCGCAATGTGCTGGGGCCGCTGGAACAGAGGCACATTGTAGCCAAAGCTGCTGCGCCAGAGGACAACGCGTTCTGCCTCCTCCGACAGCATTTCCTGCACCAGCTTCCGGTACTTCCCCGGCTGAAACAGCACGGCAAAGCTGATCCGGTCCAGATAATTTGCCACCACATAGGCGTAAAGCTTTTTGCAAAAGCCGATAAAGCCGTATTTTTTATAGACGTTTACCAGCTTGGAAATCTTCTCTCTCATGCTTTTTTCCCGTCTCTGAATTTCTCAATAATGGCGTCGGCGATGCGTTCACTGGCGTGGCCGTCGCCGTATGGGTTGGAGGCGCGGCTCATGCAACCGTACTCCTCTTCGTCCGTCAGCAGGCGGCGGGTCTCCCGGTAGATAGTATCCTCGTCGGTGCCCACCAGCTTCAGGGTCCCGGCCTCAATGCCCTCGGGCCGCTCGGTGGTGTCCCGCAGGACCAGAACGGGCTTGCCCAGGGAGGGGGCCTCCTCCTGAATTCCGCCGCTGTCCGAAAGAATGAGGAAGGATCTGTTCTGGAAATTGTGGAAGTCAAAGACCTCCAGCGGCTCGATCAGACGAATGCGGTCACAGCCGTCGAAAACTTCCCGGGCCACCTGCCGCACGGCGGGATTTAAGTGGATGGGGTAGAGCACCTTCACATCGGGAAACTCGTCCACAATGCGGCGCACGCCCCGGAAGATGCTGCGCATGGGGTCGCCCAGATTCTCCCGCCGGTGGGCGGTGAGCAGGATGAGTCGTTCCTTTTCGCCGATCCAGTCCAGCTCCGGGTGGGTGTAATCCGCCTTCACGGTGGTGGCCATGGCGTCGATGGCGGTGTTGCCGGTGACGTAGATCTTCTCCGCAGGCACATTTTCCCGCAGCAGATTCTCCCGGCTCAGAGCGGTGGGGGCAAAAAACATGTCTGTCAGCCGGTCCACCATCTGGCGGTTCATCTCCTCCGGATAGGGGCTGTATTTGTTGCCGGTACGCAGTCCGGCCTCTACATGGCCGATGGCCACCTGCTGGTAAAAGGCGGCCAGCGCCCCGGCAAAGGTGGTGGTAGTGTCTCCATGGACAAGGATAAGGTCCGGCTTTGCCTCTTTGATCACGCCCTCCAGCCCCAGCAGGGCGGCGGTGGTGATGTCGGACAGGGTCTGGCCCTGCTTCATGATGTTCAGGTCATAGTCCGGCGTGATGGCAAAGGTGTCCAGCACCTGGTCCAGCATCTGGCGGTGCTGGGCGGTGACGCAGACGATGGACTCTGTCTCCTCCCGGCGCTCCAGCTCTTTCACCAGGGGGGCCATCTTGATGGCCTCCGGCCGGGTGCCGAATATACTCATTACTTTTATCCTTTTATCCATGGAAGATCCTCCATTACTCAGACAAAAAACGCCTTACGCTTTCCATACTTTCGCTATTATAGCCTTTTTTCCACTGTCTGTAAAGTCGGAGAATCTCCTCTTTGTGTTCAAGGCACAGTCTGGCCTTGTTGTAGATCTCAATACAGTCATCCACCCGGTCCACCACCAGGTATTTCTCCAGCTCCGTGCCCTGCCAGTAGTGGTGGTTATTGCCGGTGATGCAGGGAACGCCCAGTTCCAGACTCTCCAGCGGCAGCAGGGGAGAACACTCGGAAAAGGTGGCGTAGAGGTTTACATCGTTGGAGGCCAGCAAAGTCAGCAGCTTTTCCCGGCTCAGGTTTGTGTAGCTTCCGGAAAGATGAAAATCAAAGAAACGGGACAGCATAACGGCCCTGTCGCTGAGCGGGACGCAGCTGATCTCCGCGTCCTCGAAAAGAGAGGCGGCGGCAAATTGGTTATAGGTGTTTTTTACCCACCTGCCCTCGGAGGAATAGAGGCCGATCCTGATCCGCTCATGGGCGGTTTTCACGGGGAGGGCGGACAGCACATCCTCGGGGATGCTCACGCGGTTTGCCACAAACTCGGCCCGGTAGCCCTTGCGTTGAAAAAATTCGGCCATGCTCTTTTTGACAAAGCCAAGGCTCTGGATATAGCCGGACTTATAGAGGGTGAGCACGGTGCAGAACATGTCCCAGTCGTAGACCTCGGTGTTCAGGGCAAAGCTGCCATGCCACAATACTTTTACGGTGATCTCCGGCCGGCGCTCCTTTATGCTCCGCACAAGCTTATCCCAACCCACGGAAAAAGAGCTGAAAATGATCAGCTTTGCGCCGCAGCGGACAAAATAATCCGCCATATGCTCCCGGATGATATCGGAGTACAGCTCCTCAATGCCCAGCGTGTTTGCAAACAGCCCCTTTGTGGCAATGGAGGGCCCAAACCAGTTTTTGTTGTATACGGCGATATATTCCGGGGCGGCAAGGGCTGCCGCCGCCTGATCAAATTGGGCCATAGCCTTTGCGTCAAAGTCCCGGGCGGCTTTCTTTTGCCTGCGGACAAGGAGCGGGTGGAATAGTATTTTGCCAGCGCCGATCAGGGCGTGCTTTCCCAGTACCAGAATATCCAGCAGAAAGTTTCCCGGCCGGGGGCCGAATTTGTATCTGAATTTGGCGCGGAGCCTGTCCGACCGGGGCAGCCAGCTGCCCAGATAAAAGTGGGTCATGCAGGTCTTGCCGGTGAACAGGTCTTGTCCGCTGCCGTCGCTGTTGATGGGGTAAAAATATTCTCTGGGGAAAATCAGGGTGTCGTCCCGGAGGCGCTGGATGTCCGGGTCAAAAAAGCGCAGTTCATATTCCCGCTGCAAGATCCCGGTCAGCAAAGTGGGGATGGAGAAGGCATAGATGTTGTCCGGGTCAAAAGCGTTGTTTTCGTAAAAATCCCAGAGCCGTTCCATGATGGGGTTTCCCGGGGCGCTTGTCCAGATGACGCCTGCGGCCACGTTGAAATCAGACTCCCAGCCCGCGGCAAAGCTGCCGGAGAGCACATGGGAGATGTCGTCCGTGACCATCATGTCCGTGTCAAAGTACAGTCCGCCGAACTCCTTCAGCGCGTAACAGCGGGCCACATCGGCCACAAAGGCCCATTTCTTCCGGTCATAGGCCTGGCTGCAGAATTCATTTATCCGCACGTCGAAATTGCTCTCGTTCCACTGGACAATGGTGAAATCCGGCAAATACTTCTTCCAGCTTCTGATACATTTTTTGGCCAGACCGGTAAGGGGTTTGCCGCCGAACCAGCAGTAGTGGATAATCCGGTTCCCGCAACCGGAGAGGGCTTCCCGCAGCTTTATATCATTGGTTTTTTGTTCCATTTTAAACTCCACTTTTCTTTGTTTTACAGGATGAACCCAGTATAGCACGGCGCTGTGTACCTATTTCTTAACTTTTCTTAAGGCGGTCTTATTTTTTCTTAAGATAGCTAAAATCTGTAAAACAGAGAAAACTTGACCTTGACCGGCTCTTGGAGTATTATATCCACTGGATTGGAGTATAAAAATGAAAAAAAGCCTTATTTTTTTGTTTATCCTGTGCCTGATCCTCAGTCTCTGCGCCTGCGGTGAAGCGCCGGCGGAGAGCGGGGGAGAGGGACTGAATATTGTCTGCACCCTGTTTCCGGCCTACGACTTTGCCCGGGAAATTGCCGGGGAGAAGGCCAATGTGGTGCTGCTGGTGCCTCCCGGCTCCGAGGCCCACAGCTTTGAGCCCACGCCCCAGGACATCATCCGCATCGAAAACTGCGATCTTTTGCTCTGCAACGGTGGGGAGAGCGAGACCTGGCTGGAGGAGCTGCTGGAGGGCCGGGAGAATGATATCCTTACCCTCACCATGATGGACTGCGTGGAGACCCTGGAAGAGGAGACCAAAGAGGGGATGCAGGCCACGGAGCACAGCCATGAGGAGCATAATGAGCACGAGCATGAGGAGCACGGGCACGAAGAGGAGTATGACGAGCATGTCTGGACCTCTCCTGTCAACGCGGAGCTGATCGTCTCCGCCCTGTGCGAAAGGCTCTGTGAGATCGACCCGGAAAACGGCAGCTTTTACCGGGCAAACTGGAAAAATTATGTGGCGGAGCTGCAAGAGCTGGACGCTGCCTTCCGCAAGACCGTGGAGAACGGAAAATTTGACACTCTGATCTTTGCCGACCGCTTCCCCGTGCGCTACTTTGTGGAGGAATACGGCCTGGATTACTACGCCGCCTTTCCCGGCTGTACCGACGATACGGAGCCTTCCGCCAGAACCGTGGCCTTTCTCATCGACAAGGTGCGGGAGGAGGGCATACCGGCGGTGATGTTTATTGAATTTTCCAATGAAAAGATGGCAGACGTGATCTGCGAGGACACGGGCTGCGAAAAGCTGCTGTTTCACTCCTGCCACAATGTGAGCGCCGGGCAGCTGAAAAAGGGCGTCAGCTATCTGGAGCTGATGTGGGCTAATGTGGAAAGTCTGAAGGAGGCCCTGGGCTGATGGCAATATTGAACTGTGAAAACCTGTCCTTTGCCTACGACGGCAGGACCGTGCTGGAGGACGTGAACTTCAGCCTGAACGCGGGGGACTATCTCTGCGTGGTGGGGGAGAACGGCTCCGGCAAATCCACCCTCATCAAGGGCCTTCTGGGCCTGAAAGCGCCCCGGAGCGGCAGCATCACCTTCGGGGAGGGCCTGAAGAGTACGGAGATCGGCTATCTGCCCCAGCAGACCCAGCTTCAGCGGGATTTTCCGGCAAGCGTGTGGGAGGTGGTGCTCTCCGGCTGCCTCAACGGCCTTGACCGCCGGTTGATGTACAACAAGGCGGACAGAGAGCGGGCCAGAATGAACATGGAGCGCATGGGCATTGAGGACATCAGGGACAAGAGCTATCAGGAGCTCTCAGGCGGCCAGCAGCAGCGGGTGCTTCTGGCCCGGGCCCTCTGCGCCACCAAAAAGCTGCTGCTGCTGGACGAGCCGGTCACGGGTCTTGACCCCATCGCCACCGGGGAGATGTACAATCTCATCAAGCTGGTGAATCTGTGCGACAACATCACCGTCATCATGGTCTCCCACGATATCCACGAGGCGGTGCGCTACGCCACCCGTATCCTCCACCTGGGCCACCGGCAGCTGTTCTGCGGCAGCTCCGCCGAATATAAGGAGAGCGACCTTGCCCGCCGCTTTTTGGGAGGGAACCGGATATGAGCGAATTTCTGAATATGTTTTCCTACCATTTCATGCAGCGGGCCCTGGTGGTGGGCGTGCTGGTCAGCCTGTGCGCCGCCCTTTTAGGGGTGTCCCTGGTGCTCAAGCGCTATTCCATGATCGGCGACGGACTTTCCCATGTGGGCTTCGGCGCTCTGGCCATCGCCTCCGCCTTCAACCTGGCCCCTCTGGCCGTGGCGGTGCCTGTGGTGGTCATCGCGGCGGTGCTGCTTTTGCGTCTCAGCCGCAGCAGCAAGCTTAACGGGGACGCCGCCATCGCCATGATCTCCAGCAGCGCCCTGGCCATCGGCGTCATCACCGTGTCCCTCACCAGCGGCATGAATACCGAGGTTTCCAGCTACATGTTCGGCAGCGTCCTGTCTTTAAGCCGCAGTGACGCGGTGCTGAGCGTGATCTTGTCCGTTGCGGTGCTGGCCCTGTTCATTTTGTTTTACCCCCGCATCTTCGCCGTCACCTTTGACGAGACCTTCAGCCGGGCCACCGGCACAAAGACGGAAGTTTACAACACCCTGCTTGCTGTGCTCACCGCCGTCACCGTGGTGCTTGGTATGCGGATGATGGGGGCGCTTTTGATCTCCAGCCTGATTATCTTCCCGGCCCTCTCCGCCATGCGGGTATGCAAGAGCTTTAAAGGTGTGGTGCTCTGCGCGGCCCTCATTTCGGTCATCTGCTTTGTGGCGGGCGTCACCGTGTCTTATTTTTTGGAGACCCCCACCGGGGCCAGCGTGGTGGTCACAGACCTGATCGCCTACTGCGTTTTCAGCCTTCTGGGTACGAAAAAATAAAGGTGTATGGTAAAGGCTCCTCTTCATGGGGAGCTCTTTTTATGCAAAATTCAGCGTATATTCATAAAATTCCTGAATATTCAGGGATAAAATGAATACTATGCAAAGAAAATCGAAAAATTCCGAATATTTTTTCAAAAAAGTGTTGACAAGGACTTCGCTTAGTGCTATTATCACAATCGTTCCAAGCAATAATTGGTGAAAATGCTTAATTAAGAGAGGATCGTCAAAATGAAAAACTTGAAAAAATTTGTTTGCCTGATTCTTGCGGCACTTACTGTATTTGCTCTCTGCGCCTGCGGCAGCAGCGGCGAGAAAAGCGCTCTTCAGGAGATCAAAGACAGCGGCGTTCTGACTGTGGCTCTGTCCCCGGACTTTTCCCCCATGGAGTTTGTTGACTCCTCCAAGACCGGTCAGGAACAGTATGTGGGCTTCGACGTGATGCTGGCACAGTTCATCGCCGATGAGCTGGGCGTCAAGCTGGAGATCCAGGCCATGAGCTTTGACGCCTGCCAGACTGCCGTCTCCACCGCCTCCGTCCCCATGTCCATCTCCGGCTTCTCCTGGACCGAGGAACGTGCCGAGAACTTTGAACTTTCCGACTACTACTACGCCGGCGAGAACGAGACCGAGCAGGTCCTGCTGATCCGCAAGGACGACGCCGACAAGTACAAGACCGCCGAGGACTTTGACGGTGTTGACGTGGGCGCACAGAACGCCTCCCTGCAGATGATGATGGTCACCGAGCAGCTCCCCAATGCCAAGGCGTACACCATCGGCGACATCGGCGTGGGCGTGCTGGAGCTCCAGAGCGGCAACATCGAGGCCCTTGCTGTGGCCGCCGGCAACGCGGAGATGATCGTCGACTCCAACCCCGACCTGATGGTCTGCGAGTGGGAGTTTGACGTGAAGGCCGAGTATGAGGCAAACGTGGTCCTGATCACCAAGGGCGAGACCGAGCTGCTGGAGGCCGTGAACGCGGCCCTGCAGAAAGCCTATGACGCGGGCTACTACGGCGGCTGGTACGAGGAAGCCGTGGAGCTGGCCAAGAGTGAGACCGCGATGAACCTGACCATTGAGGACGATGCGTCCAACGGCTAAACAAGCACAGAAATGATTCAGACGGGGCGCTCTGAACAGAGCGTCCCGCGTCTGACGCCAGGAGAGAATGTAAATGAATTTTATTACCATATGTGAAAACGTTGTAAAGCTGATGGTCAAGTATTGGGACAAGTTCCTGCTGACCGGCTTGGGCTACACCCTGTCTCTGGCGGCCATCACCGTGTTTTTCGGCGCTATCCTGGGCTCCCTGATCGCGCTGCTGCGCATGTCCAAGGTGGCCCCCTTCCGCTGGATCGCCGCCGCTTATACGGAGATCATCCGCGGCACTCCTATGCTCTTGCAGCTGTATCTGTTCTACTTTGGCCTGCCCATGCTGATACCCATCCTGAACAAGCAGCAGTTTGCCTGCGTGGCCATCGCCCTGGTGTGCAACAGCGCGGCCTACGTCTCCGAAATCATCCGCTCCGGCATCCAGGCCGTTGACCTGGGCCAGACCGAGGCGGCCCGAAGCCTTGGCCTTTCCCAGAAGCAGACCATGCTCAGCGTGGTGCTGCCCCAGGCTGTCAAAAACATCCTGCCTGCCCTGGGCAATGAGTTCATTATGATCACCAAGGACACATCTCTTGCTTCCACTTTCTTTATCGGCGATCTGATGACCCAGTGCCTGCTCATCAAGGGCGCTACATATCTGACCATTGAACCGCTGCTGATCATCGGCATCATCTACTTTATCGTGACCTTTGTCCTCAGCAAGGTGGTTTCCGCATATGAAAGGAGGCTGCGTCGTGGCGACATACGATAAGCTGATCCAGGTGAAGAACCTGAAGAAATACTATAACGGTGACAAGATCAAAGCCCTGGACGGCGTCAGTGTGGACATCAACAAGGGTGATGTGATGGTCATCATCGGCCCCTCCGGCGGCGGCAAGTCCACTTTCCTCCGCTCCCTGAACCTGTTGGAGAAGCCCACCGAGGGCAGCATCATCTTCGAGGGCGTGGACATCACCAAAAAGAAGGACGAAAACGGCAAAAAGCTGGATATCGACCTGCACCGGCAGAAAATGGGCATGGTGTTCCAGCACTTCAACCTGTTCCCCCATATGACCATCCTCCAGAACATGACCCTGGCCCCCATGAAGGTGAAGGGCATGTCCCAGCAGGAGGCCGAGGCCAAGGCCCTGGAGCTTCTGGACCGGGTTGGCCTGAAGGACCGGGCCGACGCCTACCCCATCCAGCTTTCCGGCGGCCAGAAGCAGCGCGTGGCCATCGTCCGCGCTTTGGCCATGGAGCCGGACGTGATGCTCTTTGACGAGCCCACCTCCGCTCTGGACCCGGAGATGGTGGGCGAGGTGCTGGACGTGATGAAGGAACTGGCCAAGGACGGCATGACCATGGTGGTGGTCACCCACGAGATGGGCTTTGCCCGCGAGGTGGGCAGCCGCATCCTCTTCATGGCTGACGGACAGCTGGTGGAAGAGGGCAGCCCCGACCAGATCTTCAACCACCCCCAGAGCCCCCGGCTCCAGGACTTCCTTTCCAAGGTGCTGTGATCAATATGAATGAATACAAAAAAGCCGCCCTTCAGGCGGTGGAAGAACAGGCCGGGCTGTTTACCGCCCTGGCCGATCAGATTTGGGACAATCCCGAATTGTCTTTGAAAGAGTTCAAGGCTACAACGCTCTACTGCAATGCCCTGCGCAAGCTGGGCTTTCAGGTGACGGAGAAGCTGTGCAGTATCGATACCGCCTTCTGCGGCAGCTTCGGGCAGGGCAAGCCCGTCATCGGCATTCTGGCCGAGTACGACGCCCTCTCCGGCCTGAGCCAGAAAGCGGGGGAGAGCTGCCCCGATCCCCTGGTCCCCGGCGGGAACGGCCACGGCTGCGGCCACAATCTGCTGGGCGCAGGCTCCCTGGCGGCCGCTGCTGCGGTAAAGCGCTATCTGGAACAGACCGGCAAGCCCGGCACCGTGGTGTTTTACGGCTGCCCCGGCGAGGAGGGCGGCAGCGGCAAGGCCTACATGGCCCGGGAGGGCCTGTGGAAGGAGCTGGACGCGGCGCTCTGCTGGCATCCGGGGGAGGCCAACCAGGTCACCACCGGCACCAACAACTCCTGCATCCAGGTGCTGTACAAATTCTCCGGCGTGGCGGCCCACGCTGCGGGAGACCCCTATAACGGCCGCAGCGCGCTGGACGCGGTGGAGCTGATGAACATCGGCGTGCAGTTTCTCCGGGAGCACATGACCGAGGACTGCCGCATCCACTACGCCATCACCGACGCCGGAGGCGTGTCCCCCAACGTGGTGCAGGCCAAGGCCGATGTGCTGTACATGGTGCGGGCCAATAAGGTCTCCGATTCCGTGAAGCTCCAGGCCCGGGTGGACGACATCGCCAAAGGCGCGGCGCTGATGACCGGCACCAGCTTTGAGCGCGTGTTTATCGACGGCACCGCCGAGCTGCTGCCGAACTACACCCTGGAAAAAGCCCTGTATGAAAATTTTGAGGAGGTCGGCGTTCCGGCCTATACCGAGGATGAGCTGGCTCTGGCCACCGCCCTGAAGGCCACCTACCCCAAGGCCAAACATCTCCCCGGCACCGGCGCGAAATTTGACCCGGAGATTGCAAAGCAAGTCAAGGCGCTGACGGAAAACGGGGAGAAGCCCATGAACGACTTTCTCATGCCCCTCTACTCCGGCACTGGCTTCATGCCCGGCAGTACCGATGTGGGCGACGTGAGCTGGCTCACCCCCACCGCCCAGATCGAGGTTGCCGCCTGGCCCTCCGGCGTGCCCGGCCACTCCTGGCAGATCGTCTCCTGCGGCAAGAGCAGCATGGCCCACAAGGCCATCCTCTGCGCCGGAAAGGTGCTGGCCGCCACGGCCATCGACCTGCTGGAAAAGCCGGAGCTGCTGGAAGCGGCAAAGGCCGAGTTTGCCGAAAAATCCGCCGAGGGCTACACCTGCCCCATCGAGCCCGGCGCGATCCCTATTGCGTTATAAGAAAATGTCATCCTGAACGAATTGCGGGCCGCCTTTCATGCCTCCCCTAACAGGGGAGGTGCTGAGCGAAGCGAAGCGGAGGGGTTTGCCTCCCTTGTGTAAAGGGAGGTGGCTCCACCCCAAGGCGGAGACGGAGGGATTGTTCGTTTCGGTTGAGCTGTGCGTTCTGTTCACGGGATTCTTCACCGCTTCGCGGTTCAGAAGGACAGGTGGGTTTAGGTGCGCTTTTTTCACGGGCCGCCACGTAGGGCGGCCCGTACGTCTTCCTGTATAATAACCAAATCGAAACCCAACGAAGTGGATTCGATTTGGAGAGGAAAAAGGAGGGAACAGAGCGTAGTTTTCGCGGATAGCGGAAATGGAGCGCCGTGAGCTTCTTTTGACGATGTAGGGGCCGCCCTGCGTGGCCGCCCGTCTGCCGCAGCAAAAAACAAGCTGTCATCCTTCGCCGATTTGCGGCAGAGGATGACATTTTCTTTTTTACAATTTTAGCACTCCTACTCAAAGAGTGCTAATATTAACATTCTGTTCATAATATAATGTATATTTCTTAACTTTTGCGCGGTATCTTATATACACGATGAAACGAAAGAAATGCAAAGTTCATCGAGAATAAAATCTGTAATAAAATTTTGGAGGTATATATTATGTTTGAGATCATTCCTATTGAGCGCCGTAATCGTCATGTTGCCAACTTCGACCCCTTCCGTGAGATGGAGGAGTTTGAACGCAGATTCTGGGGCAGTAATCCTGTAACCACCGCTTTCCGCACCGATGTGGAGGACACCGGCGACGCCTTCAAGCTGGAGGCCGAGCTGCCCGGCTTTGACAAGGAGGACATCCAGCTTGACCTGGACAACGACACCCTGACCATTACCGCCGAGCACAGCAGCGACAAGAAGGAAGAGGACAAGAAAAGAAACTTTGTCAAGCGCGAGCGCTACTTCGGGTCCTTCACCCGCAGCTTTGACGTCAGCGGCATTGATGTGGACCGGATCGAGGCCGAATATAATAACGGCGTTCTGACCCTGAACCTGCCCAAGAAGCAGGAGAACATCCCCGTCAGCCGCCGGCTGGAGATCAAATAAGCAAATGGAAAATGAAAACGCTCCGGGATTTTCCCCGGAGCGTTTTGCGTGGGCCGCCACATAGGGCGGCCCCTACGGTTCTTTTTCAGTCGGGCCGTAGGGGCGGGGCTTGCCCCCCGCCCGGAAAGGCACCGCATCCGGCGCTGCGCGCCATCAAGGGGAGATGCCGAGCGCAGTGAGGCGGAGGGGTTGACGAAGTAATAGGGAATAGTGAAAAGTGAATAGGTGTGGTGTCGCCTGCGGCGACAAATTATAATCCGGCCGCTTTGCGGCCACCTCACTTCTTCACTCTTCACTGCCTCCCTTTACACAAGGGCGTCTTCTGCTTTTGCCTGTTTTACGCTTTTGACGATCAGTTCCGCGGACAGGGCGGACAGAAGCAGCAGCACGATGGCTGCGATGAAGGGGAGGGCGGTCAGGGAGGGGCACATAAATTTCCACAGCCCGGCGGAGCTGAGGGACAGCAGGGCCGCAAGGCCCGACAGAATAGCCGCCGCTTTCAATCCCTTTCGCGCAAACCACAGCACAGCCCCGGTCAGGGCCAGAAGCCCTGCCAGAATCAGGGGGACAAAGGCCCGGCCGGCCCAGCGCCCTTCCTGGGCCGCGCTGTCCATCTGCCCGCTTAAGTAGCGCTCCGCCGCGGCGCAGATTTCCCCGTAGGTGCTGTCCCGGCCCGCAAGAGCGGAGATCTCCGGCTGGTTCAGCAGGATCTCCATTCCGGCGTCCAGCCGCTCCTCGTCGCTGCTGTATTGATCCAGCGCCGCTAAATCGCTCTGGAGCTGCTGCCGGTTCTCTTCCAGCGTCTTCCGGCCCTCCTCCAGCTGCTCCTCCGCGTCCTGAAGCTGGGCGTAGCCCTGGCTCAGCGCGGCCCCAGCGCCGCCGAGCTGCTGCTCACCGGCGTCGATCTGGGCTTTGCCCGCGTCCAGCTCTGCTTTGGCTGCGTCCAGCTCCGCCTGAGCGGCGTCCAGCTGGGCCTGGCCCTCAGCGGCCTGGGCGTAGCCCGCGTCCAGCTCTGCCTTGGCCGCGGCCAGCTGCTCCTCCGCCGCCGCGATCTGCTCCGCGCCGGAATTGAGCTTTGCCTGCCCTTCCTGATACTCCTCCATGATCTGGGAGAGGGTGTAGCCCGACCCGGCGATCTGGGTCTCAAAGGCCAGCCTGGCCGCGTCCAGCCGGGGCTTAAGGAGCAGCATCTTCGCCGTGTCGCCCGCGGCCTCTGCCGCGTCATACTCGGCCTGAAGCTCCTGATAGTGGTTATACAGGGGCAGCACCGCGTTATAGATGGGCTCGATGCGCTTTAGCTGGGCTTCGCCCTCGGCGTACTCCTGTTTGGCCGCCTCCAGCGCGGCCATGCCCTCGTCATACTGGGCCTGACCCTCCGCCAGACGGGCGTTTCCGGCCTCCAGCTCCTTTTGGGCCGCCTCGTACTGGGCAAGGCCCGCATTGTACCGGGCGAGGCCGTCCTCATACTGGGCCTTGGCGCTGTCCAGCTGGGCCTTGCCCGCGTTATACTGGGCCTGGCCCTGCTCCAGCTTTTCCACCCCGGCCTGAATTTCCTCCTCGCCCTCAGTCAGCTGCTCCTCGCCGATCTTGTCGGTGAGCAGACTCTCCGCAAAGGACAGCATGGAGGCGTTATAGGTCTCCTGAGACAGATCCAGCGCCTCTGCCAGCTGGCTCAGCTCCCGCACCGAGGCGAGGAGCGCGCCGCAGCGGCTGTCGGTATCATCGGAATAGGCCCTGGCGTCGCTCAGCCCCAAGGGCGCGGCTACCAGGGCAAACAGAGCCGCCAGGGCCAGCACTGCCGCAAAGGCCCGGCGGGGCAGGGCAAAATGCAGGGCTTTTTTGAAGCTTATGGTGGTGCGTCGGATGATCCCGTCGCCGAAAAGCAGAATCTGGGGCAGGCAGAAATTCACCAGCACCAGAGTGATGATGGTGCCCACGCCCACATAGCGGCCGATGCCCGCGATGACGCACTGGGACACCATCCGCCCGATCAGCAGCCCCGCCAGCACCATCATGGTGCCGGAGGTGATGATGGTGGGGAAGGACAGGTTCATGGTCTGGATAATGGCCTGACGCCGGTCCATGGTCTGACGCAGCTCCGTGTACCGGGAGGACACCACAATGGCGTAGTCGATGTTGGCGCCCATCTGGATTGCGCTGACGATCAGATAGCACATGAAGAACACATACTCGCCCCGCAAAACCGGAACGGAGAAGTTCATCCAAATGCTGCCCTGAATGACCAGAATCAGCAGCAGGGGCATACCGAAGGACTTGAAGGTGAAGAGCAGAATCAGCATCACCAGGGCGATGGAGAACAGGCTCACGATCAGCATATCCTTCTCAAAGGACTCGTGGAAGTCCCGGGCGCTGACGGAGTTGCCGGTCATGCAGACCCCGTCGCTGTAAAACTGCCCGGCGATGACGTGGACCCGGTCTAAAAAGGCGTAGGTCTCCTCGCCCTGCACAGGCAGGTCCGTATACAGCAGAATGCGGCTGAAATTCCGGCCCTGGAGCTGATTTTTGCCCATGTCCAGCTGGGCGGAAAGGCTCTCAATGGTGGCCAGCTGCTCCGCCTCCAGGGGGATATCCCCGCTCTCCGCCTTGTCCCGGAGGAAGGAGAAGAGCTCAATAATGGGGGCGGTGTAGCCCTCCAGATCTGCCGCCGCGTCCCGGTGCTCCCCGGCGTTTGCGGCGTAGTAGGCAAAGAGAGCCTGACTTGTCAGCTCATCCACCCCGGCCAGGGCGGCAAATTCATGGTAATCCACACTGTCTCCCAGGCGGTAGCCGTCCATGGCCTCGATGCCCGCCAGGCCCAGCACGCTCTCCACATGGTCCGTGGCGGACAGCTGGTCGATCAGGGCGGCTTCCTTCCCGTAGTCCCCGGCGGGCACCAGCAGGGCCAGCATGTTGGAAGAGCCGAACTGCTCCTCGATTTTGTCCCGGGCGATGTCCTGCTCGTTCTGCTTGGGCACGGGGACAATGTCCATGTTGTAGGCGTAGGTACTGTTGCCGTAGCAGAAATAGGCCAGAACCACCAGCAGCACGAAGACCGGAGGGATGACGCGGCGGGTGGCATAGGCAAATTTTCCCACAAAGGGGATTTTGGGCACAAAACTTCTGTGCTTTGTTTTATCCATCAGCTCGCCCAGCAGCATCAGCAACGCGGGCATCAGCAGAAAGACGGACAGAAGGCTGCACAGTATGGCCTTGATGAGCACAAAGCCCAGGTCCGCCCCCAGACGAAACTCCATGAAGGTCATGGCCGTCAGCCCCGCGATGGTGGTCAGGCTGCTGGCGGAGATCTCCGGAATGGACAGGGACAGGGCCCGGATGACGGCCTCTTTTTTGGGCAGACTCCGGTGCTCCTCCTTATAGCGGTTGCAGAAAATGATGGCGTAGTCCACCGACAGGGCCAGCTGCAGCACGATGGCCACAGAGTTTGACACAAAGGAGATGGTGCCCAGCAGGTAGTTTGTGCCCATGTTGATGAGGGCGGCGGACAGGAAGGTGCCCAGCAGCACCAGCACCTCGCCGTAGGTGTCGGAGGTGAAGATCAGCACCGCTACCACCACCAGCGCCACCAGCACCACCACGATGCTCATCTCCGAGGCGATGATGGAGGACAGACTGGTGCCCACCTCGGAGGAGATCCAGACGGCGTTGTCCTCCAGCTCTGCCTTCACGGCCTTCATGGCCTGGACGGATTCCGGGTCCGTGTCCGTGCCGGTGAAGGTGACGTCAAAGAGGGCATAGCCGTTGTGGTAGTGCTCTTCCGTGGTATCGAAGCTCACCTGCATCACGCCGGAGACGGTGGCGAGACGGTCGGCAAGCTCCGTTGCCTCCTTCTCCGTCAGGTTTTCCGCCATGATTTGGGCGGTGCCGTAGCTGGTAAATTCATCGGCCATGATGCTCAGGCCCCGGCGGGCCTCGGTGCTCTCCGGCAGGTACACGGTGATGTCGTTTTCTACCTGCACCCACCCCACGGACACCACGGAAAACAGCATCAGGGCGATGAAAAGAACGAGAAACAGTTTGTTTTTTTCGACGATGAACGCGGAAACGCGCTCCATAAAGCCGGTTTTTTCCGACATTGGCGATCTCTCCCAGGTTGATGTGAGGGGATTATAGCACAAAATTGTGAGAGAAGTGTTAAATAACATACAGGACAGAAAATTTTTCCGCGCCGGAGGAGACGGCCCTGCTTCTGCGTTGCGGATGCCCTGCGCCTGGAAGCCGGCGCGGTGGCTCCGGGTCCGTGTAAAAAATGTGTTTATTGCTGTTCTGTTTCCTCCGTCATTATCTCATAAAGATGAGCTCGTTGGTTGACAAGCCTGTAAAAACGGTGTTAAAATAAATTACAAGATCGTTTCAGCACGGCTTTTGCTTGATCTCCGGGCCTTCCCTCTGGGAAAGACCGTCAACCCTTCTACGAAAAAAGTCCGTCCTCCCGGAGGAGAACGGACTGGCCGAAGAATTTATTCGTTCTTATTCTCGTCTGAATGAGACGAACAGGGCGCAGATTGACAGCCTGATTCAATTTCTCTTATCGCGGCAAGGACAATGAGTTTGTTTTCGTTGTTCAGCAGCTTAAAGTATTCCATACATTCTTGATTCATATCCCACATCCCTTTTTGCACATTCAGATAAGGAAAACCTTAAAACTATCTTAATAAGATAATAACATTTTTCTAACGGACATGTCAAGTAAAACAAAGTATTTTCATTCCTGTACCCATTCAGGTTTTTGTTGCTTGTCCGGCTGCTTTGGACAGCATCCCGGCTGACAGCGCCAGTTCCCATGGGCGCGGCAGTCCTTGGCCCGGCAGCGTTCAGTATGCATCCTGCATTGGCAAACCTCCTTTCAACAAAACCATACTACGGACACACGAAAATCGTCAACAGGCCACTTTTGCAAAAAAGAGGCCACTTTTTATCCGGATTTGGTCGGCTTCAGGCCGCTTATGTCTGTATGTATAAAAGGAGGAAGAGCACAATGTTAGAAGATCCTGAGCAAATATGGGAAAGAGTGCGTGCCATGAAGGAGGAACAGGGAAAGAGCTTTGCGCAGATCGCAAAGGACAGCGGGGTACCCTTGACGTCGGTCAAGCGGTTTTTCAATGGCGCGACGAAGAATCCGGGCTTTTTGAGTCTGTGCCAGATCATCTACGCCCTGGGAGGGTCGGTGGACGAGGTGCTGGAGATCGACGGCGAAAAGCAGCCGGTACACATGGAAAACGAGAATAAATATACCCGGCACCTGGAAAGAGATCTGCACTATGAGAGAAAAAGCAAGGCCAGGTGGCAGATCATCTTTCTTGTGCTGGTGTCCTTAAATATATTGCTGTTGCTGTTGGACATATTCAGGCCTGATGCGGGCAGCATCCGCTATCAGCAGCAGATGGCCTGCTGTGCCGGCAAGACGGCTTGGGAGATGTTGGGGCGGATAATACGCACGGCAAGGGGCCTGCGCGGTATATAAGCGACTGAGGAATAGACGTCGGGAAGGAAGAAAAACCGGGGCCTGAAGAATGACCAAATAAAAAAAGCCTGCTCTGCGGCAGGCGATTTATTCAGCGTTTACGCAAGGCGTCGACATTGTTCGGCGGCTTGCGTGTTTATTCAGGAGTATGCTGAAATACTCCTGAATAAGTATGGACTGAACGTCAAAAGGGGACTGGCTGGGCATTCCGGGAAGCGGAGTGCCTGAAAAGCGCACTGCGTAAAGCCCCCCGGGATGCAGGCTGCTTTGGCTAAGAAAAAATCCGGCGGATCTCTTCCTCGGTGAAGTTTGTCAGGGCCGCAAAATCCATATAGGGCCGGTAGACCGCCTCCAGATCGTCATGCAGAGCCTTGGCCTGACTGAGCTTTGTCAGCGCTGCCGCCATGCACTCCTTTTCCAGCCGCCGGCCCGCCCGCAGGCTGCTTCTCAGCTCCTTCTGCCGCTGGGCCGGTATCAGGGCGTCCAGGCGGATATGCCGTGCACCGGGAATATCCCAGCAGCCCCGAAGCAGCGCCAGGGAGGCGTCGGGAAGGAGGATGCCGTCAGGTTCATCCGGGCAGAGAGGGGAGGGGCACAAAATTACGTCAAGACCACGGGAAACGGCCTCCCGGACCGCCGCCTCCAGAGCAGGCCCGGCCAGGCCCATACTGTCGTCCAATTGATAGACAAGTTTACATAATTTTTCTATTTCTCCGCCCAGCCTCAATTCGCCCTTGCAGCTGATGGCGCGGAAAAAGCGCTTGCTCACGCGCCCCAGGCCCTCTTTTCGTTTGCTGTGCCGCCGCAGAATGCCGCAGACCCGGTTTTCCGCCGCTTTTTGCAAGGCCCGGTCGCCGATTTGGGGCATATAACCCCGCCTCAGCGCCGCCGCGGCCTGCAAAAAGGCATAAGCCCGCTCATACAGCGCCTTGTATTCCCCGTTCAGCCGTATGATCTCTTTGGCGTCACTGTCGCTGAGCGGCAGGCGGCAGAAGCGGCTAAGGTTAACATAATCTGAATCCACACCGAAGCAGCGGGGCTCGCCCACATGGGGGGCCGTGCCGTCCGCCCAGCCCTGCTTCAGCGCGGGGATGTACACCCCGTCCAGAGAATCCGGGTCCCCGGAGCAGAGCACGTATTCCACATCCAGGCCCCGGCGCTCCGCCGCCGCGCCAATCTTTCGCATCAAGCCGGATTTGCCGGTGCCCGGCCCGCCCTTGATGATGTGCAGCCTGTCGCCCTCTCCGGCGGCAAAGCCGCTGTACAGGGAGGCAAAGCCGTCCTTGCTGTTTGAGCCGAGAAAATAGCTGATCTCCATCTCTTCCACCTCGTTTTTCAAAGATACGCCAATCTATGCGCCGGCATTGCCGATTGACAATAGTATTCCACATGTTATACTGTTTAAAGACACAGAAAGCGAGGAAAGACATGTACGACTGCATACTATTTGATTTTGACGGCACGGTGTTCGACACGGTGGAGGGCATAACCAAATCCGTGCGCTACGCGCTGAACAAGGTGGGGATCGACGCGGAGCTGGAGAGCCTGCGCTGCTTTGCCGGCCCTCCGCTGGTGGACAAGTTCATGGAGGTCTACGGCTTTGACCGGGCCGCCGCCGAACAGGCTACCTTGGATTTCCGGGAACGCTATAATCCCATCGGGCTGAACGAGTGCTGTGTTTTCCCCGGGATAAAGGAGCTGCTGGAGAAACTGCACGCTGCCGGGAAGACCGTGGGCCTCGCCACCTCCAAACCCCAGGAGCTGGCAGAAGAGCTTTTGCGGCGGGAGAGCATGACCGGGCTGTTTCCCGTGATCTGCGGCAGCCGTCCCGACGGCAACAACAGCGCCAAGTGGCAGGTGGTGCAGCGGGCCATGGAACTCTGCGGCGCGGCCAAGGAGAACACCATTCTGGTGGGCGATACCAAGTACGATGTGGCCGGGGCCCACAAGGTGGGCATTGCCTGCGTGGGCGTCCGTTACGGCTACGCGGCCGAGGGCGAGCTGGAGGCCGCCGGCGCGGACGCAATCGTTGAGGATATCCCGGCGCTGGAACGGTTTCTGCTGGGGTAAAAGCGACAGTACGAAGTGCGGTGGTACCCCCCTCAGTCTGCCTACGGCAGCCAGCTCCCCCAAGGGGGCGCCATTCATGCCTCCCCCTGGAGGGGGAGGTGGCATTTGCAGAGCAAATGACGGTAGGGGTTGACGAAGTAATAGGTAATAGTGAAAAGTGAATAGGTGTGGTGTCGCCTGCGGCGACAAATTTAAATCCGGCCGCTTTGCGGCCACCTCACTTCTTCACCATTCACTATTCACGGCCTCCCCCTAATGGGGAAGCTTTATGCGGCCTTATTAGCCGAAGGGGCTCTCTTCGTCTTCTGCCTGTTCGATGTACATCTCTTCACATTCCTGCTGGGCCCGGATCAGAATGTCCATGGCCTTCTCCGTGGCCCGTACCATTTTCAGGTACATCTCCTTATAATCCACTTTGCTGTCCATTTCAGGTCCTCCCGTAAACACACTTTAGATATGTTTTATATCTATATTCCACATAATAGCATATTTTGAACCTAAAATAAATACATAATAAATTTATTTAGGAGATAAAATATGGCTATAAAGAGCTTATCCATCAGAATTGATGAAGAAATGCTGAACAAACTGCACATCGTGGCCGACTATGAGGGCCGCTCCGCCAACAGCCAGATCCTCATCCTTATCCGGGACTGCGTGGAGAAATACGAGAAGGAACACGGGAAGATCGAACTAAGATAAAAGAAAGAACATATTAAGAAACCTTAAAACCTTTCCCCGACGCTTGCCCTGAGGCTTTTCGGGTGCTATAATCTCCCTGAAAAACAGATTTTGGAGATTGTCAATGCTCACTTGGCTTACTGAGACGACGCTGGGAAAGATCGTCGCCACATTTTTCATATCCATGGCTCCGGTGGTGGAGCTTCGGGCCGGGCTGCCCTACGGTATCGCCCTGGGCCTGGACTACCCGGTGGCCCTGGCCGCCGCCGTGCTGGGAAACCTGCTGCCGGTGCCTTTTATCATCGTGTTTATCCGCCGTATCTTCGCCTGGCTGCGGAAAATCAGCGTCCGGCTGGACCGGTTGGTTACAAAATTGGAGAACAAGGCCCATCTGAAGGGCCATCTGGTGCAGAAATACGGGCCCTTGGGGCTCTGCCTGCTGGTGGCCATCCCCCTGCCGGGCACCGGCGCCTGGACCGGCTCGCTGGTGGCCGCCTTCCTGGACCTGCGGCTGAAACGGGCCATCCCCTCCATCGTGCTGGGCGTGTTCATCGCCGCCGGCATCATGACCGCCGTTACCTACGGCGTGATTCATATCTTTTAAAAAAACCATCCTGCGCTTTACCTGCGCAGGATGGTTTTTTCAATCATAATGAAACTGGGCGGTGACGTAGGGCATGATCTGGTTCAGCAGGGCGTTGCCGCCGTATTCTTTAACATAGCGGACCAGAATTTCATGGAAATACAGCTTTTCGTCCCCGGGACGGTACAGCTTATCCCGGATGGCCTTCTCGTTGGAAAACTCATAGTGGGAATCGGCGGCGCCCTCGTAGTCCAGAGAGAACTCTTTCAAGTCGCCGTCTTCACCGACAAATACCGACAAAAACCACAGCCGCTCCTCATCCAGCTGAACCGTCAGCCGCCTCTGGTGCAAAGACTCGTCAAAACGGAGATTTCGTGCCCCCGGCCCCCGCTCTGCGGACGAAATATCCAGGGACAGAAGGGTATCCGGCGTGTACTGTCTCCGGGTGGGATCGTCCTGCCGGGGCGCGCCGGGCTTCGGGTCGGTCCAGTCCAGGGACAGACTGCCGTAGGTGGCCGCGTCGTCGGCGCTGCCCGGATAGGTCCCGGCGATATAGACATTCCAGCGCCTGCCGCTGTCAAGATCCAGAAACACTCCCCCGGACTGAGGAAGAACAAGATGCAGATCATGCTCCCGGCACAGGGCAAGGCACTGCTCCCTTTCCGCTCCCAGCGAAAGGAAGTCCTGCCGGGTGACGATCAGAAAACGGATATCATAGGTAAACCACATCAGCCCGTACAGGGTGTGATCCTCCGTGTGTTTCGGATTGACGCCGTGGACCTCACAGGCCTTGCGATAGGTATCCACCTCCGCGTACAGCCGGACGACTTTGGCCAGATCGCTGTCCATGCAGAGAATAAACCAGTCCGCTCCGGTGTGGTCATAGAGGCCGTCCAGCCCCTGGTTATCCACCGCGCTGACCAGATAATCGCGCTCTATGGCGCAGTCAGCCGCCAGCGCGCTCTCCCACCGGGCGACATGCTCCGCCTCCTCGGGGTCGATATCCTTCCAGGGCGCTAAAGCCTCCATGCGCGCTCTCTTCATCGCTTCCGCCTGCTCACGCCAGAGCCGCTGCCGCTTTGCATTTTCTTCTTCCTGACGCTGCTTTTCTTCGGCGGTCAGCTTCCGGGGCTTGGGCGGGTCGTAAACCGGTTTTGCCGGGGCGGGGCGCTCCTGCACCGCGTCACTTGCCTTATTCCGCGGGTGACGCAGCCGCCAGCCCAGCGTAAAGACGCCCACGCTGAAGAGGATAAAAATCAGCACCATGACGGCGCTTCCCAGCCGGTAGTCCACATCTCTCACGGTCAGCACCGCCCACAGGGCGATCAGATTGGCGACGGTCAAAAAGCCGCCTACAATGAGCAGAACCATGCCGATGATCCGTTTTGCTTTTTTCATTTCCATTTGATCCTCTCTTTTGTGGGATGAAGGGTTCAGGGTTGAAGCTCCGCCGGGAAGGCTCCTCTGTTCTTTCCCTGCAATGATATCATTATATACCAGTAATTTAAAGGAATAAAGGCCAAAAAACCCAAATTTCGGGGAAAAAAGGACATAGTCACGGGCATTTTGCAGGATGACCGGCGCGGGAAAACAGGCTGATTCCCAATAAACTGCCCATTGACTTTAACGAGATAACGTGGTAATGCAATAGCACGATATCACGATAAGAGGAGGGGGAGGGATGGTAAAACTCCGTTCGGACGCGGCTGACCGGCTGTTTCAGACAATTTTGAATCTTCAAACCATAGATGAATGTTACGACTTCTTTGAGGATCTGTGTACCGTGAAGGAGATCCAGGACATGTCCCAGCGGCTGGAGACGGCGGCCCTTCTGTTAAAGGGGCTGAGCTACCAGAAGATCTCGGAGCAGGTGAACATCAGCTCCGCCACCATCGGCCGGGTGAATAAATGCATCAACTACGGCAGCGGAGGCTATAAGCTTGCCATAGAGAGACTGGAGAAAGGGTCAAAAGAGGATGACGATCAATGATTCCGTGCTGCAAAGCGGAGAAAAAATAATTTTTGCCCTGAGGGAGCTGTATTTACAGCAGGGCTATACGCCCTACCGGATGAGCAAGTTCGAGGAGTATGACCTGTATGCCAGAAACAAGGACTTTCTGGTCTCCGACCAGGTCATCACCTTTACCGACGTAAACGGCAGGCTGATGGCCTTAAAGCCGGATGTGACGCTGTCCATCATCAAAAACAGTAAGGACCGGCCTCAAGAGCTGCAAAAGCTGTTTTATAACGAAAATGTGTACCGGGTGGCCAAGGGGGCCAACGGCTTCAAGGAGATCATGCAGGCCGGCCTGGAGTGCATCGGCCGGGTGGACGCCGGGAGCATTGCCCAGGTGATCGCTCTGGCGGTGAAAAGCCTCTGCACCGTGTCGCCTGACTGCGTGCTGGAGCTTTCCAACCTGAGCATTCTGGAAGAGGCCGTGGGCCCCTTGGGCCTGCCGGAGGAGGCAAAGCCCTCGCTGTATCAGGCCGTCAGCGAAAAGAATCTGCACGGCGTCAAAGCCCTGTGCGCCGGGGCAGAGGCGGAGGCAGTGGAAAAGCTTCTCCGTCTGGTGAGCATCCGGGGCCGGAAAACCGAGAAAAAGGAGGGCTCCTACACCACCTATCTTTTTGAAAAGGGTCTGGATAAGATCTTGAAAAAGGTGGGCGAGGAGAGCACGGAGGTCATCATCGCCGGAAAGGCGGAGGACAAGCGGGAGACCGTCTATGAAATCGCCGACCTGGCCTACCATGTGATGGTGCTGATGGTGGAGATGGGCATCTCTCTGGAGGATATCCACAAGGAGCTGGCCTCCCGCCATGTGATCGACAAAAAGGTGAAGCAGGAGAAGATGACCTGATGGAGCTTTGTGACAAGCATGTCCACACGATTTTCAGCGACGGGAAAAACACCCCGGAGGAAGTGGTGCTGGAGGCCATAGCGCGGGGCATGGATACCATCGGCTTTTCCGACCATTCCTACACCGCCTTTGACGAGAGCTGGTGCATGAACAAAGGGGATATCCCCCTTTACCGCCCCTGCATCGCGGCGCTGAAGGCGCGATATGCCGGAAGGATCAAAATCCTCTGCGGCATCGAGCAGGATTTTTATTCGGAGGAACCCACGGAGGGCTACGACTATGTGATCGGCTCGGTGCACTATCTCCGGGCCGGGGAGGAGTATATCCCCGTGGACGAGTCGCCGGAGATTCTGCGCGCGGCGGCGGAGAAGCACTTCGGCGGGGACATCTACGCCCTCATTGAGGAATATTACCGCACGGTTGCCCGTGTGGTGGAGAAAACCGGGGCGGACATCATCGGCCACTTTGACCTGATTACCAAATTCAACGAGGGCGGGGCCCTCTTTGACGAGGCAACCCCCCGGTATCTTGCCGCGTCCCGTGGGGCCGCTGACGCCCTTTTGCGGACCGGCCGGCCCTTTGAGATCAACACCGGGGCCATCTCCCGGGGCTACCGCACGTCGCCCTATCCCTCCTTGGCCCTGCGGGACTATATCCGCCAAAAAGGCGGCAGCTTTGTGCTCTCCAGCGACAGCCACCAGAAGGAGACCCTGTGCTTTGGGTTTGAAGCGCTGGAAAATGAACTGAAAAAATGAACCGTCCGGGAGCCTCACTCCCGGATTCGCTTTTCCCAGGCCAGAAAAAAGGCTCCCCATTAGGGGGAGCTGCCGCCGGAGGCGGCTGAGGGGGGTACCACCTCGTCAGAAGAAACCGGTTCCATTCCGCTTACGCTGGGCTTTGAATCGGTAAAATGAAGGGCCGCCAAGCCCCCCTTCCGCTTCGCTCCGCTCAGCACCTCCCCCTCCAGGGGGAGGCATGAGGCTGCGCCATGGAGGGAGAGGTGGCGCGAAGCGCCGGATGAGGTGCTGCATCCCCGCGTTAATTTTTCTTCCCGCCGCAAATGCTTCTCTGGGCCGCGATGGTCAGCAGCGTATCGCCCAGCTGGGTCACTACCGCGCCTAAAAGGTTCAGCTCGTCGTCGCTGAGCTGGTTTGCGAGGGCGTTGGCAATGGCGGTGACGAAAGCCGTCAGTTCGCATGGATTCACAAATCATTCACCCCTGTGCCATTCTATGTCCCGCACGGACGGGACGGGATAGGGCCGAAACCCTGAAGAATTCTGAAGAATCGGCCCGGAATATTGAAGAAATGTGCCGAAATGCTATAATCAAAGTACCGAATTTGCGATAAAGGAGGTCCTTTGATGAAAAGAAAAATTACCGGATTTCTGCTGCTTCTTGGTCTGAGCCTTGTGCTGGCCCTATGGGGCTGCGCGGCAAAGCCGGAGGAGCAGGCGGTGAGCGGCAGCTTCGTGGAAAGCGAAGTTCCGACGCCCCGTCTGGTCTATACCGCCCGGGACGGGGGAAAAATGCGGGACCTGTATTATATCCCCCTCTCCGAAGAACTGGCGGACATGTGCCGGGAGGCGCTGGATGATCCCCAAAAGGAAAAGGTCGAGCCTATGGAGACGGTACAGCTGTTTCAGGTGGAGCTGGACAAAGACCAGAGCTTCACGGTGTTCGAGACCCTTTCCGGGAGCCGCTTTTTCAGCGCCGGCGCGGTGAGCGGCATCAAGGCCGATGAAGCGGCGGAGGCGCTGCTGAATTGGGCAGAAAAAGCCACCGGCGAGCCCTGCAATGCCCAACTGCAGGACTTCAAAGCCGCCGTAAGCGCCAAATTGCTCCGGAACGGGGAGGAGCTATGGAGCGCCCGGACCCCGGAGGAGCTTGACCGTCTGTCAGCCCTGCTGGACGCCTATCAGGGCAGCACGGTCAGCAACTTTGACAACTATGATTACACCCTGTGCTGCACCCTGGAAGACGGTACGGAGCTCAGTCTTTACCTCTCCTCCGATGAGGGATATATCTTCGTCCCGCCTTTTCGCTACTACAAGCTCCCCCAGGAATCCCCCCTGAGAGATTACGGCTGGCTTCAGGTATTCGGCTGGGAAGAATGGCCGGAAGAGAAGGACTATACCAGCGCGGGAGCTGCCCTGCGGGACGCGATGGATCAGGCGGAGGCCGAGAAGGAAAATATTGCTGCCAGATATAAGGACAAGACCGTCAGTTGGACGGAAGTGGACTATGCGAAAGAGACGGCCTTTTTGCATGACGAGAGTTACCAGACCACGGACAAAGAAATTGTTGACCATCTGCTCCGGGGAATGATTCTGGTGGAAATGGCCGAAGAACGGGGCTTGGCGGCCACGGAGGATGAGATTGAGGACCTGCTGGACAATACCCGCCGGGCCTACGAGATCCCGGAAGGGAAGGAAATGATCGACGCTTACTGCCAGGGTCTTAAGCTCAGCTTTGAGGAGTATCTGGAGCTGCTGCGTTCTCAGGCTTATGAGACGATTTCCATGCAGAAAATGCGGGACCAGATGGCAAAGGAGCTCTGTGAGAAATACGATATCGAATATGAAAAAGACCGTCTGCCGGAAAAGGTAGAAACGGAGCTGGAGGCGGTTTTGGACGCTTTGGTGGATGAACACAGCAGCGACATCGAGTATTTTTTGGAGAGATGACTTGAAAGCAGGGAAACCGGATCCCCGGGGCTTGCACCGAAAAAGGCCGATGCGGCGGTCGCCTCCATGCTGGTTGATTTTTCGCGGAGAAGCAGATATAATATCACTGTAAATATTATTTACGGAGGGACAACATGGGATTTGACCGGCATATGATGTCCATGCGTAATTCCGAAGCTTCTGTCCGTATGGAAGGCTATGAGATTACGCCCCAAATGCGGAAACAGTGCGAACAGGTACTGCGGGGAGAGCTTTCAACGGAGGAGTGCCTTAAGCGTTTCGCAGCAGGCCAGTCCAAAGGTGAAAAGTAATGTCTTACAGTATTGCGTCGATCACTGACGGCTGTTATCCGGGAACGACTGTTTTAGTCAACAAGCTTGGCATACAGGACGAGGAAACGCTGAATAAAACGGAAGCGCTTATGACCTATATCAATGGGGCAAAGCTGGAAGAAAATCCGCTTGTCGGTGAGTTTGATTTTCCCCATTATAAGGCCATTCATCGCTTCCTCTTTTCTGAATTGTATGACTGGGCAGGAGAGGTACGTTCGGTTGACATCAGCAAGAAAGGTACTGTGTTTTGTCCAGCGGCAGAAATAGAGGAAAGGGCAGAGCAAATTTTCAAAAGGCTGAAAGCCCACAATTTATTTATCCATTTGCCAAAGGATACCTTCGTTGATGAGATCACAGACTTTTACTGCGTGACTAATGCGCTTCATCCGTTCCGGGAGGGAAATGGGCGTACTCAACGTGCTTTTTTGACGCAGCTTATCCGAAACGCAGGATATTCGATCAATTTTTCCGAGCTGGATATGGATTTACTGATGATTGCAACGATCCAGGCAGCTCAGGGCGTGACAGACCTGCTGAAACAGTTTTTTGAACAAGCGATAGATACTATTACCTGACAGAAATCTTTTTCAATCTTTCTGTCTGTCAGGTATTCGTATGAATCATCTTTTAAGAAAAAGAAAAGGAATACGTCTTTCATCAAGGCGTATTCCTTTTCGCGTTTATTCCGCTGATTCAGGACGTCCCGCGCAGGCTGTGGCAAAGTCGAACAGATCGGCAAGGGCTTCGGCGTCCTCTTTTCCGCCGGGGACATAGCCCCACAGGGTGAGGAAAGCGCCGTCCTGGGCGTAGTGGACAGTGACCGTGTGCCCGTAGCAGAGCTTGGCGGAGCCCTCCCCGTAGTCATAATACATGTGATCCGCTTCCTTGCTCCAGTCGATGCAGACCGCCGCGCCCGAGGCTGTGGTATAGGTCCATTCCTCATAGGCGTCCGGGTCGTGGAGCAGGCGGGTATAGGGCGGCAGGGTCCCGGCCAGGGCTCTTTCCAGCGAGAAATCGCAGCTGATGCCGTGAAGGCTGAAGGACCCCTCAACATGAAAGGAGCCGTCTTCGAACACATAGGCGGGAACCTGCTCCCCGTACTCCGGCAGGCCGAAGGGCTCCGTGCCGGTCAGGCGGTAAAATTCCGAAAGGGAGGCGGGATAGGCCATGGCGCTGTGGAGCGCCACGCCGTATTTTCCGCTGATCTCCAGCAGCTTTTCCGCAAGGACCCCGTCAAAGGCGTTGTAGATGCTCTGACTGTCGCCCAAAATCGCTTTTGCCGCTTCCACGTCCATCCAGTCCCATGCGCCCTGACCGGCGGCCTCACATTCCGCTTTTTTCTCCTGGCAGTAGCGCAGAGTTAATTCATACCATTCCTCTGCCGCCTGATATTCCGCCGACTTCTGATACCCGACAGGGATCAGCAGCACGGCCTCCGATTTCTCCGCGGCCTCTTTGCCCACGGCATCAAAATCGGGGGTGTCGATCTCTATCCCGGTCTGCACGGCCCGGGAGCGCAGGCCGAACCAGCCGGCGGCATAGGCGGTGGCGGAAAACAGCGCCGTCAGAATGGCGGCCGCCAGCAGAATGCGCAGGGCCCCGCGCCGTGTCCGGCACCCGGAGGCGGGAGAATCGGCCCCGGGTTCGGCCACCTCCGAAAATACGGGCTCAGCCCCGTCATAATCGGTTTTGAACGCTGCCAGCGCCGCAGCGGCATCCACGTCGGGAACCTCCTCCCGGCTGGTATATTCGTCCATCACCAGCAGCCAGTCCTCGGGGTCAATGTCTGCCGGCATGGAGCGGATCAATTCCTCCAGCTCTGCCGTGGAGAGCTTTTGCAGTTCATTTTTACTGAATTTATCCGGCATCATTTTCCCCTCCTTTCCCGGCGTCCGGTTCTTCTCTTAATTGGCTTCGCAGCCGCTGCTTCAGGCGGTAGAGCCGTTTCCGGCAGGCTTCCAAACCGAGACCGAATAGGCCCGCCGCCTCCTTGATGGAATAGCCGTCGCAGTAAACACTCTTCATCAGCCGCCATTCTTCCTCCGTCATCAGCTCGCGCAGGCCCAGCTCTTCTTCCGGCGGGGAAGCGGCCATGATCTCCTCATCCAGAGGGGCAAAATGAGCCTGAATGAGCTGCCTGGTCCGCTGGGCGTGGAGGACCGTGTAGCCCGCAGTCCGGATCAGCCAGCCCTGGGGGTTGGGGCTTTGCCGCAGGACCTCCAATTTTTCCTGGGCAAGGACAAATACGTCCTGTACGACCTCCTGAGACAGCTGCTCATCTTTCAGCCGCACATAGGCGTAATAATACAGCTTTTTGTACATCTCCAGGTACAGCTCTTCCAGAAATGAATCGGCCATAGGCTCACCCCCTTTGGGATGAATCATATCACAGAATATTTTTTTGTAAAGCCTGTCCCTCTTTTCGAGTGCTGAAGGGATAAAGTAGCAGAGGGGTTTATTCCCCATCCATTCACCAAAGGAGAAAAAGAAATGAAAAGAAAGCTGTGTACTCTTCTTTTACTTTTGGCCCTCTGCCTGTCCCTCAGCGCGTGCAGCGGCAGAGAAGAGGCAAACAATAAGGCCGACACGGAGATCGACGCGGCCTCCGGGTCCGGGAAAATCGTTCCGCCCAGCTATTCCCTTGTGGAAAATGAGAGGGAGAGCGAAATTTGGGCCAGCGACGCGCTGACTGTCCTGGACGGAAAGGTCTATTACATCGGCAGCGACAGCGAGGCATATCACCTGTGCTGCTTCGACGGGGAAGCAGCAAGGGAAACCGTGCTTTTTTCCTCCCGGGAAAAGAGTTTTTGGGATGTGGCAGCCTCGCCGGAAGGGGTTTTGTTTCTCCTCGCCGCCTCCGATGCCGGGGAATATGAGATCATCCAACTGGACCAAAACGGAACTGTGCTCTGCACAAGCGCCTTAAATAAGCTCATGGGGGAAGAAAACCGGCTGCCGAAGCAGATCGAATACGCCGGTGGAAAGCTGTTTATTCTGAGCGATAAGGCCCTAATCGCCGCGAAAGTCGAGGAAGGGATCCGGCAGGACCGGTCAATACCGGCAGAGCCCGCCGCCCGGCTGGCCTGCACCGCTGAGGGGGAGCTTATTCTAGCGTATAACGACGCGGAGAATACATGCCGCCTACAGCTCTATTCGACGGAGAAGCTGGAACTGCTTCGCTCCGTCGCCTTCAACATGCCTTTTTCCGACGTCTGCGGCGGGGAGAGCTGGGATGTGTTTCTCGGCGACAGCAACGCCCTTTACGGCTATCGCTTTGAGACAGAGGAATTTCAAAAGCTGTTCTCCTGGAACAGCCTCGGCATATTGCGGGGGAGCGTGGCGGAAACGGACGGGAAGTTGATCTGCTCCGGACGCCTCTCCTTTGACGCCCCCGGCCCTCTGCTGGTTCTGACGCCGCGGGAGATTGACAAGGAGAGCAGCAGCGTGATCCGCTTTGCCACCACCGACCCGGCGGGGATTGATTTTCGGGTCCAGGAGGCCATAAGGGACTGGAACAACCACAACCCCCAGTGCCCCATAGAAATTATCGATTACTCCGTATACGGCGGCGAGGATAAAAACGCCTCAGCGGTGAAGCTCATGGCCGATATGGTCGCCGGAAACATACCGGATATCTATGATTTTTCCCTGACCGCCATTGACAGCATACCCTCCTCAGCCCAGTTTGCCCGGCGGGGACTGCTGGAGGACCTGTACCCCTATATCGACAATGACCCGGAGCTGTCACGGGAGGACTTTATCCCGGGCGTCATCCACTCACTGGAAATAAACGGCGGGTTATATGAGGTAGTCCCGGCCTTCTCACTGGTGACAACCTTTGCCGCTTCAAGCGCCGTGGGGCCCCGGGAGGGCTGGACCTATGCAAATTTCAACGCGATCATCGAAAACAGCGACCGTTTCGATTCTGTCTTTGACAAGCACCACGATCGGATGTGGCTTTTGGGAAACATCGTCGACGCCTCCGGCAACAAACTGGTAAATTGGTCCGCCGGTGAGTGCTATTTTACATCAGACTATTTCCGGAGCCTTCTGGAGACCATGAAAGCCATGCCCGAGACGGGCATAGAGATGGAGACACCCCTTCTGGCCGACGAGGTGGCGGAGAGTACCGGCCTGCTGTACTACATCAACGCCAACGATGTGTGGATGGCAAGCACAGGCCCCCAGGCCTTTCAGCAGGACTATTGCTTCCCCGGCCTGCCGGAGGTGGGCAGCGCGATCTACCCTTTGTGCAGCTATGGGATCTCCGCCTATTCCCCCAACAAGGACCTGTGCTGGCAGTTTCTCCGGCAGTTTTTAACCAAAGAATACCAGCTGAAATTCTTCATCACGCCGCGGCTGGACGGCCTGCGGGCCCAGATCAGCAACACCTGGGAGGGCTTCGGCGAGATCCGGCAATATCACCCTTACGGTTTGGAAGCCATGAACGCCCTGGCCGATATCATCATCAATGTGGACACGGTGGTCCGCCATGACCCGCAGATCTGGCAGATCGTTTACTCTGAGGCGGGGGCCTATTTCGCCGATCAGCGGAGCCTTGAAGATACCATGAATCTGATCCAGTCGAGAGTCAGCATCTACATGGCTGAGCAGGCCGGCTAACCACAGGGACCGAATGGAGGTAAAAAATGAAAAGAATCCTTTTCTCTCTTCTTGTGCTTTTTCTGCTGCTGGGCCTGGCCGCGTGCAGCAAGGACGGCGGCAAAGAGGAACTTACGGAGATCGACGCGGTGAAGGTGTCGGAGCAGATCGTCCCGCTGAAGTACGCGGTGGAAATCCCGGAGCAGAGCGGGGCTGTATGGATCGACGACGCCCTTGCTCTGTCCGGGGACAGGGTCTATTATACCGGCAGCGACAGTGAAGGCGCTTATCTCTTTGCCTATGACCCCCAGAGCGCCCTCAGCCAGGTGATCTGTTCTTTTCCGGACCAGATGCTGAGAGACCTCACCGTCTCGCCGGAGGGACAGATCTACGTTCTGGCCCTGCCCCTGGACGAGAGCCACGCCGGCGCGGTCATCGAAATTGACGCGGAGGGCAGGCAGACGGGAAGCTACATGCTGGACGCGCTGGACATGGGTGAAGATTCATCCGTCAGGGAGATCGGATATGCGGAGGGCGTTCTCTACCTGTTGAGCAATGAACAGCTGACGGCGGCGAAGCCGGGAGAAACCTTCAGGAAAATTTTCTCTCTGGACGTGGAACCCGGCGCGAAAATGACCGTCACGGGGGATGGGCAGCTGATTCTTGGGCAGCTTAAAGACGGAAAATACCGCCTGTACAGGCTGGACAGCAAGAAGCAGACCCTGGAAGCCGCGGCGGCCTTCAATCTGTCCTTTTCAAGAATAGCCGCCGGGCAGAGCTGGGACCTCTATCTGGACGACGGCAGCTGCCTGTATGGCTATCGTTTTGCGGACCGGACTTTGGAAAAGCTGTTTTCCTGGAACGGTCTGAGCATAACAGGGGGAGCCGTGGTTGAGACCGAAAACAGCAAGTTGATCTGCACAGGAAAAGTAAGCTTTGACAAGCCCACACCTCTTCTCACTCTCGTCCCCAAAGAGACAGACACGGCGGAGGGCTCCACCATCCTCCTGGCCACCACAAGCGAGTACGGGCTGGACTACCGGATCCAGGAGGCGATCCGCCAGTGGAATTTGGAGAACCCCCAGTATCCTATTGAAGTGGTGAACTACTCCGTATACAGCGACGGCACGGATAATCGCGCCGCCCAGATGAAGCTGACGGCGGATATCCTCTCCGGGAAGATTCCGGATATTTATGATTTCTCCATGGCCTCGGTGGACACTATACCCTCGGCGGCGCAATACGCCCGGCGGGGACTGCTGGAGGACCTGTATCCCTACATTGACAATGACCCTGAGCTGTCACGGGGAGACTTTTTCTCTGGAATATTGCAGTCTCTTGAAATAAACGGCGGACTTTATGAGCTGGTGCCGGAATACTCCCTGCTCACCACCTTCGCCTCGTCAAAAGCCGTTGGAGCGGAGGAAAACTGGACCTATAAGGGCCTGAACGCCATTGTGGAGCAGAGCGGCTACTTTGAATCCATTTTTGATGAGCGCAATGACAGAATGTTCCTGTTGGGAAATATCATCGACGCCTCCGGCAAAAAGCTGATCGACTGGTCGGCGGGGGAGTGCCATTTTGATTCAGAATATTTCAAGGATCTGCTGGAGACCATGAAAAAAATGCCCGAATACGGCGTTCACAAGGACTACACCTCATACATCAAGGAAATCCAGGAGAGCAAGGGCCTGCTGTATTACATGAACATGCGGGATATCTGGATGGTCAGCACCGCGCCCGGGGCTTTCGGGGAGAGCTATTGCCTGCCCGGTCTGCCGGAGGTAGGCAGCGTGATTTACCCCTTATGCAGCTTCGGCATTTCTGCCTGGTCAGAGAACAAGGAACAGTGCTGGGAATTTCTCCGGCAGTTTTTGACAAAGGAATATAACGGTCAGTTCTATTTGTCGCCGCGCATTGACGGAATGCAGGCGCAGTATGACAGAGCATGGCAAAATGTCGAAGACGTTGCCGATGCCCATCCTTACGGCCAAGCCGCAATGCAGCAGATCCTGGACATTTTGGACAGTGTGGACACCGCCGCAAGGCATGACGCCCAGATCTGGCAGATCGTCTGCTCGGAAGTGGGCGCGTATTTTGCCGGGCAACGAAGCCTTGAAGATACGGTGGACCTGATCCAGTCCCGCGCCAGCATCTACATGGCCGAGCAGAGCTGAAAAACGGACACATTGTCATCGAAAAACCACCTATAATCAGCGGGGCTCTCCCAATATAATAAAAGCATAAAGAGGCCGGGACGGGGCCGGAAGGGGAGCAGCTCCTGCAGTTCTTCATCCCGCCCCGGGGATATGGGAGGAAACAGACATGGAAAACTTTTTTGCTTTTGCCAAAGCGGCGCTGCCCTGGGTGGCGGTGGGCCTGCTTCTTGCGGTGTTCTGCGCCAGAGGGGCGGGAAAGAAAAAGAGCGGGAAAGAGGAAAAGCCTGAAAATTACGGCACGGAGGGCATGTGCCTGGGCATGTGCTTCGGCACCGCTATCGGCACCGCCCTGGGGAACAACACGGGTCTGGGCATCTCCCTGGGAATGCTGATCGGCCTGGCCATCGGCAGCGCCATAGAAAAGAAAGCGCGGGACGACAGCGATGACCAAAAGTAAAGCGGTGATGCTCTTTGGCCTTCCGGTGCTGCTGGTGGCGGGTTATGCCCTGTATCTGCTGCTGCTTATGCAGCCGGGCTTCAACGGCAGCCGGGTGAAAAATCCGGACGCCTATCTGCTGGACATCAAGACAATGAACGGCACGGACCAGCACAGTCTGGCGCTGCAGCAGGGCGACCGCCTGCAGATCCGCTTTGAAACGGAGAAAGGTACCCTGACCATGGCCATCACCGGGCCGGACGGGACGGAGCTATACAGCGGTAACGGGAGAGAGACCACGGATTTTCGCCTGAACATCCCGGAAAGCGGCGTCTATACCATCACCGTCCAGGCCCAGAGGGCAAAGGGGATCATTCAGATTCAGAATATGGGGGCGGCGTAAATGAAACGGGCCTTGAAAATTATTCTCGGGGCCGCCGGACTGCTGGCCTATGAGCTGCTGCTGGACGGCTCTGGTGTGGGAATGAAAGCGCGCTGGGCGAAGGTCAAAGCCTGGGCCGGGCCTGGAGCACCGAGGTCGGCTCATCCCTGACCGCGGTCCGGTTTTACCGGAAAATGGGCTATGAATACAAAAACGGCGTCGCGGAGGCCGACGCAGACGGCACGGTCAGATTGGAAAAATGGAACGGGCGGAGAACATAGAATTGACGAGAGGAAAAACGCATGGTATGCTGAAAAAGGCGGGAATTTTCCAGGCATAGTACCTGCCAAAAAGGAGAAGACCTATGGAAAGCTTTGTAATCAGTGTTTCTCTCGGAACCGGATGTTACAGACATATTCAAATCAGCGCCAATGCTACCCTGTATCAGCTTCATAAGGCAATTTTGAACGCCTTTGATTTTGATGACGATCATCAGCACGCCTTTTTCATGGATAACCGTGTCTGGAGTCCCGTGGATGTCTATTTTTCATCCAAGGAGAAGGCCCGCGACCGCCTGACAAAGAAATATACATTGAAACAGATCGCTCTGGCCAAGGACCGGAAGTTCAAATATCTCTTTGATTTTGGCGATGAATGGGTATTTCAGTGCAGAGTGCTGCGGGAAATGGAAGAACGTACCGCAGTTCCCAGCGTGATACGCAGCGTAGGCGAAGCCCCGGAACAGTACCCGGACTATGACGATGAGGAGGATGAAGGCCCCTTCGACTGCTTGTCCCCGGAGGAAATGGAACAGCTGTACAGTCAGGTCCCTTTGCGGCGTGATGTTATCCGGAATATCCGGCAATATATGAGCGCGGCGGCGAATCTGTACGGCTTGCTCCCCATGGACGAGCTGTACGCGCTGTACAACCGTCAGAACCCTGTTGTAGAAGAGCGGCAGTTCCTTATGGCGGCTGCGGCAATCGATTTTGACAGCAATGATTTTTCCGTTATTGACAGCGCGAATGCCCACTTTTCGGAGGAGCACCCGCTCAACAGCTGCGAGCTTGCGGCAGATTACCTGTTTATTGAAGACCCCGAAGGGGAAATTCGTGAATTGCGCCGGGCGCAGAAAGGGAAGCCCCTGAAGATCCTTCCCAAGGAAGAATTTCTCCGCTACGCGGACAGCACATATTTCCCGGAGACGCCCCAGCGAAAAGCAATGATCGCTTTTCTGCGTCCTCTCTCCTCCGGATTGCCGTTAAGCGCGGCGGAATACTGTGGCTGTATTCAAAGCGTCATTGTTATTGACGCGCCGATTCAGGAGATCCTGACGCTCATGATCGATGAGGGACTGACAAGGAAAAAACAGTGGGATCTGGCGAAGTTTGCCGCCCTGTTTCAAGAACTGAACAACAATACACACAAACATGCCAACAGAGGCTATACGCCGGACGAACTGTTTCGTATGAGGGAGCAGGGGTGGGCAGCAAGGAAAGTACCAGCCGGGCAGTTGACCTTGTTTGAAGATATCCGCGCCCCGCAGACATGTGCAGGTGCACCCAAGGGAGACGCACCTTGCCCCTGCGGCAGCGGAAAAAAATATAAAAACTGCTGCGGAAAAAGGTAGTACTCTCCGGGAAATGCTGTACGCTGCCGGAGGTTTTGCCTGCAAAGCAAAGCGCCGGGATAAGCAGAAAGACTTATCCCGGCGCTTTGCTTTAATTACTTTTTGAAAAAGGCCACGGCGATGGCCCCGGGGCCGGCATGGGTGCCGATGACGCTGCCGATGGTGGTGAAGCGGACCTCATCCAGTCCCTCTTCCCAGAGTCGTCTGCTGTCCTCAATGTATTTGCGCAGCAGCAGGTCGGACAGACCGGTGTAGCCCAGCAGCACCGGCGCGGAGAAATCCACGCCGCCGGCCTTTTCGATCTCCTGCTCCAGCAGGTTGTTGCCCATTTTGGAGCCCCGGGCTTTTCCCAGCACCAGGATCTCCCCGTCGGAGACCGCGATGACCGGCTTGATGTTCAAAACCGCGCCCGCAAAGGCCACGGTCTTGGAGATGCGGCCGCCCCGCTTCAGGTACTCCAGGGTGTCCAGCAGGGCCACGGTCAAAATCCGTTTTTTCTCCTCTTCCAGCCGTGCGGCGATCTCTTTGGCCTCCAGACCCTCGTCCAGATACCGCAGCGCAAGCTCGGTCAGAACGGCCGCGCCGATGGTGGCGCTGGCGCTGTCCACCACATAGATGTTTTCAAAGTCCGTGGCGGCGATCACGGCGCTCTGATAGGTGCCGGACAGCTTTGCGGACAGGGTGATCACCACGGCGCTGTCCCCGGCTGCCCGCACTTTTTCATACTCGGCCATAAAGGCCGCGGGCGTGGCCTGGCTGGTGGTGGGGTGTACGTCGGTCTCCACCAGCTTTTCATAAAAGCTCTTGTGGTCAATGGTCACGCCGTCAATGTACTCCTCGTCCCCGAAGTGGACGGTGAGGGGGACCACGCTGACCCGGCCCTTGACTTCCGGCATCAGATCGGTGGTGGAATCGACGATAATTCTTGTGTTCATATTAAACATTCCTTTCTGCGGTCTGGATGCCGATGCTGGTTCTGGCCAGGGCGTCCAGACTGTCGCTGATGATGGTCAGACTGCGGTAAAAGGCCAGCCGCTCCTCCTCCGTCAGCCCGGTGCTGACTTCTTCCAGCACCCAGTTGATTTTGGCGGCGATCAGCCCGGCGATCTGCTCCCCCTTTTCCGTCAGGACCAGGGGGCTTTTGTAGCGCTTGGCGGTTTTGGACTGGCAGCAGAGATAGCCCTCGCGCTCCAGAAATTCCAGCGCCCGGGAGATGGTGGCCTTGTCCTCCTCGCAGCATTCGCACAGGTCTGTGGCGGTAAGCCCCTTGCCGGTGTACAGATAGTACAGGCAGGAGACGTGGGCGCTGCGCAGGCCGTATTCCGCCATCTCCTGGTTTTTGATCTTGCGGATATTGCGGCTGATCCGGTTGATCAGCACAGTGAAGGTTTCAAAGCGATTTTCCATGGCTGCTCTCCTTGTTGAAGTCTCAACAACTGGAAATATAACAGGTTCTTGTTGAAATATCAACAAGAACCTGAAAAAGGTGCCCGGGCGGAATGATTATGTTTTTCTTTTATTTGCGAATCTTGCCTTTCGATTTTCTATATCCTGACGATACTTTCTGATCCGGGCATGTTCCTCTCTGCACCACAGACGGTCAATGAGTATCAGCGCAAGGAGTTCAAGCCCGATGCTAACGTACAGCCCCAGAAAGTATTCCTGCCGCTTTTTCTCCCATGCGGCAACGGAAAGCGAAAGATCCAGAAAGGTGTTTTGCTCATTGTAAAGCGCCGCAATATGCCTCCCACCGGCATTCTTGTCCTGAGAAACCAGAGAATAGCGCTCCCCGGGAACCAGATTCTCTTTCAGCTCCTCAGCAGACAGCAGGTTCGTCTGGATCACATATTTTCCGCCGTCTTCCCCGTTGAGCACATAGGATCTCCAGCGTTGAAGCCCCACACTCTCGTAAGAAATATGGGAGAAAACAACTTCTGTGTCCTTCCAATCATCGGGGGTGCCCAGAACGTATATCCCTAACAGCCAGATCAGAGCAAACAGGATGAGAGGAAAAGTGAGCACACATTTCCAGAATATGTTCTCTCTGACCGACCGGATATCTTTCTTTTTGTTTTTTATATAGCCATCCATATGGGCATCCTCTGTTTTCATTTGGTTATATGTGCGCCATGGTATCTCCTCATTATTCCGGCACCTGCTCACGCACTGTCCAGCCAAACATCGCTTTAAAATCTTCATAGCACGCCGGACAGATCCAGAAAGCGCTGCGGTTGTTTTGGGGGCTTGTACAATAGCCTTCCTGCAAGCACCCATCCAGACGGGCAAATTTTTCCCAACAGAATACGCAGTGCTCATGATCCCACTGTTCGGAAAGCGGCCGGAAAGGGATGTGATACAGCAGGATGTTTTTTAATTTTTCTTCATTGCCCTGCACAGGCCCGGCAACCAAACGCCAATCGTCCTTTTCGATCATAACAGCCGCCTTTCTTGTTTTACTGTTTTTAATATACCATAAACACAGAAAAATGCCAGAGGCTTTTCACCGCAGCGGGAAAACAGACGAAACTTGCCGTCGCATTTCTGATAGCTGAATTGTATAATATTACCGTTATATGTACTGCTGCACAGAACCGGGAGCAAAAACAAGAGAGAACAAGAGGAGAGAGAATGCATTGGTTTTTGTTATTGGTGATCACTGCCGCGACACAGGCTTTTTCAAGAGGCTTGTGGGAGTTTTTCGGCGTTCACATGGACGACTTGAATCATGCCCTTCCTGTTGGGGACATGTCATCCGTCCAATTCAAAGCAGGCGTGGCCGCGTTTCTGGTCTGCGCCCTTTTAACGGGAATTCTGACCCGCTATCATATCGACTATTCCTCAGAAAAGAAGGAAGTGCGGTATAAACATAAGCGGAGACTGATCGTCACCTATCTGGTCGTATCCGTGATCGGCTTTGTTATGGCGCTGTTCGGAAACGGACAGACGGAAAAGGGCTTTATGGCCGATCTTGTTGTTTTTGGACTTCCGAAATTTTTCCTGTGCGTCCTTATTCTCTTCCTTCTTGGTGCCTTGCTGTGCCTGGGGCCGGCTCTTTTTGCCCGTAAGCCCAAAAAAGAAACCATAGAATACCGCGCCGGGGCTGCAGAAGCCGGGGCCGGCAGGAAGCTCACCAGCATTCCAGACAGGGAACTGTTTCCCGATCTGTTTGCCGGGCCGGGCTACGCTGGTGATCTGTCTGCCGATTATATTATGCAGATCGAGCAGAAAAAACATGAGTTTTACGATTTCAATCAAAGCAGTTCATTTTCCTATGACAGCAGTACGATTATTACCAATGACGGCGATTTGAAGGAAAAGCCCCACCGCCTATGGGCATTGATGGATCGCTGGCTGATCAGCCGCCTCTTGGGAAAAGGTGTGGTGGACAGTTTTCCGCCGGAAAACTATGTGATCGGCGAGCTGCATCAGACCACCACTTCCACGCGGAACTTCTATGACCCGGATATGGAGGATTATCGCACGGACACAGACAGAGATGAATGGACAAGCAAGATTTGAGTCGATTATTTCCACGAAATGAAGCAGACCCTGGAGCTGCTGCCCAAGGAATTGGAGGATAACCGCGAATTGGACGACGGCTCCGGTATTTATCAGCTGATGCGTCCGGTCTACAGGGTGCTGCATCCCAGTACGGGAATAACCGTTCTGAAAACTCTTCGCTCCAGCGCAATTTGGCTGCTGATTTCTGCCGCTCTTGTCATAGGCATACAGCTGTGGAGAAATGCGCATGAAGCGGCCTCCCTGGGGATCTTGCTCTTTATCGTACAGGTTCCGCTCCTTCTTGTGGCTGTCGTGGCCCTCTTCATCTTCCTGAGCAATCTGAAAACCTATTTCTCCGTGGTCAAAGATCGGGCAAAGATGGGCGAATATCGCAAAATGGCAGATAAAAATATGCCCGTCATCTACCGACTGCTGCGCTATTTCCATCTGTGGGAAAACAGACGGGGGAGAAATATGAGGCTGTTACGCAAATGCAGCAATATTTTGACGCCTATTTCGACCGATATTATACTAAATAAGTTATATGATTATAATGAGCATCAGAATAAAGCATTCGAGGTTTGTCCAGACAATATCAATATAGAAATGCTAAAAGGCAGCAAATAAGCTGCCTTTTAGCATACTTTTCAGTTATTTTTCCGCATTGTCTCGTCGGATTATTCATCAAAACATGGGGCAGTAGATGATGCCCACAATTATGGGATTTCAATTCCGAGTTCCGCAGCAAGACCATCCAAGTACCTCAAGTGGTTCTGGATGGCTTGCGGATCTTTTTGCGCCAATTTTCCGCTTCCGAAAAGGTGATAGTACATCTGAAAGGCTTTAACCGCTTTTTCTGTCTCGCCGCGCCGCCCATAAATCATGGTTTCTTCCAGAAGGATCAAATGATTGTTTAATATGTCAAACTGCGGATATGCCCTGCGCAGGGCAAGGATGGCATCTCGGCTGTTGAGAGCCTCAAACGCCGGAATGACAAGTCCCTGGATCTGGCGCAGAATATCTGCAAGAATACAGTCTGGGGATCGGCGCAGATCGTAGCAAGCTTCCGCTTTCCCCTCAATCCTGCCCAGCCGGGACCGAATATTACATTCATACTCGTGATAGTATTTTTTCTTTACTTCCTCAGGATGAAAACTGCGGAGCATACATTCTGGAACACGGATGCCAATGTCGACGAACAGCAGGTGTGTTTCTCCTCGGTAGGCCTGTCCGAGTTGAAAATGGATGACCTGGGATATATCTTCGGAAACAAATCTGTGCAGAGTGCGGCCATACTTTCTGAATCCGTATGGTTTGACGGCGGTATGTACAGCCTTTTCAATGGCGTCAAGTGTTTTGCTTGTATACGGTTTGGGATCGATTTGATTGATTCCGGGCATGAACGCCACCTCCGGATTTAGGATATCAAATGAAAAATGCTATGTAAAGCGGAAAGCATGAGCAGGCAGAAACGCTTTTCCGGTTTATTCCGCCGCGCCCGGCATTTTCTTTGTAAATACCCCGTACTCCCGCGAAGAGCTGTTGACGAGAACATGCGTCACCGCGCCGACCAGTTTCCCGTTCCGGATGATCGGGCTGCCGATCACGGGTGATTGGCATTATGGACAACATTTTTTGGTACAAATTATTCCGCAATTTGCGGAAAAGAAAACATATCAAAATTTCTGTCCCTCAGTGTCAATATTTCGTCATTCGTGAGGCCGGCATAGTGCAAACCGGACCATTTCATTGATTTTTCGGTAAAGCCCGATGATTGAAGCGATTTGTAGCTACGCAAAAAATCGTATGCCTTTGCGCTGAGCGGCTGCTTATGTATAATTTGATTTTCTTTGAACTCGCCGACATAACCCTGGTTGTAAACGCCATGAGTATCCCGCACGAAAAACAAAACCGTATATTGATTTTCAAGTGCGTTGTACTCAATGTTGCTCAAGACCAGCGACCTGTCATCCTCAAACAAACGCTTTACAAGCGAAAAGGATCGCGTTTCGTATATGGATAAGCGAGTACGGACACTGGAGCCTGTTCTTTCAATATTCAAAAAATATTTTCCGTCTGCAGAGAAGCAAAAACCATCATCCTGCGAGCCGTCAACATCGGAAAATCTGAATTTGTGCAGCAGTTTTCTTTCCTCACAATCATAAACGGCAAGTCGGCCTTCCGTTGACCGCAGGACAAAAATATTGGAGTGCGGTTTGAAAGCTCCCCGGTAAGCATAAGGGATGTCCTTGAATTTTGCCAACTCATGATCGTCTGCATCGTACAAATACATTGTTGCGCCGTTACACCCAACTTTGTATTTACCATTATCATAAAAACCCCAGAAGCTTCTCATTTTCTTCTCCCCTAACCATACATAAATTATATCAGAGATAAATTTCCTTTCAAAGGGGGATCAAAGCAAAAACAGTTGTCCCTGTTTGCTAATTCTTTTCTTCCGAAAAGGCTTTGCGAAACACATCAAAATTTGTGCTCCGTTTTTCATTCTTTTTTATCGCAAAGGTAACACTCTTGAATAAAGCTGCGTATCCGTCATCAATCAGCAATTTTCTGAACATATTCGCCACCAGCTTAGGCGGATTATTGAATGCTCCACAGCCAAATGCGCCTAAAACCAGATGATCTGCGGCATTGGCAGCAGCGACCTCCAGAATATTACGGATCCTGTCAAGAAAAACCTGCTCCAATTTTTCCATACTGACCGGCTCCTTTTTCTGCTTGTCATAATAGGGAGCTGCACAGCTGATAACATCCACATCATACCATTGCTCCGGAGCAAGATTCACCGGATAAAGGTCATCGGATTTGAATACCGTTACCTTTGGTGAATAGATAATTCGGTCTGAACCCATATCTCCGGTATTCTTCTGATTCCATTGGTAATAGTGACGGGCAATATAGGGCAGAGTCAGACTTTCATAGAGGTTACTGCTGCGGCAAAGGCATTCCTCCTGCGCCATGGCCCCATCCTTCACCCCGCCTCCGGGCTTATATGCGTTGGCAAAGTTTAAAACCGCTGTTTTTTCTCCGGCTCTTGCCAATTTGGCAGCACAGGAAAAGGTCGTATCTTCTACAACAGATACCTCCGGCGTCTCTCTTTTTCGTTCACCGGTCATGGAAACAAAATGATCTAAATAAAGCTGCGTTCCCGCCTGCATCCTTCGGGTTTTCTCTCTCAGCGTCTGGTCAGATTTTACTTGAATTTGTGTATCCATAAAACACGCGCACAGTCCAATGGAGCTCATCATCATTTTCCCTTTCTATTTACATAATTGCCTGGTAAAGCAAAGCCATTACTATTGAATAAACAGATATCCATTTGCAGCACACGATAAATCACACCATGGGAAACCGAACTGTTCTTTTAGTATAGTACCCGCTCAAATGCCTCGACTCTCTCTTCCAGCCACTCATATCTGGACAGCTGTCTGAGCCACGCTTCCGGGATTCCGGTGCTGCCGCCTCGTCCATATACATATCCTGCAAGACTTCCTGCAACAGCTGCAACAGTGTCGGTATCCCCGCCGAGATTAACGGCTTTCAAAACACATTCCTTAAAGGACTTGGTTGTAAGAAGACACCAGAGTGCGGCTTCCAGTGTTTTTACAACGTATCCTGTACTCTGTATCTCGTCTTCTTCCAGTTTTTCAAAATCCTCCAGTTTTTCCAAACGCCGGTACGGCCATAAGGCTGCTGCCTGGTATTTATCTGATCCATTCTCATAATGGAAAAATCCACGATCAATTCCGCGCTGTAAAACTGTACGAACGTCTTCACCGGCATCTGCCTTCAAAAGTTCATCTACGAGAAATGCGTAGAGTCCGCATCCTGTAAGGCTGATCGGATGAGAATGGGTCAGGCGGGAAACATTGTGAATCACTTCCACTTTTTCCTCATCCAAGGTCTGTTCGTCCTTCAGGACATATAAAACTGCCGGCAGGATTCTCATCAATGAACCATTTCCGTTGGAGCGTTCACCATCTTCGCCGCATTTCAGTACCTCGAAACCATGGGTATAGTTCATGATTGCACGCCGGCATACCATTCCAACGTCAAATACCTTTCCATGGGGAGTGTATGTTTTATTGTAAAGAAGCCATTCTTTAAACCGCTTCATCATATTTTCGTAATCAATTCCATGTTTCAGACTGTCCATCGTGGCCAGTGTCATACTGGTATCATCGGACCATGTACCGGCCTCCTGATAATGGGTTCCGAAACCGGTCATGTCTGTCACTGGGTTCTCTCTCAATTTATTGCGGGATTTAAACTCAGCCGGTACGCCGAGAGCGTCACCAACCATCAATCCCCAGAGACCGTCCATTCTGTTTCTGTTCTTTGTCATCATCATATCTCACACCACCTTCTCACACTTCCTGCATTTTGCAGTCCCTATTTCTTCCGGAATCTTGATTTGCTGCGTTTTTTGATCTCCCTCAATTCACTCCTCTCATCTCTTAACCCTTGCAGTTCTCCTTAACGGTGATTCAAGTATACAAAAGGGAAAAGGAAGTATGGTCGCCTGCGAAGCGACATTTTCACAATCTGGCTGCAATTGCCCGTCAAAGTGAATACGGATATCCATTTGCTGCACATTTTTATTCAGTATATCATAACCACAGAAAAAAGCCAGAAGCTTTCCCGCCTCCGGCATCCATATTATCCCGCCGCATCCGGCATATTCTCAATCAATATCACATACCCTTTCGTCGGATCATTCACAAGAACGTGCGTCACCGCGTCCACCAGCTTTCTGTTCTGCAAAATCGGACTGCCGCTCACGCGTGATTGTCATTAGGGACAACATTTTTTTAGGCGCAAAACAGCCATGCACCAGGAATGCATGGCTGCCACATATCATCAAAAGACGGAAATCATATTGTGTTGCTCACACAAAAGACGGTCATAAAACTCAATCAAATCCCACAATTCCTCGCTGCCGTTTTCTTTACTAAGCTTCTTTTCGTTTTTCGTCAGTTTCCTCCTGATTGCATCAAGAAGCTTTGGACAATCCATTGCAAATGTTGCAGCTCCTCTTTTCTCATATGCAAGTTGTGTCACAATAAATATGAGAGCATGAAGCAAAACGTAGGCATCATTGCCATTGTCTTCCACAATTTGAAGAACAGCGTTTTGCACATCAGTGTCAAAATGAGCATCTTTATTTTCTGCATGGTAATCATACAAAACCTCTGCATTAGGGCCCAATAACGGCATGGGAATTTCACCGTCGTCCGACCTATGTTCCGCATAAGGCGGTAATCCTATCACAAAGTCCGCCAGCTTATTTTTATTTATTGCGAGCTCAAACCATTTTTCAGCATAGATTCGGGCTTGTAGCGTACTCATATCCGTCACTTCCCCTTGAGTAAACGCTGAATAAATCGCCTGCGGCGTCTCGCGGAAAATTTGCGCCCTGATTTCGTCACTTTTTCTTGCAATACACAAAGTATTCCTGCAAAAAAGTGCCATCATCAGAACGCAAATTTTCTCGCGATCCGCTCTTGCCGATTTAATCATCGTTTACTTGAGTTTGATGCATTTATTATAGCATACAATTGCGAAAAAAGACAGGGGCAAAATCTGCCCCTGTCAAAAATTCACCCCGCCGCATCCAGCATATTTTCAATGAAAATCCCATACCCTCGCGTCGGATCATTCACAAGAACATGGGTCACAGCCCCCACCAGCTTTCCATCCTGGATGATCGGACTGCCCGACACGAGTGATTGTCATTAGGGGCAACATAATCGAGGAATGTATTACATCTGTTATTTTAGCTTATTTCCATCCGAGTCCAGTCCATAGGCTGCATACGCCTGTTCCCAATCGAGACCACCACGCTGGAACATTTGCTGTGCCTGATAGCGAGCGTCATTCAGATTTTCCGAGGTTGTCCGCTTGTATTTGAAAGCGCGTTCGTCCTCGGATTTATCAGCCAATTTTTGCACTTGTTCGAAGGAAATCGGTTCTCCTGCCTTAGATAAATAGTATCCTTTGTCTCCACCAATCACACAGGCTTTGAAAAGCGCATCGTAAAATCGATGTGTCTTTAAGTCAATAATAACAGCAGCATAATGTTGGCTGTCCAAAAATGACGAAATAAACAATTCCTTGTAGTTCATCATCACACCTCCTCAATGCAAATTCTTGTTGAATTCATGATAGCATACAGCAAATAAAAATGCCAGAGGCAAAATACCTCCGGCACTGTTTTATCCCGTCGCATCCAGCATATTTTCAATAAATATCCCATACCCTCTCGTCGGGTCATTCACCAGCACATGTGTCACAGCCCCCACCAGCTTTCCATCCTGGATGATCGGGCTGCCGCTCATTCCCCGCACGATTCCGCGCAGCCAGATCAGAGAGGGGGTAGAGAGAACAGACAGGAGCTGATGAGCCGGGAGGAAAACCAATCCGCGCATGTTCAGCCCCGGCCCAAATTCAGGATGCCGATGTTGAAATCGGGGTCGTATTCATACAGCTCATCCGTCACGTCAATTTCCAGTTCTTTTGCGATGTGCTCCAGCGTTTCAAAACCGGCTGTGCCGCTGACGGTCAGCAGATAGCCGTATTCTTCGCTGAACAGAAGTACATAGTTCACTTTGGCAAGGGCTCCGGCTGTGCCGGAGGGGTCCCAGGCCGCAGTCAGCTCCCTGACCGAAAGGCCGTCCCATTGTTCCTCCTTTACCACTTCCACCTGGCCGTTGACAACCAGCTGATAGCCGGGGGCGGCATAGCCGATGCTGATGTCATACAGAATATCCTCATCGTCCCAATGGCCGCATTTCTGATACCAGCCCTCCTCATCTACGATGTCCGGGTCCAAAACCATGAGCTCTGCAGGCACCCAATGGGGCTTGAAGCGGATCTTGCGCGGGGCGGATTCACAGTCAAAGCCGATCACCATTCCTGCGTCCGGATAGTACATCCCCACGTCAAATTTCTCCCCGGCCGCGTTTTGCTCTGCCCATGTGCCTTTCACAGTTTCCGACGCTTCGGGCCTTCGCCATGTGAAGCCAAAGAGGCCCAGCGCGTAAGCGCTGAGGGTAAAAAGGGACAGCAGCACGGCGGCGATCAAAACGATACGCACCGTTCTGCCCAGAACATAGCGGCGGTGCCTTGACCCGGATGTGATCTGCGCCATGACCCGCGCTTCGATCCGCTTGGCCGTTTCCCCGTCAAAGCCCGCAAAATCCACATCCTCCGGGAAACACTCAGCGGCCATATCCGCAACCGCAATCTTCACAGCTGATCCCCCTCTCTTCCAGATAGCTTTTCAGCTTCTCCCTTCCCCGGGATAATCGCTGCCGCACCGCGGCGGGACTGAGCTCCAGCGCGGCAGCGATCTCCTCGGTTTTCTGATACAGAAAATAGTAGCGCCGGAAGATGGAACGGTCCGGCTCCGGCAATTCATCCGCCGCCTGGCGCGTCAGGCGGCAAACATCTTTTTTCAACATTTCCTCCTCCAGGTCAGGGGAGGAGAGAATCATATAATCTTCCTCCAGCGGAACGGACAGGTGCAGATTCCGCAGCTTGTTTTTGGCCAGATTACGGGTGACTGCGGCCAGGTAGGCTTTCAGCTTTCCCTCCTCCACCTGGCCGGCGTGGTTCCAAAGGGCGAGAAAGGCGTCGGCGGCGATCTCTTCCACGTCCTCCGGCTGAAGCGGGGGAATGGTAATATTCGCCGCGATGGTGCAGATATAGGCGCTGTATGTTTTTATGATTTCGGACAAAGCGCGGCTGTCTCCGGCCGCGAGGCGCGCTGAAAGGCGTTTTTCGTTCAAAACGGCACCCGCTCCTTTCTTCTCGTTTATCATAACACGGCTGGACAGCATTTTGTGACAGGATTTCCAAAAATATTTTTTCTGTCACAATTTTCTGTCTTCCGGTTTTCTGAGTAACAGAGAACGGAAGGAGGAAAACAGCCGATGAAGAGAATATCAGCGCTTATTCTGCTGCTGGCCCTGGTTTTCCCGCTTTGCGCCTGCGGCGCTGGAAAAACGGAAGAGCACAATGAACAGCAGCCTTATGCGGCGGAAGAAACCCATATGGGCTATCTGCCCCAAAAGCTCCCTGCCCCGGAGGGATGGGAGAACATACGGGACATCACGCTGGACGGCAACAGGATCTATACCGCCGGGACGATGGGAACCGGAAAGGATGGGCAGAGCGGGGCCCCGGCGGCAATTACGCCCTGGCTGGGCGTGTTTCAGATCGAAGAGGAGAGCTGGCGGCAGATCAGTCTCCCTGAAACGGCGGCGGGGGAGTTTCGCAGCATCTCTGCAAAGGAGGGCCTGCTGTGGGCTTTGCTGGTCGACTATGGCGGCGAGGATTATTCTTTTTCCCTGCTGCAATACAGCATGGACACAGACCAGGTCACGATCCGGCCCATCGGCTTTGCTCCCGCTGAGGGGCCCATCGGATACGGCTTCGGCGGCATTGCCGCGATAGGCAACGGCCTTGCGCTCCTCTTTGACGAAAAGAACAATTATGTTATCGACACAGAGGGGAATATCCTGAAAGCCCTGCCCCTTACAGAGGGCGATCCGCGCTGCCGCATGGAGCGGGGCGGACAGCTTTTTGCCCGCTGCACAAAGGACGGACAGGACGGTTTTGCCTGTTTTAATCCGGAAACCTTAACTTTCACGTCCTTCACCCCCTTCAACGCCCAATCCACGGAGCCTGGGCAGTTCAGCAGCTATGGCGAAGCGACAAGCTCCCGCTGTGAGAGCGAAGGGGACAGTCTGCTGCTCTGCGGAAACGACGGGTTGTACCGCTATGACCCCAGCGGCGGCAGTACAGAGCGCCTTTCTCCGTGGACAGATCTTGCAACAGAGGCAAGAGACCTGAATATGCCGGCAGAAGTGATTCTGGAGGCGGAAAACGGCGACTTGTTCTTCTGCTCCAACGGCCCATATCTGATCAGACTACAGCTGACGGAGCAGAGAAACAAAATTCTTCTTCGCTTTGCCTGCTGCGGAAACGGCCAGCGATATCAGGACGCCATCCTGCGCTTTAACAACACAAACCCGGACTATAAAATCGAAATGGTCAGCATTGAGCCCTCTGACCCCGACCGGCGGGAACGATTTCAAAGGGAATTTGCCGCCGGGTATGCTTATGATATCATCGACACGGCACTGCTTCCAGGGGACGGCGCGGACGCCTCTGTTCTTGCCGATCTGCTGCCGCTGATCGACAGCGACGGGGAGTACAGCCGCGAAGACTTCATTCAGCCAATCTTGACGGGCATGATGAAGGACGGCGGGCTGTATGAGCTGATCCCCAGCGTGGCGATTATGAGTCTGGCCACAAGCCCCGACGATACTCCCGGCGCGGACGGCTGGACGATGGAAAATTTAGCGGACGGAAAGCCCCTGTTCTCCGCCCGCTGGGACCGGGAGAAGCTGCTGGACTGGCTTTGCCTTGCCGCGTCGGCGGAGTTTGTGGACTGGCAGAGCGGGACGTGCAGCTTCGACAGCCTGCTTTTTTCGTCCTGGCTGACGCTCATCAAAGAGGGGAGCATCGCCGACGACCTGGATCAGGCCGTACTGCTCTCCCCGCAATATAATGCGGCGGCGGGGCCCTGGCCCTATTTGGACGTGCTGGAGGGCAGCTACATCTTTTCGGGCCTGCCCGGGGCCTCCTCTCCCGGTTATTTCCTGCGGCTGAATGATCTGCCGGGGGACCAGGCAGATGAGATCCGGCTGGGCATTGCGGCAAACAGCCCCCACCGGGAGGCTGCGTGGGCGTTTCTGCGGCTCTTCCTCCGGCCGGAGTATGCCGATGAGATCCCCGTTCTCCGTTCAAGCTTTGAAGCGCGCCTTACTGAGAGAATGGAAAACGAAAATACTTTGTCCGATCTGCCGCCCTTCACCGCAGAGGACGGGGAAAAGCTGCGGGCGCTGGTTGAGGCGAGCACGAAAATGATCCGGGACGACCCTGCGCTCCGGCAGATCATTCACGACGAAGCCGCAGCCTTTCTGGCAGGCCAGCGGGAAGCGGACGAAGCCGCGAAGCTGATTCAGAGCCGGGCGGCCATCTATGTGGCAGAGCATTGCGGATAAGGCAAAAGCCCGGAGCCGGAGAAAAGCTCCGCGCAAGGAAATTGAAGTACAGAATGACTGCCGCCGGACAGAGGAGCAGGAATATCTTGCCCGCTGATACAAATGTAATACTAATTCTTGATTAAAAGATTTAATCAGCGGCGCAGGGATATTGGTGCAAGACAAGGCAGAGGAACGCCGCCATACTTTGTGTATGGCAAGTGACGATAACGCAGTATTGCACCAATAGACCAAGCTGATATTAAAGATTTTTATCGAGAATTAGTATAAACGATGCCCGGAAAGCCTTGAAAATACAGGCTTGTCCGGGCATCGGGTATGTTTAGGGCAGCGCGCTGTTATTGTAAGCGATGCAGAAAATTAAGAGATGCGGTTATTTGTCAAGTTATTTTTCATTAAAAACGTATTTTGTAATCCCCTCATATTTCAGAATGAACGGCGATGTACACTCAATGAAGTACGGTTTATTTAAAATATTTTTAGGAAAAAGACGATATTTGCGTTAGTTCAATTTATACGCCCAATGACCGCCTTCACGGCACTTTGTAAGATTTCCTTCTGCTGCTAATCCTATCAAAATCCGATTCGCCGTAGCAGCAGACACACCACATAGCTCCCGCACATCCGCATTCATAATAAACGGATGTGTTTTCAGGAACTTCTCAATCTGCTTCCACCGCATCGTCGCCTTATCTATCGGCCCATCACTCATTCCATCGCTCAAATTGATTGCGTCAGTGAGCGATGCTTTGATTGCCGAGAGCATAAATTCAATAAATACCGTGGGCTCCCCGGCGTCATTGGAGGCATTGATGGCCGCATAATACTCCTGCTGGTGGTCATGGATAATGGATTCCACCGGGAGCCAGGCAAAGGCCGGATTCCATTTGGAGAGCAGCAGCGTATGCCATAGACGGCCAACGCGGCCGTTTCCATCGGCAAAGGGGTGGATCAGTTCAAACTCATAATGGAACACGCAGCTGCGGATCAACATATGCACATCGCTGTTTTTCACCCAGTCCAGCAGCTCCATGACCAGATCCGGGACATACTGCGGCAGCGTGCCGAAATGCAGGATATGTCCTTCCTGATCGACAACCCCCACAGGCCGGGTGCGGAACATTCCTGACTCCTCCACCAGTCCCCGTGTCATGATGCCGTGGGCGGTCAGCAGGTCATCCACAGAATAGGGATCCAGCTCGTCCAGCCGCTCATAGATCTCGTAGGCGTTTTTGACCTCAGCGATATCCTTGGGCGGCGCCAGGACGTGCTTCCCGTTGAGGACTGCTGTTACCTGTTCCAGACTGAGGGTATTTTGTTCAATGGCGAGGGAGCCGTGGATGGTGCGAATACGGTTGGTCCGGCGCAGAGTGGGGTTGCCGGAAAAGGGGTTCAACGCTGTGAGTCTGCCCACCAGTTCGGCAATTTCCGCAACGCGGAAAAGCATCATATTCGTTATTTCAAAAGGAGGTTTCCTGATTCTCATAGAGTTACCTCATGTGGAAGATTTGTTCAACCCTATTATACCACACATCCCTCATTTCATCAATCATATCTGCGCGTAGATGAGGGATGGTTAAAAACAGGGATTTTTGCTGTCGAAGGGTGGGGAATGAGGAAAAGCAGGGGGCGAATAGAATGAACGGAGGTGAGATTATGGTGGAGACCGCGTTTATTCTTCTGATGAACAGCATCCTGCTGATGCTGCGCATCGCCCCGGGGGACTCTTTTCCCAAGCCCCTGAGCCGGGCGGAGGAGCAGGAATACCTTGCCCGCTGGGCCCAGGGCGACGTGGAGGCCAGAAACCTGCTGGTGGAGCACAATCTCCGCCTGGTGGCGCACATCATGAAAAAGTACTACACCCAGACCGACGATGTGGACGATCTGATCTCCATCGGCACCATAGGGCTGATCAAGGGCGTGAACACCTACAAGCCCGACAAGGGCGTGCGCCTTGCCACCTACGCCAGCCGCTGCATTGAAAACGAGATATTGATGCACTTTCGCAGCCGGAAGAAGTCGGCGGGGGATGTGAGCCTGTCGGACGCCCTGGATGTGGACGGGGACGGCAGCGGCCTGTCCATCATGGACGTGGTGGCCCAGGAGGATGACATGGCCGAGCGGATCGGCAACGCGGAGCTGTGCCAGGAGCTTTTACAGAGCATCGAGACCAGCCTGACCAAACGGGAGGCAAAGATCATTCGCCTGCGCTACGGTCTGGACGGCGCGGCCCCCATGACCCAGAAAGAGACCGCCCAGCTCTGCGGTATTAGTAGATCTTACGTCTCCCGGATAGAAAAGAAGGCCCTGGAAAAGCTGAGACTGAGCCTGGGGGAGAGCGGCTGCTTTTAGAAACTGCGGGTAAAGAAAACTAAAAATTTTTGAAAAACCTGCGTCGAAGCCTGTTGACGGCAGCGAGTTAAAGTGCTATGATAAGGACGCTTATAAAGCACTTTTGAGGAGCCCAATCAATGAAGAACCTGTTTGCAGCTTACGCATATTATTTTACCTTTTACTTTTTTGGCTTTATCGTCAACAAGGTAAGAGTGTTTTTCGCTGCAACAAAACCGGTTTCTTCCATGGCCTGAGAAAGGAAAAAATCGTAATTTACAGCCTGCGGTGGATAAACACATCACCGCAGGCATTTTTTGTTCCTGCGGCGGCAGGGCAGAAAGGGAGAGTAAAAAATGATCATCATCGTAAAACACGGCGCAAATGAAGAGAGAATACAGGACCTGATCCACTGGATCGAGTCTCAGAACCTGATCACCCATGTGTCCAAGGGGGAGTTTACCACCATCGTGGGCGTTATCGGCGACACGTCCAAGCTGGACGAGGATCTGATTATGGGTCTGGACATCGTGGACTCCGTCAAGCGCGTGTCCGAGCCCTTCAAGAGCGCCAACCGCAAATTCCACCCCCTGGACAGCATCATCGACGTCTCCGGGGTCAAGGTAGGCGGAGGGAACTTCGCCATGATCGCCGGCCCCTGCTCCGTGGAGAGCCATGACCAGATCATCTCCATCGCCCAGGACGTGAAGGCGGCGGGGGCCAACATGCTCCGCGGCGGCGCCTTCAAGCCCAGAACCTCTCCCTACGACTTCCAGGGCCTGAAGGCCGATGGGCTGGAGCTGCTACTGGAGGCAAAGAAGATCACCGGCCTGCCCATCGTCACGGAGATTATGAACGCAAACCACCTGCCGCTGTTTGAAAACGTGGATCTGATCCAGGTGGGCGCCAGAAATATGCAGAACTTTGAGCTTTTGAAGGAGCTGGGACACACCAAAAAGCCCATCCTCCTCAAGCGGGGCCTTGCCAACACCATCAAGGAGCTGCTGATGGCGGCGGAGTACATCATGTCCGGCGGCAACGAGAACATCATCCTCTGCGAGCGGGGCATACGCACCTTTGAAACGGCCACCAGAAACACCCTGGACCTGTCCGCCATCCCCGTGCTCCACGAGCTGACCCATCTGCCCGTGGTCATCGACCCCAGCCACGCCACCGGCGTTGCCCGCTACGTCAAGCCCATGGCCGTGGCCGCGGCGGCGGCCGGATGCGACGGACTGATCATCGAGGTCCACAACGACCCGCCCCACGCCCTCTGCGACGGCGCCCAGTCTCTGCGGCCCGAGCAGTACGAGGATGTGGCAAAGTCGGTAAACAAGGTCAGAGCGGCTCTGGCCGAATAATCATTGAAAAAAGGAGGGATGACCATGAAAATCGGAATTGTCGGTTTGGGCCTGATCGGCGGCTCTTTGGCCCGGGCTTACCACAAGGGCGGGCATGAGGTCTTCGGTTATAACCGCAACAAGGTGGTGCAGGATTACGCAAAGCTGGAAGGCACTCTGGCAGGCGAACTGAATCAGGAGACTATGGCAGCGTGCGACGCCATATTCCTCTGCCTGTACCCCCAGAAAGCCATTGAATTTCTGGAAGAAAACGCCCCGGTCATCCCCAAAAACGCCCTGGTGATCGACTGCTGCGGCACAAAGCGGCTGGTGTGCAGGGCCGGCTTTGCCCTGGCGGAGCAGTACGGCTTCACCTTCGTGGGTGGCCACCCCATGGCCGGAACCCAGTTTTCCGGCTATGCCAAGAGCCGGGCGGACATGTTTGAGGGCGCGTCCATGATTATCGTCCCACCGGAGGCGGACGATATCCTGCTGCTGGAGCGGATCAAGAAGATCCTGACCCCGGCGGGCTTTGCCCATGTGACCGTCACCACCGCCGAGCACCACGACGCCATGATCGCCTACACCTCCCAGATGTGCCACATCCTCTCCAACGCCTATGTAAAAAGCCCCAGAGCCCAGGAGCACAAGGGCTATTCCGCCGGCAGCTACCGGGATTTGACCCGGGTGGCCTGGCTCAATGAGAACATGTGGACGGAGCTTTTCCTGGAAAACAAGGACTATTTGATGGAGGAGCTGGACCTGGTGATCGGGTATTTACAGGAGTACCGGGACGCCATGGCCGATGACGACGCGGACCGGCTGCGCAGCCTTCTGGCCGAGGGCCGGATCTGCAAGGAAAAGGTGGACGCCCCATGAAAAGCATAGAGATCAACACAGCAAATCCCTATCAGGTGCTTGTGGGCGGCGGCCTGCTGGGGCGCACCGGGGAGCTTGCGGCGGAGCTGGTCAAGGGCAGGAACGCCCTGATCGTCTCCGGCAGCAACGTTTTCCCTCTTTACGGGGAGACTGTCCGGGAGAGCCTGGAAAAAGCGGGCTTTTCAGTCTGCTGCTTTGTGTACCCCGCCGGGGAAAAGTCCAAAACGGCGGACACCCTCATCGACATTTTGAACTTCATGGCGGAGCATCAGCTGACTCGGTCAGACGCAGTGTTCGCGCTGGGCGGCGGCGTCACCGGGGACATGGCGGGACTGGCGGCGGCCCTGTATCAGCGGGGCATCGCCTGCATCCAGCTTCCCACCACCCTGCTTGCGGCAGTGGACTCCTCCGTGGGCGGCAAAACCGCCGTGAACCTTCCGGCGGGAAAAAACCAGATGGGCGTTTTCTCCCAGCCCAGGCTGGTGCTCTGCGACACCGACTGCCTGAACACCCTGCCCCCGGAGGTCTATACCGAGGGCTGGGCGGAAGTGGTCAAATACGCTTTTATCCATAAAGGAGCGCTGCAGGAGCTTCTTCTTCAGAATAAGCCGGAGGAACAGATCGAAGAGATCATTGCCGAGTGTGTGAAGATCAAGCGGGACGTGGTGACGGCGGACGAGTTTGACCTGGGCGCGCGGCAGCTGTTGAACTTCGGCCACACCATCGGCCACGCCATTGAAAAATGCAGCGATTTCAGCTGGTATCACGGCATGGCCGTGGCGGTGGGCATGGCCATGATGGTCCGGGCCTGCCGGAAAAAGGGCATATGCGACGAAGAGTGCCTGGAAAAAGCGGAGCTGCTGCTGAAAAAATTCGGCCTGCCCCAAGACTGCGAATACCCGGCGGAGGCGCTTCTGGAGGCCGCCATGGCGGACAAAAAGCGCAGCGGCGGGACCATCACCCTGGTGCTGCCGGAGACCTTCGGCGTCTGCCGGCTGAAAAAAACCGCATTCAATGAACTGGGCGAGCTGATCGCCCTGGGAAAGAGATAGACTATGGATATCCGAATCAGACCTGTGCCCCTGTACGGGGCGGTGACGCCGCCGCCCAGCAAAAGTCAGGCTCACAGGCTCATCCTCTGCGCCGCCCTGGCTGAGGGCAGGAGCATCATCAGAAACCTGGCCTTTTCCCAGGATATACGGGCCACGCTGGGCTGTGTTTCCGCTCTAGGCGCGAGCTGGACGGAGCAGGAAAGCGGCGTCATCGCCGTGGACGGCATCGGTGGCCGGGAATACACTGGGGCTCTGCCCCATTTGGACTGCTGCGAGTCCGGCTCCACCCTGCGTTTTCTGATCCCCATCGCTCTGGCGGTGGCGGGAGGCGCGGAGTTTACGGGCCGGGGCAGGCTGATGCAGCGGCCCCAAAAGCCCTATTTTGATCTCTTTGACCAGATGGGCATAAAATACGAACAAAAGGACGATACGCTCCTGGTGGAAGGCCGGCTGAGGGCGGGGGAGTACCGGATGGCCGGCAACGTGTCCAGCCAGTTTTTCACGGGTCTGCTGTATGCCCTGCCTCTTCTGGAAGGGCAGTCGAGGATCATCCCCACCACGGCGCTGGAATCGGAGGACTATATCCGCATGACCATACAGGCCCAGAAACTGGCCGGGCTCAGCGTGGAAGAGCTGCCCGGCGGCGGCTACGCCGTTCAGGGCCAGCGCTACCGTCCCATGGACGTGGCCGTGGAGGCGGACTGGTCTCAGGCGGGCTTCTGGTACGCCGCCAAGAACCTGGGCAGCGATCTGACGATCTGCGGCATGGATGAACAGTCCCTCCAGGGCGACAGGCGGATCGCGGAATTTGCGGAACTTTTGGGCCATGAGGGGGACCGGGAGATCGACGTGTCCCAGTGCCCGGATCTGGTGCCGCCTCTGGCCGCCATGGCCGCCCTGCGGAGAGGGGACTGCCGCATCACCGGCGCGGCCCGGCTCCGCATCAAGGAGAGCGACCGGCTCTCCGCCGTCACCGCCGCCCTGAACGCCATGGGCGCCAGGGTGGAGGAGTTTCCGGAGGAGCTGTTGATCCACGGGGCCGGCAGCCTGAAGGGCGGCGCAATTATCGACTGCTGCAACGACCACCGTATCGCCATGATGTGCGCCGTGGCCGCCACCCGCGCAAAGGGCGGAGAGACGGTTTTGCAGGGCGCGGAATGTGTCCGGAAGTCCTACCCGGATTTCTGGCAGGTATACAGAGCACTGGGAGGTGACTTTGATGTCCTCGACCTGGGGGAATAAAATCAAAATATCCGTCTTTGGCCAGTCCCACGCGGAGGCCATCGGCGTCTGCATTGACGGGCTGCCCGCCGGAGAGCGGGTGGACCGGGAGGAGCTTGGGCGCTTTATGCAGCGCAGGGCCCCCGGCAGAAGCAAGGTTTCCACGCCCCGGCGGGAGGCCGACGAGGTGAAGATCCTCTGCGGGCTGGTGGAGGACGTCACCTGCGGCGCGCCTCTGGCGGCCATCATCGAAAACACCAACACCCGCTCCAGAGACTATGAATTTCTGAAGGAGACGCCCCGGCCCGCCCACGCGGACTACCCGGCCCAGGTGAAATACGGCGGCTTTCAGGACGTGCGCGGCGGCGGACATTTCTCCGGCAGGCTGACAGCGCCCCTGTGCGTCGCAGGCGGCATCTGCCTGCAGATTTTGGCCCGTAAGGGCATTGAGATCGCCGCCCATATTTCTTCCGTGGGCGATGTGCAGGACGAGGGCTTTGACCCTATGGGCATCTCCCGGGAGAGCCTTGCGGGGCTGAGAGCGGCGGATTTCCCCACGCTGTCGGCGGAAAAAGGGGAGGAGATGCGTACGCTGATCCTGGCCGCCTCTGCCGAGGGCGACTCTGTGGGCGGCACGGTGGAGTGTATCGTCACCGGCCTTCCCGTGGGGATCGGCGGCCCCCTCTTCGGCGGGCTGGACGGGAAGATCGCCTCCGCCATCTTCGGCATCCCGGCGGTAAAGGGCATAGAATTCGGCGCCGGCTTCGGAGCCGCCGAAATGAAAGGCTCGGAAAATAACGACCCCTACACCGTGAAAGACGGAAAAATACAGACCTTGAGCAACAACGCGGGGGGGATATTGGGCGGCATCAGTACCGGTATGCCCCTGCTGTTCAAAACCGCTTTCAAGCCCACGCCCTCCATTACAAAGCCCCAGCAGAGCGTCAGGCTTTCCACCCTGGAGGGGACGGAGCTTCGCGTTGTGGGCAGGCATGACCCCTGTATCGTCCACCGGGCGGTGCCCGTGGTGGAGGCGGTAACGGCCATTGCCCTGCTGGACGCATTATTGGAAAATTGATGGGAGAAGATCAACATGAACAACGAACTTGAACAGCTGAGAGGCCAGATCGACCAGATCGACGACAAAATCATCGCTCTTTTCAAGGAGCGTATGCAGGTGGCGGAGAAAATCGCCATGTTTAAAAAGGAGCACGACATGCCCACCCTGGCCCCGGGCCGGGAGCGGGCGCTGCTGGCCCGGGTGGCAGAAGAGGCGGGGGAGGAGTTTGCCGACTATACCGAGTCCCTTTTCCGCACCATCATGGCCGCCAGCCGCTCTTACCAGAATGTGCGCGCCGGAAAGAAGTCCCAGGTCTATGAGAGCGTGAAGGACGCGCTGGAAAACACGCCCCAGCTCTTCCCCCAGCGGGCCAGAGTGGCCTGCCAGGGCATTGAGGGGGCTTATTCCCAGATCGCCTGCGACAGCATCTTCAAATCCCCCAGCATCATGTATTTCAAGAGCTTTGACAACGTGTTCAAGGCGGTGGAGAGCGGCATGTGCCAGTACGGCATCCTGCCCATCGAAAACAGCACTGCCGGATCGGTCAACACCATTTACGATCTGATGCTCCGGCACAACTTCTCCATCGTCCGCTCCGCCCGGCTGAAGGTCAGCCACAATCTGCTGGCAAAGTACGGCACAATGCTTTCCGACGTGAAGGAGATCTTCTCCCACGAGCAGGCCATCAACCAGTGCGCGGCCTTTCTGGCCGGCATGAAGGGCGTGAAAGTCACGGTGGTGGAGAATACCGCCGTGGCCGCCAAAATGGTGGCGGAGTCCGAGGACCCGGGCGTGGCCGCCCTGTCCTCCCGCTTCTGCGCGGAGCATTACGGGCTCCAGACCTTACAGGCCAATGTGCAGGACCAGGACAACAACTACACCCGCTTCATCTGCATCTCCAAAAAGCCGGAAATCTACCCGGGAGCCGACCGCACTTCCTTTATGATGATCATCTCCCACAAGCCCGGCTCACTGTATAACGTGCTGTCCAAGTTCTACGCCCTGGGCATCAACCTGCGCAAGCTGGAGAGCCGCCCCCTGCCGGGCCGGGAGTTTGAGTTCATGTTCTATTTTGATATCGAGTCCTCCGTTTACGCCCCGGAGATGGAAAAGCTGTTTCTGGATTTGGAGTCGGAGAGCGAGGAGTTCCGCTATCTGGGCACATACAACGAGGTGATCTGTTAATATGAGCGATAAAAAACGCTGCGGGCTGATCGGCGAAAAGCTGGGCCACAGCTTCTCGCCCGCCATCCACGGCAAGCTGGCCGATTATGAATATAAGCTCTATGAGCTGAGCCCTGAGCAGGTAGGGCCGTTCCTGGAAAAAAAGGAATATGACGGGCTGAATGTGACCATCCCCTATAAAAAGACGGTCATCCCTTACTGCGACGAGCTGTCGGAGGCCGCAAAAAGCATCGGCAGCGTCAACACCATTGTGAAGCGCCCGGACGGCACCCTGCTGGGCCACAACACCGACTATGACGGCTTTATGTGGCTGCTGAAAAACGCTGGGGCCGACGTAAAGGAAAAAAAGGCCGTGGTGCTGGGCACCGGCGGCGCCTCCGTCACCGTTCAGGCCGCATTGCGGGACCTGGGCGCGGCGCAGGTGGTGGTCATCTCCCGCAGCGGAGAGGACAATTATGAGAACATCGCCCGCCACAGTGATGCGAAGATTCTGGTCAACGCCACCCCCGTGGGCATGTACCCCAAAACCGGCGTAAGCCCGGTGGATCTGGACAGCTTTACCGCCCTGGAGGGCGTGTTTGACGTGGTATATAACCCGGCCAGGACCCAGCTGCTGCTGGAGGCAGAGAAGCGGGGCATCCCCTGCGCCAACGGCCTGGGTATGCTGGTGGCTCAGGCCAAGGCCGCCTGCGAGCGTTTTACCGGTGAGCCTATCGACGATGAAAAGGTGTACACCATCAAGGCCGAGATGGAGCGCAATACCCGGAACATCATGCTCATCGGTATGCCCGGCAGCGGCAAATCCACCGTGGGCGCGGCCCTGGCGGAAAGCTTGGGCAGAAAGCTTGTGGATGTGGATGAGCGCATTGTGGAAATGGCAGGCTGCTCCATCCCCGAGATTTTCTTAAAGGACGGGGAGGAGGGCTTCCGGCAGATCGAGCATCAGGCCCTGTGCGAGGTTTCCAAGGAGAGCGGTCTGGTCATCGCCACCGGCGGCGGCGTGGTCACCCGGCGGGAAAACCTGGACCCCATGCGCCAGAACTCTCTGATCGTGTGGCTGCTGAGAGATCTCTCCCTGCTTCCCAAAGAGGGCCGCCCCCTGTCCCAGGCCAATTCCCTGACGGAGATGTTCAAGGTCCGCGAGCCGCTGTACCGCGCCGCCGCAGACTGCATCGCCGACAATAACGGCAGCCTGCAGGACACCCTGAAACAGATCATGGAGGCGATGTGAGATGAAGCTTCTTGTGATCAACGGCCCCAACCTGAACATGCTGGGCATCCGGGAACCGGACATCTATGGCCGCCAGACCTATCAGGACCTTGTGAGTTATGTAAACCAAATCTGCGCCCAGAAGGGGATCGCCTGCGAGGTTTTCCAGTCCAACCACGAGGGTGACATTGTGGATAAAATTCAGGCGGCCTACGGCAATACGGACGGCATCGTCATCAACCCCGCCGCCTACACCCACACCAGCGTGGCCATTCTGGACGCGCTGAAGGCGGTGTGCATCCCGGCGGTGGAGGTGCACCTGTCCGATGTAAATGCGCGGGAGAGCTTCCGCCACATCTCCTACGCGGGCATGGCCTGTGAAAAGACCTACGCGGGCTTTGGCTTCGAGGGCTATAAAATGGCCATCGAGTACCTGGAAGGCAAGAACAATTTGTAAATTATTCGTAACTTTTGCGGAAAATCAGCCATTGCGGAGCCTGCGTGGGGCGGACGCAGCCCGATCATGCTTGAATTAGCGCGGAAATGGTGGTATAATGCTATCCATTAAGATTTGCGCGAAAGGCAGGTGCGGGGGTTGAAACGGAGAAAATTGTTCTGGCTGTTTGGCATGGCAGCCTTGTGCCTCGTGCTTTTTACGATCATTGACGCCCGGCTGGAGAACACCTCCAGCGTCATTATGGGCGGGGCCCAGGGAGCCTATGTCACCAGCGATACGGTGACCTTTGAAGATCCCAACGCCGAAGCCGAGCCTACAGCGGAGGATCTGCTGGACTGGCCGGAGGTCGACTTTGAAGACCCCTCCAACCAATACCGCATGGTAAGAGACGAGACAAACTTCCTTCTGTCCTCGGCCTTTATCCCGGAGGATCTGGCTGAGATCCCCGGATACCGGCTGAGTATTTCCTCCGTGGCGCTGCCCTATCTGGAAGCGCTGATGGACGCGGCCAGGGAGGCGGGCTTTACCATCTATGTGGCGGGGGCCTACCGCACCTACGGCCATCAGAACTATCTGTTCAACAGCAAGGCCAGTCAGATCGCCGCCGGTATGGGAATTGACGACTATATGGACCCGGACTATCAGCTTGCCGTGGAGGAGGCCAGAACCATCACCGCCTTCCCCGGCAGCAGCGAGCATCAGCTGGGTCTGGCCGTGGACCTGATGGACCGGCAGTATTCCAGCTGGGTCTATGAGAACATGAATCAGGAGTTTTACGCCTGGCTGGACGAGCACTGCGCGGAGTACGGCTTCATCAAGCGCTACCCAACCAAGAAGCTGCTGCTCACCGGCTGGGACGAGCCCTGGCACTACCGCTTTGTGGGCAAGGAGGCGGCCACCTTCATCATGGAGCACGACCTCTGCTATGAAGAGTTTTACGCCCATTACCACCCTGAGTTTACGTTCTGAACACAAGATGTTTTCTGTATTTTGATAAAAAATGCTTGCAATGTACGCGATATAGTGGTATTATCACAGAGTAAGGTTTATTTTTCTCAATGGAGTGGGCAAACGCCCACTCTTTTTTACGAACATAAACCCATAACGATCGGGAAGTGAGTGAAGCATGAGTAAGATCACCGACAAGGTAACGGTCCTGGCCAGACCCATCGTCGAGGAGGAGGGCTGCTCCCTCTGGGACGTGGAATATGTGCGTGAGGCCGGTTCCTGGTATCTCCGGGTATTTATCGATAAAGAAGGCGGCGTCTCCATTGACGACTGCGAGCGCATCAGCCGCCGTCTGGACCCCATCCTGGACGAGGAGGACCCTATCCCCGACAGCTATGTGTTTGAGGTGGGCTCCGCCGGAGCGGAGCGGGAGCTGAAGCGCCCCTCCGATTTTGAACAGTTCATGGGCAGCCAGGTGGAAGTTAAGCTCTACCAGCCGGTAAAGGGCAGCAAGGCCTTTGTGGGTACGCTTTCCGGCTATGACCAGGGGAAAGTGACCGTCACCGTTGGCAAAGAGACCATGACTTTTGAAAAAGCACAGACAGCGCAGGTCAGACTGCACGTAACGATATAAAAGGGGTTAATGAAATGAACGCAGAATTTTTTGAAGCTGTAGAGGATATCGAAAAAGAAAAGGGTATTCCCAGAAGCTACATGTACGACAAGATCAACCAGGCCATGCTGGCCGCCTTCCGCCGGGACAATCCGGACTGCGGCGACAACGTGGAGATCCTCCTGGATGAAGATAAAAAGCGCATCGAGATGAGCGTGAAAAAGACCGTGGTGGAGCAGGTGGAAGACCCCAACATGGAGATCAACCTGGAAGCCGCCAAGAAGATCAGCCGCCGGGCCAAGCTGGGCGACGTGATCGGCGTCCCCGTGGAGACCAAGAAGTTTGGCCGTATCGCTGCCCAGGCGGCAAAGCAGGTCATCATCCAGGGCATCCGCGAGGCGGAGCGGGGCATCATCTATGAGGAGTTCACCTCCAAGGAGCACGAGATCCTCACCGGCGTGGTCTCCCATATCGAGCCCAGAAACGGCAGCGTCTCCATCCGCATCTCCTCCAACAGCGAGTTTACCGAGGCCATGCTGGCCCCCAACGAGCGCATCAAGACCGAAGCTCTCAAAGAGGGCGACAGGATCAAGGTCTACGTGGTGGAGGTCAGAAATTCCACCCGCGGACCCCAGGTGCTCATCAGCCGCACCCATCCCGGTCTGGTCAAGCGCCTGTTCGAGCTGGAAGTGCCCGAAATCTTCGACGGCACCGTGGAGATCAAGTCCATCGCCCGCGAGGCGGGCAGCCGCACCAAGATGGCCGTCTGGTCCAGCGACCCGGACGTGGACCCCATCGGCGCCTGCGTCGGCCCCAAGGGCGGCCGCGTAGCCAGCATTGTCAATGAGCTGGGCGGCGAGAAGATCGACATCGTCAAATACAGCGAATCCCCCGAGGAATACATTGCGGCCTCCCTCTCTCCCTCCGAGGTTGTCAGCGTCACCATGCTGGAGGACGGAAAGAGCTGCCGCGTCATCGTGCCTGACGGTCAGCTGTCCCTCGCCATCGGCAAGGAGGGCCAGAACGCCAGACTGGCAGCCAAGCTCACCGGCTATAAGATCGACATCAAGCCCGAATCTGAGGCCTGAATCCAAAGAAAGGCGGCAGCGGAATGCAGAAGAAAATCCCCATGCGGCAGTGTCTCGGCTGCCGTGAAGCAAAACCCAAAAAGGAGCTGATCCGTGTGGTCCGCTCCCCCGAGGGCCAGATCAGTCTGGACTTCAAGGGCAAGGCCTCCGGCCGGGGCGCGTATATCTGCCACGACCCCCAGTGCCTGAAAAAAGCCATCAAGTCCAAGGCGCTGGAGCGGGCCTTTTCCACCCAGATCCCCCCTGAGATCTACGATACATTAAATGAGCAGATGGAGGGCGGCCAATGAGAGAAAAAACGCTGAATCTCCTTGGCCTGATGCGAAGGGCCAACGCCCTGCAGGTGGGCGAGACCAACGCCGGCGCTGCGGTGAGAGGCGGCAAGGCAAAGCTCCTCCTTCTGGCAAGCGACGCGTCCGACAACGCCCGCGGCAGGGCAGAGGGCTTTCTCTTCGGCCGCAATGCCATCGGCCTGATCCTGCCCTTCACCAAGACGGAGATTTCCGCCCATGTGGGGGTGAGCGGCTGCTCCATGGCGGCGGTGACGGATATCGGCTTTGCCAACGCCCTGATGAAGCTCCTTGTGGCGCTGTCGCCGGGGGAATATGAGGAAGCCGCGGCCCAGGTAGAGCAGCGTTTTTCCAGGGCGGAACGCCGCAAAAAGGAAGCAAAGGCCCATGAGAAAAACAAGAGGACAGGAAAAAGGAGGACTAATATATGAGTATGATTAAGTACAGAGTGCACGAGGTGGCAAAGGATTTTAATGTGACCTCCAAGGTCATCAGCCAGATCCTGACCGACTATATTGCGCCTCCTAAGAACCATATGCAGGTGCTGGAGAACAATGAGCTGGACGTGATCTTTGAGTACATGACCCAGCACAACCAGGTGGCAAGCCTTGAGGAGGTCTTTAACGTGAAGCCCAAGACTGAAGCCCCCCACAAGCCCCAGCCCCAGAACCAGAATCAGAATCAGAGCCAGAACCAGAGAAACAACGCCCCCGCCCAGCAGGGCCGGCAGGATAAGGCCCCGGAAAAGCAGGATAACCGCCAGAAGGGTCAGCAGAGCCAGCAGGCTCCCCGCCCGGCCGCTCCCCAGGAGCAGCCCAAGGCGGAGAAGAAGGATAAACCCCATACCCCCCGCCAGGTGGCGGAAAAGCGGGTGGTGGACACCCGCGGCGGCGTAGCCGTGAATATCGAGAAGTATAACGAGAAGTTTGAGGACATGGCCGGCGCCAAGACCGGCGGCCGCAATATGGGCCGGGGCGGCACCAAAGAGAAGATCGGCAACAAGAACAAGCAGCGCCAGAACTCCCAGGCAGCCTCCGCCAAGCGCCGTCAGGAAGAGCGGGACAAGATGCAGAAGCTCCAGCTGGAGATCGCCAAGAAGCAGCAGCTCAAGGTCCAGATCCCCGACGAGATCAGCGTGGGCGAGCTGGCCTCCCGCATGAAAAAGACCGCTTCCGAGGTCATCAAGCAGCTCTTTAAACTGGGCGTTTTCGCCTCTGTGTCCGAGGTTATCGACTATGACACCGCTGCTCTGGTGGCCATGGAGCTGGGCTGCAAGGTGGAGAAGGAAGTCATCGTCACCGTTGAGGAAAAGCTCATCGACGACCATGAGGATAGGCCCGAAGATCTGGTTCCCAGAGCCCCCGTCGTGGTGGTCATGGGCCATGTTGACCACGGCAAGACCTCACTTTTGGACTATATCCGCCACGCCAACGTGGTCTCCGGCGAGGCCGGCGGCATCACCCAGCACATCGGCGCTTACACCGTGGAGATCAACGGCAGCCCCATCACCTTCCTGGACACCCCGGGTCACGAGGCCTTTACCTCCATGCGCGCCAGAGGCGCCATGGTGACGGATATCGCCATTCTGGTGGTAGCCGCGGACGACGGCATCATGCCCCAGACCGTGGAGAGCATCAACCACGCCAAGGCAGCGGGCATCCCCGTGGTGGTGGCCATCAACAAGATGGACACCGTGGGCGCCAATCCCGAGCGCATCAAGCAGCAGCTGACGGAGTACGACCTGGTCTCCGAAGAGTGGGGCGGCGACACGATCATCTGCCCCATCTCCGCCAAGACCGGCATGGGCATCGACAACCTGCTGGAAAACCTGGTCATCCTGGCCGAGGTGCAGGAGCTGAAAGCCAATCCCAACCGGGCCGCCAGGGGCGCCGTCATCGAAGCCCGGCTTGACAAGGGCCGCGGCCCCATTATGACCGTCCTGGTGCAAAACGGCACCCTGAAGCTGGGCGATATCATCATCGCCGGCACCGCCGTGGGCCGTGTCCGCACCATGATCAACGACAAGGGCCAGCGGGTCACCGAGGCCGGCCCCTCCACCCCTGTGGAGATCTCCGGCATGTCCGAGGTCCCCAGCGCCGGCGACACCTTCAACGCCGTGGCAGACGAGCGCATGGCCAGAGAGCTGGCCGAGGAACGCCGCGTCCAGATGGCCAACAACGCCATGGGCGGCACCAAGAAGGTCAGCCTGGAGGATCTGTTCAGCCAGATCCAGGCCGGCGAGATGAAGACCCTGAACATCATTGTCAAGGCCGACGTGCAGGGCTCTGCCGAGGCGGTCAAGACCTCTCTGGAGAAGATCTCCAACGACGAGGTCCGGGTCAAGGTCATCCACAGCGCCGTGGGCGCCATCAACGAGTCCGACGTGATGCTGGCCGCCACCTCCGGCGCCATCATCGTGGGCTTCAACGTCCGCCCGGACAACGCCGCCAGAGACAGCGCCGCCCGCTCCAAGGTGGATATGCGCATGTACCGCGTCATTTACGACTGCATCAACGAGATCGAAGCCGCCATGAAGGGTATGCTGGCGCCTCAGTTCAAGGAGGTCGTTATCGGCCACGCCGAAGTGCGCGAGACCTACAAGGTCTCCAAGGTGGGCACCGTCTGCGGCTGCTACTGCACCGACGGCAAGATCCAGCGCGGCTGCGACGTCCGCGTCCTGCGGGACAATATCGTTATCCACGAGGGCAGCCTGGCCTCCCTCCGCCGCTTCAAGGACGACGTGAAGGAAGTCGCCAGCGGCTACGAGTGCGGTATGCAGGTGGAGAAATTCAACGACATCAAGCCCGGCGATATTATTGAGTGCTTCGTCATGGAGCAGATAGACAGATAACATTACGGACGGGCGCTTTAACACAAAGCGCCCGTTTATACTAATAGGAGATTCAATATGGCATCCAACAAGCTTGCAAGAACCAACGACGATATTCAGATCGTCCTGTCCAAGCTCCTGCGGGAGATCAAGGACCCCAGAGTGCAGCAGGGCATGATCAGCGTCACCCGCGTGGAGACCACCGGGGATCTGCGCTATTCCAAGGTCTGGCTCTCCGTTATGGGCATGAAGGACGAGAAAGAGTTCAAAAAAGGGCTGAAATCTGCCTCCGGCTGGCTCCGGCGGGAGCTGGGCAATACCATGAAGCTGCGCTACACCCCTGAGCTGGTGTTCGAGATCGACCACAGCATCGAATACGGCGCCCATATCAGCCAGGTCATCAGCTCTCTTGACATCAAACACGACGAGGAAGAGAACAATGAACTTTAAGGAATGTGCCAGGCTCCTTTCGGAGCGGGATAATATCCTTCTTGTCACCCACAAAAACCCGGACGGGGACACCATGGGCAGCGCCGCCGCCCTGTGCAGCGCCCTGCGCCGGAAGGGGAAGACCGCCTGGCTCTATCCCAACGACGCCGTCATCGAAAAGCTCCTGCCCTATGTAAAGTCGTATTTTGCCCCGGCAGACTTCAGCCCCGCCTATATCGTTTCCGTGGATGTGGCCACGGAGAAGATGTTTGCCCGGGGCTTTGACGCAGCGGTCAATCTCTGCATTGACCACCACCCCACCAATTCCCATTACGCGCCCAAGGAGCTGATCCGGGCCGACCGCTCCTCCTGCGGGGAGATCGTGCTGGAGCTGATCAAGGCCCTCTGCGGCGGCGTGGAGAGAAACGAGGCCACTTTGCTGTATATCGCCGTGTCCACCGACACCGGCTGCTTCCAGTATTCCAACACCAACGCCCGCACCCTTGAGGCGGCGGCGGAGCTTTTAAAGCGGGGGGCCAACAATGCCGAGGTCAACCTGAAATTCTTCCGCAAAATTTCGCCCGCCCGCATGAAGCTGGAGGGCATGATCTACTCCGGAATGAGCTTTCACCGGGAGGGCAAGGTCACCGTTGCCACCGTCACCCGGCAGATGATGGCCCAGGCCGGGGCCACCGAGGACGACTGCGACGATCTGGCCGGTCTCCCCGGCAAGGCCGAGGGCAGCGTGGTGAGCATCACCATCCGGGAGCAGGAGGACGGCAGCAGCAAAATCTCCGTCCGCTCCATGCCCGAGGTCAGCAGCAGCGACATCTGCGCCGTTTTCGGCGGCGGCGGACACGCCATGGCCGCCGGCTGCACCATCTCCTGCCCGCCGGAAAAGGCCAAAAGGATGCTGCTGGCCGTGGTGGATGAGGTCTGGAAATGAACGGCATCCTCCTTGTGGACAAAGAGCAGGACTGGACCAGCAACGACGTGGTGGCAAAGCTGAAGGGCGTTCTCCACGAGCGGCGCATCGGCCACTCCGGCACCCTGGACCCTATGGCCACCGGGCTTCTGGTGGTGTTCGTGGGCCGGGCCACCCGGGCCGTGGAGTTTGCTGAGAGCCACGCCAAGCGCTACCTGGCTGGGCTTCGCTTAGGCTTAAGCACCGATACCCAGGACATCACGGGCCGGGTGCTGAAAAGCAGCCAAGCCCCTGTCAGCCGGGAAGAGCTGCTGGTTGTCCTGGAAGAGTTCAAGGGTGAGATCAGCCAGATCCCGCCCATGTATTCCGCCATCAAGGTCAAGGGGCAGAAGCTCTATGACATCGCCCGCCGGGGCGGGGAAGTGGAGCGCAAGCCCAGGCAGATCACCGTTTCCGCCCTGACGCTGCTGGGCCGGGAAGGGGAGGACTGGCAGCTGGACGTGTGCTGCTCCAAGGGCACCTATATCCGCACCCTGTGCCATGACATTGGCGAAAGGCTGGGCTGCGGCGGCTGCATGAGTTCCCTGCGCCGGGTCCAGGCCGGGGAATTTACGGTGGACCATGCCCATACCATCGGGCAGATCCAGCAGGCGGCAGATGAGGGCCGGACGCAGAGCATGCTTATCCCCGTAGACAGCCTTTTCCGGGAATACCCGGCGCTGACGGCCTCCGCGAAGGCGGAGCAAAGGCTTCGCTGCGGCAACAGCATAAAATGCGGGGCCCGGGAGGGGAAAGTCCGGGTCTATTCCGAAAGCGGAGAATTTCTGCTGCTGGGCCAGGTCTCTGGCGGCGAGCTGAAAACCATAAAAAGTTTTTTCGAGGTATAGAGAAACATGGCAGAGTGTAAAAGAGCCATAGCCTTGGGCTTCTTTGACGGCGTGCATGTGGGTCACGCCGCCCTTCTCAACAAGACAAAGGAGCGGGCAGCCCAGATCGGGGCCATGCCCTCCGTGCTGAGCTTTGACGTGCACCCGGACAACCTGGTGTTCGGCAAGGAAGTGCCCCTGATCAACAGCGCCATCGGCCGGGAGGACATCATCCGCCGCTGCTTTGGAATAGACAATGTGGTCTTTATTCACTTCAACCGCCATGTGATGTGTATGCCCTGGCAGGAGTTTGTGGACTCCATCATCGCGGAGCTGAACGTGGCCTGGGTTGTGGTGGGCCACGATTTTACCTTTGGCTATAAGGGCCAGGGCAATCCCCAGCGCCTGACGGAGTACTGCGCACAGCGCGGCATCGGCTGCGACGTCATTCCCGCCGTCACCATGGACGGCAGGGTGGTCAGCTCCACCTATATCCGGGAGCTGATCAGCGCCGGCAATGTGAAGGAGGCCAACCGCTATCTGGGTCACCCCCACATGCTGGCGGACACGGTCCATTCCGGTTACCATCTGGGCACCAAAATGGGCACGCCCACCATCAATATGTATTTCCCTGACGGGGTGCTGGTGCCCCGTTACGGCGTCTATGCCACCAAGGTCTGCCTGGAAAACGGCAAGAGCTATGTTTCTGTGACCAATGTGGGCGTCCGCCCCACGGTCAGTGAAGAGAACCGGGTCAGCGTGGAGAGCCACCTGCTGGACTACGAGGGCAACCTCTACGGCCGTCAGGCCAGGGTGGAATTTTATGATTTCATCCGCGGTGAGCAAAAGTTTGATTCCTTCGAGGCCCTCTCCGCCCAGATCAAGCGGGACGCGGAGACCGCCAGACGCTATTTTCAGGACGAAAACATGTAAAAAAGTTAACTCAACCTATGGTTGAGTTAACTTTTTTGTGGTTTCAACGAATAAGTTATAGGCTTTTTTCATGGGTTTCGCTACAATTTGGCACAGAAACGAAAAGGAGGGACCCCAATGAACGAAACACTGGGAACAAATATTATGCGCCTGCGAAAAGAGGCGGGAATGACCCAGGAGCAGCTGGCAAACGCCCTGGGCATATCCTACCAGGCGGTGAGCAAATGGGAAAACGGCGTGTCCTGCCCGGACATCTCCACCCTGCCGTTGATCGCGGATCTTTTCAGCGTCAGCATTGATTCTCTCTTCGGCAGGGAGACAGTGGCGCTGGCGGTGGTACAGGAGGAGCCCAGGCAGAGCGCCCCGGACTACCCCTGGCCCGACGACGACGCCCTGTACGCGGTGCTGTTTCGCGGACACAACTACATCGGCAGCGGAAACGTGGACGGCCACCAGAAAAAGCGCATTGAGTTTTTCTATGAAGGCCCGGCCATCAACATTTGCAGCGATTTTTCCGTCACCTGTGAGGGGGACGTGCAGGGCGACATCAAAGCCGGCGGCAGCGTGGACTGCGGTGAAGTTGGCAAGGGTGTGACTGCCGGGGGCAGTGTGAACTGCGAATGCGTCTCCGGCGATGTGACAGCCGGCGGCGGCGTCACCTGCGACACGGTGGGCGGCAATGTGTCCGCCGGGGGCAGCGTCACCTGTGATGGTGTGGAAGGAAGCGTCAGCGCCGGGTCCAACGTGACCTGCGACAGCGTCGGCGGCGACGTGCGGGCAAATACCGTCCAGTGCGAGGGCGTCTCCGGCGGCGTATTCCGGATGAATTAAAAGCACAGCTTCAAGCCTCCCCTGAAAGGGGAGGTGGCATTTGCGAAGCAAATGACGAAAGGGTTAAAACCGCAGTAAAATCTTTTTTTATTTGCGGTGGTAGCTTCGGCAGACCCCTCAGTCACGGCTATGCCGTGACAGCTCCCCTTTCAGGGGAGCCTCAAAACGTCGACAAAGTTCGACTCCTTGCAAATCTATACACCGCCGATAGCTTTGTCTGCGACTAAAGCCTCCCCGAGGGGAGGCTTTGTCGTATAAAGTGTTATAATCCTTTTGCCATTTCCGGATTCAGCGCGGCGCATTTTTCCTTGTATTTCTGCGCAAGCCGTGGGTTACAGCGGATATAGGGTTCATAGGCCTTTGTCCTGTAGCACATGACCAGAGCCATACAGCCGGATGCTCTCTCCACTTCCTGGCTGTTCCAGCCTTCCGCTTTCTCAACGGTTTTGCTGAGGATGTCCACTTCCTTTTTCAGCTGCTGATAATAGCCCTGTCGGATCCGCTTTTTATCACGGGGGCTCAAGGAGCTGTTCGTCTCCAGCGCTTCGTCTTTCTTGAACAGGGCCATCACGGCAACTACAGCGGCTAAGGGCACCAGGCTCCGATCGGCATGCTCCAGCAGAGTCCATGCGTATTCGTCCTGATCCACACCCAATGCCAACTCTGCCAGATGGGTACAGGTAAAAGAGCCTTCCTGTACCATCCGGGCGTCCAGCTTCCCGCACACCTCTTCCAGGTGGATGATCCTGCCCAAAATATCAACGAAGGCGGAATAGGCCGTCTGGCGTTCTTTATCCGTCTTTCCCGTAAATTTTATCATGTATGCTCTGATGTTGGCATTAAGGATCCATCTCCGCAGAACTTCGGGATGGTCTGGGTAGTGCTTCAAGGCGAAAGACAGTATGGATAAGCATTCCATCAGCACTGCACCATTGTTTATTCCCTTTGCTTCGATTTGCGCCTCTTCCCGGAGAAGCTCTTCCACAGACGGAATCTTTTCGGTTGCCGTCGTTTTTTGCTGCTGATTTTCCAGTTGCTCCAGCTCTTCCAGCACTTCCCGGGCATCGTCAGATCCCATGTTTGCCGCCTGGGTCAGCAGCCGGACTGCCTCAGCTTCATTGTATTTGGGATTGTTTTTATCCAGATAGAACTCGCCCAGAGTGAAAACAGCATAAGCATTACTGCCCTCAAGGCTTACCGCACGGCGGAAATGCTTCTCGGCAAGGTCATACTCGCCCATTTTTTGGTAGACACGGCCGATATTCAGATCCATGTCATCACGCCCGTGACTCTGGGCAAAGCGGAACATCTGCAGCGCCTTGTTTAAATCTGTTTTCAGGTCGGCAATGCCGCTTTCAGGCCCATATTCATAAAATATGCCCAGATTGACGGCGGAATCCGCGTTGCCGTAAGAATATGCTTCCTTCCAGAACTCCATTGCAAGGGCCGGGTCGCCTTTCTCTTCTTCGAGATAAAGGGCAAGATAAAACATGGCCCGGACATTTCGCTGTCTCCACAGTGTCGCGCGGTACCATTTCGCAGCCTCATCCTGGTTTTGCGCAATGCCTTCGCCCAGCCGGTAGCGGGAAGCCAGCTCATACATGGCGGTAGGGTCGCTCTCGGCGGCTTTGAACACGGTGTCGATGGAAGCTTTATCATATTTACTGTCGTAGGATTTTACCAGCAAACCCGAGGATACACGCAAATGCTGGAGAATCAGACTGTCTCTGTTCAAAACCACATAAATTGCCGGTCCGTAACCCAGATGGGCAGAGGAGAGCATGTAGCTGTCGCTTTGTTCATCATTGCGGCCCAGCAGAATCCACGCCATAATGAAATAGGCTTCGCCCTGGTCTGAATCCGGCACCGCCTTGAGGTATTGCATGGCCCTGTCCTCGTCCTTTTCCAGATAGCCCGGGATGCCGGACATACAGGCTTTCCCCATGGGCAGCTTGAACAGCTCCTCCTGGGGGTGCTTTTCCATATAGACAAAGGCATCGTATTTTTCCTTCGGCGAACCGTTTTCCATGTCGATAAGCGCAAGCATCTTCTGGGCATAGCCGTCAAGAGTATCCTCCGTCGCTTCAAGGGCTGTGCGGAAGAAGCGCTTTGCATAGTCCAGATTCTGCTCAACGCCATCGCCGGTAAGGTACATGTAGCCCAGATAATTGGCGCAGACCTTGTCGCCTTTGTTCAAACCGTCGGTATAGTGCTTTCGGGCCTGGTCGATCCAGCCCAGCTCCTCGGCAACCCGACCCAGATGTCGGTCAACATCGATCCCTGTGCCCCGCTCTTTGGCCCGCAGGAACAGGGCATAGGCCTTTTCATTGTCTTTCGGGGCAATATCGTTCAGTTTATAATAGACGTGCCCCAGCAACCAGGGGGCGTCCCGGTCGCCCAGACTGTCGGCGGTTTTCAGATAAATCAGGCCGTCCTGCTCCATGCCGGGTAAGGAAGTCAGGCATAAATAGCCGGCCCAGTACATGGCACGGATGTTTCTTTGGGAGCAAAGGACCTTCTGGTAATAATGCAGTGCCTTCTCGGGGGAGCGGGGAACGCCGCCGGTGCCGTCTCTATATCTGGTGGCCAGCTCGTAACAGATGATGGGATCAAGCCCGCAGGAGGCCTCCAGTGTCCCGGCGTCCGTTTCGGCGTACCGGTTGTCATAGGTGCTCACGAGGGGAAAATCATATTTCAGATTATTCATGAGCAGTTCTTCTGCATTCATCTCTTTTCTCCTTTGCTTGTTTGTGAACAGAATAGTATTCCCATAAAAAGCGGACAAAGCCCGCTTTTTATGGGATCATCGTTTGCTGTAGATTGTTTTCTTATTTTTTCCACTCAAAATCCCCGCAAGTCCAATCATCTGCCGGGACATATTTCTGCGTCATCCTGCACAGGCATTCTCCGTATTTGTTGTATTCGGTTTTGTCGAAGAATACGCAATCGCTGCACTGGAAACGGCCGCAGCACATATTTTCCGGAAGTTCAATGGTTTTATTCTGCTTTTTCTGTTCCATGATTATTTTTCTCCCTTTTTGTCCTTGATTATATATATCATTTCCTGATCGACACGATCCGGGGAAATGCGATATACTGTTCCGGAAAAAGCTTTTGAATCAAATTCGGATGAGATAATGGGAAAGAACAAATGCTCACAAAGCGAACTGTTTTTGCCGATGATTTCTCTGGCAACGTCAATATCCCGTGGGGACAGGCGCATATCTCCGAACTGATGGCTGTGAATGATGCCGAGAAATTGCGTCCCTTCCTGATACCAATCCTTCAGTACATCATTCAGTTGTTTTGCGCTGGGGTAATAATGTGCAGAATCCCTCTTAGCGTCTGAATCAAAATAAAATTTTGTGACAGTATCAAACGTCCCGCCCAGAATACCGCCCTGCTCCGGCGGGAACGTTCCAAGGGTCTTGTAAATTTCTTCCCATACAGAGGATAATATCTTTAACATAAAAAGCTTCTGTCCGAAAACCATACAGAATATATTTTCTTTATTTCATATTAACCTATATCCACAAAAATGTCAATGTTTCGATATGGATTGCGTCATCGTAGACTGCGCACCGCCCAAGCCTCCCCCAGGAGGGGGAGGTGGCCGCAGGCCGGTAGGGGGGGCTTGCCGGAAGTAAAAGTGAATAGAGAAAAGGTGTTTTTACTTCTTCACACTTCACTTTCTCCCCCCAAGGGGCCGCCTTTGCGCGGGCGACCACAAGGGTCGCCCCTACGGTTCTGTTCCGGTCGGGCCGTAGGGGCGGGGCTTGCCCCCGCCCGGGAGCCTCCCGCGCCGCCCTTGTGCTGCGCACCTCCCAAGCCTCCCCCTGGAGGGGGAGGTGGCATTTGCATAGCAAATGACGGAGGGGTTGACAAAACAGCATAACAGGAAAAATGAAAGAACCAGCTCCCATGCCGGGGGCTGGTTCTTTATTGCGATTTTCAGTTTTCAAAGAAACTCAGCGCAAAGTCATAAATCGCGTGGCCGCTTTCAAAGGGCTTGCCGTCGACGGTAATGAGCACGGCGTCCGCCTCATACACGCTGATGAAGCTGTTGACCAGACTTCCCACCATGATGTGCTCACCGGCGGTACCACTGGAGAAAATCTGGGTGGCAAAATCCTGGCCCATGTCCAGATGGATCACATTGCTGTTATCCACGGTGAAGCTGTTGGCCGTGACGGCGGAGCCGAAAACGCCCAGTTCAACAAGCTTATCCACAATGGCCTGGGGGCTTTGCTCAGCGATCTCACATTCCACCGGGACCACAAACTCCGCGTTGTCGTCGCCCTTATAGAGGGTAACGGTGCTGGTAGGTACGCTGGGTTCCTCACTCACTTCGGGTTCTGCGCTTTCCACGGGGAGCGGTTCCGGACTGTCCTCGGGCACGGGGAGAACCGGGGCCGCCACATCGTCAGGCTCAGGCGTAGTGGGAGGCGGCATCTGTTCGCCGCAGGCGCAGAGAGAAAACACAAGGGCAAGGCAGAAGAGCAAAGACAAAATCTTTTTCATGTTTATGTCCTCCTGATTCTTTGTCTTAGTCGAGCATATTCTATCATAGTTTCCCCGGGAAATCCCTTAATAATTATTAACTTTATTTCGCAGGCCGGTTTTTCCGGGCGGTGTGGCCCCGGCCCCGGCGTCTGGCCTGGGTGGCCTTGGTCTTGTAAAAGTCGCACATGCCCTCGTCCGCCTGATAGACCAGCTTGTTGGCCGTCCAGGAGTTGTCGTCGGCGTTTTTGTGAAATCTGGCCCTTGCCAGATAATTGCCGTGCTCCGGGCAGCTGAAAATGTTCATATAGCGCTGGTCGCCCTGGTTGACCCACTTTGAACCGCTGAGCTTTTCCCCGCAGACCGGGCAGACAAGCTCGGTGATCCGCGAATCGGCAAAGGCGGCGGCCTTGCTCACAAAGCCCTCAAAACTCTCATGGAGCAGGGCTTCCGGGCCGGTGTTTTCCCTGGGGGGCTTGTAATTGGGCATACGGGAGGCCAGAATCTTTCCCGCCTCGGGATAGAGGCGCAGGCCCTCCTCCATGTCCAGCTTGGAGCAGACAAGGGCGGTGTTGTACGCGTCGCCCAGAGCGTCGTGGGCCACACGGGTCTGCTCGATTTCAAAATGTTCCATGGCGCTGGCCAGAGACTTCTGGTTCTTGTCCCCGCCGGTCTGGAGATTGTAGATCAGCTGGAGGTTGATCCAGCCCGCGATCCAGTCCCAGTCCAGGTCGTGGATAATGATGTTCTGTTCCATGATCCCCTGGTCGTCGCAGCCCCAGGTGATGAAGGTGACGTCGTCGCCGCACCAGGCGCGAAACTGCTCCATGGCGTCGGCAAAGGCGATGCCCTGGGCCAGGCGCTCCTTGTCAAAGCCGGTGATTTTCTTCACCTTGTAGTGCATCCGGCGGAAATAGACGGGCTTGACATCCACGGTAAATTCTTCGCCCGGCTGCATGTCCTCCGTCAGCTTGACGGCACCGATCTCAATGATCTCTCCCCTGAGATGGATGGGGAGCTTGTTGAAAACGGAGGACTTGGAGCTCATTGCCTGATTCCACTCCAGATCCACCACAACGTAATTCATAGCATACAATTCCTTTTTCTGAAACTCGTAAAACGTAAAAATTATTATAACATAATTCTTTCCCATATGCACTACTTTTTTTCGCCCATGACGATATGAAAATCCCGCGCAGTTTCCTGCGCGGGATATGCTGGGGGATATAGGGAACAGGGAAATGTTTACAGGTCGAAGTCCACCATGTCGTAGCGGCGGAGGAGGGTGCCGATCTCCGTTTTGTCCACTTTCTTCAAGATGGCGCGAATCACCGGCTTGGTGATAAATTTGGGCAGCGGCAGCTTCATATCGGTGAGCTTTCTGCCGTCCATCAGCTTCTTGGTGCTCTCCAGCAGCACACGGACGTCATATACGGAGTTGAATACCTCGGGCACGCCCCGGTCCACGCTGCAGAGGGTGTACACGGCCTCCATGGCGGTGCGGACAGAGTATTCCGTGGTAAAGACGGTGTCGCGGAAGGTCTCGGCGTGGTTGCCCAGGAAGGCAAAGTTCACCACACCGGCGGGCACCACGTCAGGCCGGTCGCCCTTGTTGCGGCAGATAAAGTAAGTGGTGACGCGGGGCATCATAACCGGGACGCAGTTGCAGCTGTTGGCGGCCAGCCGGTCGATCTTATCCAGAGGCACACCGATGTGGTACAGCCATTCTCTGGCGATCTCCTCGCCGGTGCAGTCCCGCATGGGCTTTTTTACATAGTCGCCGATGCGGCTGGTGTACAGGCCGTAGATCCAGACCACCACCTGGTTTTTGGGCTGCACCTTGAAGTGGGGCTGACGGTTTACGGTCCAGCTCATGACCCAGCCGGAGTCCCGGCAGGTGACGATACCGCCGGTGACGACCATGCCGCTTCTGGGGTCTCTCTTGCAGATGGCCTGCATGTAGGGGATGATCTCCTCGTCCAGGGTGGTCAGGGTGGCGGATTCCCACTGGGTCAGCTCCGGATCCTTCAAAAATTCATCAGGATGGCCGAAGCTGGGATCCTGCCGGGCGATGTTCTGCCACATTTTCCAGCTGTCGCCCACAGAGGTGTCAAAGCCCGGGGCGGTGTGGTGGTCGCCGATGGTGGCATTGGAGCAGTTGGAGCCGTTGGTGAAGAACACCAGGGTGTTTTCGTCGATATCCATGGCCTTGGGCTCACCCTTTTCCGTGTACTCGATGCGGGTGGCCACCTTCCGGGCGTGGTTGATGTCGAAGATCACATTGGTGCCGCAGGTGTTGAACATGAAGTTGACGCCATGATCCCGGAGGTATTTGATCATGGGCAGGATCATGGACTCATACTGATTGTACTTGGTGAATTTCAGGGCCTTCAGCTCGGGCAGGCCGCCGATATGGTGGATGAAGCGGTGGACGTATTTTTTGACCTCCAGGGCGCTGTGCTCGTCCTTGAAGGCGAACATGGTCCGCCAGTACCACCAGAAATTGGAGTTGAACACCTCGTTGGTCCAGATCTCATTGATGGCCTTGCCGTACAGATCCTCGTCCTTCATAAAGAACAGCTTCATGATCTCCATGCAGGCCTTATCCGACAGGCCGAAGAGCCCGTCGGTGTGGGCGTTCTGGCCCCGCTTCTCGGTGACGCGGCAGAGGGAATAGTTGGGGTCATGCTTGTTGAGCCAGTAGTACTCATCCAGAACGGAGACCTCGGGATTTTCGATGGAGGGGATGCTGCGGAACAGATCCCACAGACATTCAAAGTGGTTCTCCATCTCCCGGCCGCCCCGGATGATAAAGCCCTTGTCAATGTTCAGAATACCGTCGCAGGCGCCGCCGGCCACCGGCATGTCCTCCATGATGGTGATGTTTTCGCCGGGCATCTGGGCGTCGCGCACCAGGAAGCAGGCGGCTGAAAGCCCCGCCAGTCCCGCGCCGATCACCACTGCCCGCTTTTTCTCAATGCCCTCGGGTTTCTCTGGATGGGCAAATGCCTCGTAGTTGCCGTTGCTGTAATACATGTTTTTTCCTCCCCTGATCAATTTATTGTTTTGCGGATGAGGTCCGCATAACGCCCAAAATGCTCAGCCTGGCCCGGTCAAGAATGCCGATCCGCCCTCTGGCTGTGGAGATGATGCCCGCGTACCGGAGCTGCTCCACCTCCCGGCTGACCACCTCTCTGGTGGTGCCCAGGTGGTTTGCGATCTGCTCGTGGGTGATATGGATGCTGTCGCTCTTATCCCGTTCGGCCTGCTCCAGGATGATGCGGGCCACGCCGTGGCGCAGGGAGCTGAACAGGTGCTTTTCAATGCAGTTGAGTATGCCCTGGGCGTTTCTGGCCGCCACGTTCAGAAGATACTCCGAAGCCTGGGGCACACAGTAGGCCACAGACACAAAATCCGCCTTGGGAATGTAGGCCAGAACGGTCCGCTCCGTGGCCTGGAGCTGGGGCACGATGTCAAAGGGGCCGGCATTGTCCACGGTGATGATGCTGAAGGGATCGCCTCTGGTGAGGAAAAGAATGCTGATCTCCCTGCCGTTTTCCGCCGAGATGTAGACACGAAGCCGTCCTTCCAGCACCAAAAGCAGCCCGTCTTTGCATCGGCTTTCAATGGCCACCAATTCGTTTTTGCCCACGCATTTCACCTGCAGCGCGTTTTTCAGCCGTTCCTGCTGCTCCGCGCTGAGGGCAGCCCAGAAGGGAAACAACTCTGCCAGCCGGCTGCGGTATGTTTCCGTCAAATTCATTGAATCGCCTCCTGACAATCCTGTCTGCGGTGATGTTATAGGTACTAACATCAATGTCCAAAAAAAAGGCACATTTCAATGTCTGGCAAAATTTTATCAAAACTGTGCCTGAAGTCCGTATCAAAAGTCACACAAAGGGAAAAGAGTATTGACGAAAAAGCAAAACTGTCGTTATTGACAAGCGGGGCCTGGATTTTTTATGTAATTTGCTATCAGGTCTCCGGTAAAGCGCACGATGTCCACTGGCTCCACGCCGAAGGACAGGTTTTCATAGATGGCGGTGCCGGTGTAGGCGTTGAGCAAGATCTGGTATACGGCGTAAATGTTCACGTCGCTTCGGATTGAGCCATCGGCAATGCCCTCCTTCAGGGCCTTCAGGGCGGGGATGGGAATTTCCTTGTCGTAGTACTTCCAGAAAACGTTGTACATCTCGCCGCCCCCGGTCTGTTCCGTAAAGCGGTAGGAGAACATCTCCCGGGTGTAGCTGTACCACTGGGGAAATTCGGAGTAGGTATTGAAATATACGTTCATGCTGGCAACAAACTTTTCATAGCCTCTGCAGCCGTCGAGGGACAGGGCATTGTACTGCTCCATGTATTGCTCGTAAAAGCGTTTCAGGGCATAGCTCCACACCTGGGCCACCAGGGCGTCTTTAGTGCCGAAATAGCGGTAGATGGACATGGGGGCCAGGCCGCAGGCTTTGGCCAGGCGGTTGACGCTGGTTTCCCCGATGCCGTCGGACAAAAACAGATCCAGCGCTGTTTCAATCACCCGGCTGATGTTTTTTTCTCTTTCCTCACTCTGGCTCAATTCTGCATCCCTCCCATGTTTACAGTATGGCATAATTCCGCGTCCAATGCAAACAAAATCGACCGCGCCAGAACATATATTTTTGTGGCGCTGTTTTTCTATTTGTGTTATACTTTTCCCACGGGAGGGTTGAGCAATGACAGGAATGACGATTTCAAGGGCGGCAGCGGTCTGCAGCGGCCGGATCTGCGGCGAGGGAGACTTCGATGCGGAGCTGGGCAGCGTGGTGATCGACAGCCGCGCCGTTTCAGCGGGCGACTTTTTTGTGGCCTATAAAGGGGAGCGGGTGGACGGACACGACTATATCTCCGCCGCCTTCGACAAAGGGGCGGTCTGCTGCCTGGCCCAGCGTGTGCCGGAGGGGGAGACAAGGCCCCTCATCCTTGTACCGGACGTACAGGCGGCCCTGGAGCAGATCTGCGCCGAATACCGCCGGGATCTGCGCCTGCCGTTGATCGGCATTACCGGCAGCGTGGGCAAGACCTCGGCCAAGGAGATGATCTCCGCCGTCTTGTCCCAGCGGCTGAATGTGCTGAAAACGGATAAGAATTTAAATAATCAGATCGGCGTGCCCATGACCATCTCCCGCATCAGACCGGAGCATCAGGCTGCGGTGGTGGAGATGGGCATATCCGGCTTCGGGGAGATGAGCGTTCTGGCCCAAATCGCCCGGCCCGACATGGCGGTGTTCACCCTGATCGGCCACGCCCACCTGGAATTTCTCCACGATCTGGACGGCGTACTCCGGGCCAAGACCGAGATGCTGGACTTTATGGCCGATGACGCCCCGGTGCTCATCAACGGCGACGACGAAAAGCTGCGGGGCCTTCAGTGCCGGCAGAAGAAGATCAGCTTCGGCCTGGGGGAAAACTGCGACGTCCGGGCGGAGAACATCACGCTGTCTCCCACCGGGGAGACCCTGTGCGATATCGTATACGGCGAAAGGCGCATCCCCGTGGAGATCAGGGCCTATGGCCGCCATATGATCTACGCCGCCCTGGAGGGGGCCGCCGTGGGTCTGCTCATGGGGCTTGACGATGAAGAGATCGTCAAAGGCGTCGCCTCCTTTGAGACCGTGGGCCGCCGGGCCGCCGTCTGCGACACCGGCTTTATCACCCTGATCGACGACAGCTACAACGCGAACCCGGACTCGGTGAAATGCGGCATCGACTCCCTGGTGAAAATGCCCGGGCGGCATGTGTGCATCCTGGGGGATATGCTGGAGCTGGGCGAAGGCAGCGGAGAAATGCACTTTGACGTGGGCCGCTACGCCGGGGAAAGGGGCGCGGAGCTGGTGCTGACCAGCGGGCCCCTGTCTCGTGAGACCTGCCGGGGCGCAGGGGAGAGAGGACTGCATTTTGACACCCGGGAGGAGCTGATCGCGGCCCTGCCCGGCCTGATTCAAAAAGGGGACAGGGTGCTGGTAAAGGCCTCCCTGGGCAGCCGCTTCGACCAGATCTCCGAGGCGCTGAAAGAGTTAAAATAAAAGCATTTGGGAGAGAGCATATGACAGAGAAAAAACCGCCGGTCTTTGTACTGCTGGACCTGGACGACACCATACTGGACTTTCACCAGGCGGAGGCCAACGCGGTGGCAAAGACCCTGGCCCAGCTGGGGATCGAGCCCAAGGAGAGCACCGTCCGCCGGTACAGCGAGATCAACGCCGGACGCTGGGAACTGCTTGAACAGGGACGCATCACCCGGGAAGAGGTGCTGACCAGCCGCTTTGAAATGCTGTTTGGCGAACTGGGTGTGGAGGGGTCCGGAACCCAGGCCCAGAAAATTTACGAGGAACTGCTGGGCAAGGGACACTGGTTCATGCCCGGCGCGGAGAAGCTGCTGGAGGAGCTTTACGGCAAATACCCGCTGTACATCGTCTCCAACGGCAACCTGAGCGTCCAGGACGGCCGGATCGCAAGCGCCGGGGTCGCCAGATATTTTGAGGAGATCTTCATCTCCCAGCGGATCGGCTTTGACAAGCCCAGAAAGGAATTTTTCGACGCCTGCTTTGCCAAAATCCCGGGCTTTGACCGGGAGCGGGCCATCATCGTGGGCGACAGCCTGACCTCCGATATCCGGGGCGGCGTCAACGCCGGGATCAAGACCTGCTGGTATAATCCCCGGGGCAAGGCGGCCAGGGAGGATATCCGGCCCGATTACTGCATCACGGCCCTGAATGAGCTGCCCGGACTGCTGGAAAAACTTTTCGGTTCGTTAAATCAGACAGTTTTAATGTAAAATCTTTGTAAAGTTTTCCACCTTGTTTTTTAAAATTCAGGTGCTATAATCTATGAAACAACACGGGGTGCTGCCAACTATCGGCACCCCGAATTCTTATCCGGAGATGGCGGATATGGGCACCTGTTTTGAATATCTTCGACAATTGAATTTGGTATCCATGGTGCTGCGGATCATTCTGGCCATGCTTATGGGCGGCCTTGTGGGCTTCGAGCGGGAGAGAAAACGCCGGCCTGCGGGCTTTCGCACCTATATGCTGGTGGCACTGGGCGCGGCCCTGACCATGATGTTGAGCCAGTACCTGGATCTGATGCTGCAAACCCGGTGGGCGGTGATCGCGGACGGCAGCAAGACGGACGTGTCCCGCTTCGGCGCGCAGGTCATCAACGGCGTGGGCTTTCTGGGCGCGGGCACCATCATCGTCACCGGGCGGCAGGAGGTCAAGGGCCTGACTACCGCCGCGGGACTCTGGGCCTCGGCCTGTATGGGACTTGCTATCGGCGCGGGCTTTTACGAGTGTATGCTGGTGGGCTTTTTGCTTATCGAGCTGTGCATGAGGGTGCTGCCCTTCATCGAAAACTGGATCATGGCCAAGGCCAGAAACCTGAATATCTACATTGAGATGGACAGCATTGAAAATCTGGGCAATATCGTCACCCGGATGAAGGCCGAGAAAATCCTGATCTACGACGTGGAGATCGACAAGGAACAGACTGCCCACATGAGCCAGATCAACGCCCTTTTCAGTGTGCGTTTGCCCAAGAAGCAGCAGCACACCGAAATTCTTGCCAAGCTCTCCATGCTTGACGGGATCATCAGCATTGAAGAGGTCTGAAAGGAGGCGCGGCAATGTTATCATGCTTTGATTTTGTCCGGGATATGAGCTTTCTGGCGGTGGCCGTGCGTCTGTCGCTGGCTGTGATATGCGGCGGCATTATCGGCCTTGAACGGGAATACAAGCGACGCCCCGCCGGTTTCCGCACCCATATTCTCATCTGCCTGGGCGCGGCTATGACCACCCTGACCAGCCAGTATCTCTGCCTGGAAATGCACCTTTTTACCGACGTGGGCCGTCTCGGCGCCCAGGTCATTGCCGGTATCGGCTTCATCGGCGCGGGCACCATCATCGTCACCAAGCGCAAGCAGGTCAAGGGCCTGACCACCGCCGCCGGTCTCTGGACCTCGGCTGTCATCGGTCTGGTCTGCGGCGCGGGCTATGTGGAATGCGCCCTGGCGGCAACCCTGGCCGTGATCGTGGCAGAGCTGCTGCTCATTAAGCTGGAGTACCGCTTTGCCAGACAGGTTCACGATGTGATTTTGTACATCGAATACGCCCACGCCAGCTGCATTGAAAACATTATCCGGGTTTTGAAGGAAGGGCATATCAAAACCAGCGGACTGGAGATCTCCCGCGTGACCGGGGAAGGGGACGAGCATTATTACTGCGCGGTTCTGACCCTGCAGGCCAGCAAACGGCAGCTTGACCAGGGCTTGGTCAAAAATATCAGTTCCCTTGAGGACGTCAGAAGCGTGGAAGAGTTGTAAAGTTGTAAAAGAGATAATATCAGCCCGCCGGTTTGCACGTCAGGCAAACCGGCGGGCTGTATTTTTTATTCCCGATCGTCCGGGGAGGGGTTTTTGTTTTTGCAATAATCTACAATGAGCAGAATGTCGACGGCCAGGGTGAGCAGGCCCAGCAGCGTACCGGCCAGCTCCAGAAAAGAGATATCCAGCCCCCAGCGGAGATCAAAACAGAGACAATAGGCGCTCAGCGCGCCGAGAATCAGAAAGAGCACCGAAACGATGGCAAATCCCCACATCCCGGAGCTGCCGGAACTGTCTGTGCTGGCCCTGGAACGGCTGATAGTGCTGCCGGTTTCCGCCGTTTCACCCTCCGGTACGACGATCACATGATTGCCCGGGCCGCTCTTGCAGCGGCCGGCGTAATTGCCCTTGCTGTCCAGAAAGACCTGGTTTCCGGCGGCGTTTTTAACGCTCCTGCCCACATAGCGGCCTTTTTCATCGTAGAGAAGGCGGCTGCCGTTAGGGCCGGGCTTGCTGTTGGTGACTTTGTTAGCCATTGGCGCTGCTCCCGCTTAAAACAGAAATTGCAGAACCACCAGCAAAATCACGCCGGGCACGCCCAGAAATCCTGCCACAAGGGCGTTGACAAAATTTACGCCTATGTAGATGCCCACCGGGTCGCCGAAGAAGTTGACAAGAAACAGCAGCACGAAGCCGAAGGCCGCGTTGAGCAGCAGCTTGAAGATCCAGCGGATGGGCTTGGTCAATATTTTCAGGATCAGTATCGCGCCCACGACCAGGGCAGCGATGAGGAGTATTCCGGATAAAGTTTCCATAGGTTTTCCTTTCTTTATTCCAATTTTCTGATTTCTCGCAGGACAGAGTCCCGCTTGACACGCAGGGCGTTGATCTCATAGATACATGCGTCCATCTGCACAGGGTCGACAGTGTTGTTGAAGCTGCGGTAAGCCTGGGTGATGGCGTCGGAAAGCTGCGCAAATTCTTTTTGACTGCGCTTCAGGTTTTGCTTGCGGCGGCGTTCCTGCCAATAGGGGCTGTTCAGGTACATACGATAACCTCCGGAATCAGTATGACCATATTTTGCCCCGGATGAGAGAAAACAAAACAGCGGAAGAAAATTCCTGCGTAAGAGACGGTTCCCGGCATATACTATGCTCAGACAAGGAACCGGGACAGCGAGAGAGACAGAGTGTCCGGATGCTGATACATGTATCTTGTTTGATATATGGATACATCCAAAACGGTGAATTGTCAAGCGGTGAGAGAGTTTTTCCGTAAGAAAAAATATCCGCCGCGGGGCGGGCTGCCTGTGCAGCCCGCCTTTTGCGTTTTAAGGCTCCCCTGAAAGGGGAGCTGGCTGCCGTAGGCAGACTGAGGGGTCTGACAAAGTTACCACCGCGATGACGAAGGGCTTGTGCCAACCCCTCCGTCATTTGCTCCGCAAATGCCACCTCCCCTTGCACAGGGGAGGCTTTGGCGTCTCCTTCAAAAGCATACCACATTTTCCCTGCCCCGAAAAGCCCGGCCATCGCAGGGCTTGAATTATTAAAACAAATGCGCTATACTACATAAGATAAAATTGGTCGTAGTGTGCGGATTTGGGCACACAAGATATTGTTTTGAGAGGAATATCACATTTTATGAGCAAAAGCACCCCCCAATACGGCAACGACAGCATTTCCCAGCTCAAAGGCGCGGACCGGGTGAGAAAACGCCCGGGCGTCATCTTCGGCTCCGACGGGCTGGACGGCTGCGAGCACGCCGTATTTGAAATACTGTCCAACGCCATTGACGAGGCCAGAGAGGGCTACGGCGATCTGATCACCCTGACAAGCTTTGCCGACGGCTCCATCCAGGTGGAGGACTTCGGCCGGGGCTGCCCGGTGGACTGGAACCCCAACGAGAAGCGCTATAACTGGGAGCTGGTGTTCTGCGAACTGTACGCCGGCGGCAAATACAAAAACACCGACGGGGGAGATTATGAATACTCCCTGGGTCTCAACGGCCTTGGCTCCTGCGCCACCCAGTACGCCTCGGAGTACATGGACGTGACCGTCTGGCGCGACGGGAACAAGTACCAGCTCCACTTTAAAAAGGGCAAGGTCTGCGGCAAAAAAGGCCAGGAGCTGATCACGGAACCGGCGGACAGAAAAAAGACCGGCACCACCATCCGCTGGCGGCCGGACAGGGAAGTCTTTACGGAAATTGACATTCCGGAGGAGTATTTCCGGGACGTGCTGCACCGGCAGGCGGTGGTGAACGCCGGCGTCACCTTCCGGCTGAAGGTGGAAAAGGACGGAAAGTTCGAGACCACGGACTACTGCTACGAAAACGGCATCACCGACTATGTGACGGAGATCGCGGGGGACGGACCCCTGACCGCGCCCTGCTTCATCTCCACCGAGCGCCGGGGCCGGGATCGGGAGGACAAGCCTGAATACAAGGTCAAGCTCTCTGCCGCCTTCTGTTTTTCCAACAAGGTGACGGCTCTGGAGTATTACCACAACTCCTCCTGGCTGGAAAACGGCGGCGCGCCGGACAAGGCGGTGAAAAACGCCTTTACCTATGCCATCGACGCCTATATCAAAAAGATCGGCAAGTACCAGAAAAGCGAAAGCCCCATCAAGTTTCAGGACGTGCAGGACTGCCTCATTTTGGTGACCAACTGCTTTTCCACCCAGACCTCCTACGAAAACCAGACCAAGAAGGCCATCAACAACCGTTTTATCCAGACGGCCATGACCGAGTTCTTCAAGGAGCAGCTTGAAGTTTATTTTATCGAGAACAAGCCCGAGGCGGACCGGATCGCCGAGCAGGTGCTCATCAACAAGCGCAGCCGTGAGACGGCGGAACGGGCCCGGCAGGGCATGAAGAAAAAGCTCTCCGGCAGCATCGACATCGCAAACCGTGTCCAGAAATTTGTGGACTGCCGCAGCCGTGACCCGGAAAAGCGGGAGATCTATATCGTGGAGGGCGACTCCGCACTGGGCGCCTGCAAGCTGTCAAGAGACGCGGAATTTCAGGGCATCATGCCCGTCCGGGGCAAGATCCTCAACTGCCTGAAGGCGGACTATGTGCGCATCTTCAAAAGCGACGTCATCACCGATCTGATGAAGGTGCTGGGCTGCGGCGTGGAGGTCAGGGACAAGCACACCAAGGACCTGAGCAGCTTCGATCTGAACAATCTGCGCTGGAACAAGGTCATCATCTGCACCGACGCGGACGTGGACGGCTTCCAGATCCGCACCCTGATTCTGACCATGCTCTACCGCCTGGTGCCCACCCTGATCCGGGAGGGCTATGTGTACATTGCCGAGTCCCCCCTGTACGAGATCGAGAGCAAGGGCAAGACCTGGTTTGCCTATTCCGACCGGGAAAAGGCGGAGATCCTGGACAGCCTGAAGGGCGCCAAAGCCAGCATCAGCCGCAGCAAGGGTCTGGGCGAGAACGACCCGGACATGATGTGGATGACCACCATGAACCCGGAAACCCGGCGGCTCATCAAGGTCATGCCCGAGGACGCGGAGCGGATGGCCCGCAGCTTTGACCTGCTGCTGGGCGACGACCTGGCGGGACGGAAAAACCATATTGCCGAGTTTGGGTACAAGTATCTGGACATGGCCGATATTTCCTGAGGGGGAGGCTTTTTGATGAAAAATATGCGCACAAGAAACTTTGAGGACACCAAGAGCCTGATCAAAACGCTGGTGGTCCTGGCGGTCATCTGCTGTGTGGGCTGTCTGTTTTTCACCCAGGAGGGCAGCGTGCTCCAGGCGGTTCTGGTTGTTCTGACCCTGGTGTTTATGGTGGCAGCCATCGTGGTGGTGTTCGTGTACAGCCGCTGCCCCAGCTGCGGAAAGCTGATCGCTTTCGGTGTATTGCAGGCGACCTGCTGCCCCCGCTGCAAGAGAAACCTGGTCACTGGCCAGAAAATGAAGAAAAAGAGCAGATAAGATGGCAAAGAAGAAAGAAACCGAAGGAAAAAAATACAATAATCCCAATGTGGTGGGCCTGAAGGCCCAGGTGCTGGAGCAGCCCATCACCGAGACGCTGGAGACAAACTATATGCCCTACGCCATGAGCGTGATCGTCTCCCGCGCCATCCCGGAGATCGACGGCTTCAAGCCCTCCCACCGCAAGCTCCTGTACACCATGTTCAAAATGGGCCTTCTGAATGGCGCGCGCACTAAGAGCGCCAACATTGTGGGCCAGACCATGAAGCTCAACCCCCACGGCGACGCCGCCATTTATGAGACCATGGTGCGTCTCTCTGCCGGGTATGAGGCCCTGCTCACCCCCTTTGTGGACTCCAAGGGCAACTTCGGCAAGGTCTATTCCCGGGACATGTCCTATGCCGCCTCCCGTTATACCGAGGCCAAACTCTCCGCCATCTGCGCGGAGGTTTTCCGGGATATCGACAAGGACACGGTGGATTTTGTGGACAACTACGACGGCAGCATGAAGGAACCCACCCTGCTGCCCACCGCCTTTCCCAATGTGCTGGTCTCCGCCAACTCCGGCATCGCCGTGGGCATGGCCAGCATGATCTGCGGCTTCAACCTGAATGAAGTCTGCGAGACGACCATTAATTATCTCCGTGACCCGGAGCACGACCTGTTTTCCACCCTGCCCGCCCCGGATTTTCCCACCGGCGGCGAGATTATCTTTGACCGGGCGGAGATGGAGAGCATCTACAACACCGGCCGGGGCAGCTTTAAGGTCCGGGCCAAATGGCGCTACCTGCAAAAGGAAAACATCATCGAAATATATGAGATCCCCTACACCACCACCTCCGAGGCCATTATCGACAAGGTGGCGGAGCTGATTAAGACCGGAAAGGTCCGGGAGATCAACGACATGCGGGACGAGACGGACCTGGGCGGCCTGCGCCTGGCCATCGACCTGAAAAGGGGAGTGGACCCGGAAAAGCTGATGCAGAAGCTTTTCAAAATGACCACCCTTCAGGACGCCTTTCCCTGCAATTTCAATATCCTCATCGCCGGAAACCCCAGGGTCATGGGCGTGCGGGAGCTTCTGGACGAGTGGACCGCCTGGCGCATGGAGAGCATACGCCGCCGGGTCTACCACGAGCTGGAAAAGAAGCGGGAAAAGCTGCACCTGCTGCAGGGCCTGGGCCGTATCCTGCTGGATATCGACAAGGCCATCGAGATCATCCGGGGCACCGAGCTGGAGTCCGAGGTGGTGCCCAACCTGATGATGGGCTTCGGCATTGACCAGATCCAGGCGGAGTTCGTGGCGGAGATCAAGCTCAGAAACATCAACCGGGAGTATATCCTCAAGCGCACCGCCGAGACCGAGGCTTTGGAAAAGGATATCGAGGAGCTGGAGAGCATCCTGAACAGCCGCCGGAAGATCAAGAGCATCATCATCGACGAGCTGAAGCAGATCAACAAAAAGTACGTCACGCCCAGAAAGTCCACTATCGTGTACGCCGACGAGATCGAGGAGTTTGACGAGGAGCAGCAGATCGAGGACTACCCCGTGACCCTGTTTCTGTCCAAAGAGGGCTATTTCAAGAAGATCACCGCCCAGTCCCTGCGCATGAGCGGGGAGCAGAAATACAAGGACGGGGACCGGCTGAACATCAGCTTTGAATCCACCAACCGGGGCGAGCTGCTCTTCCTGACCGACAAACAGCAGATGTACAAGGCCAGAGTGTCCGATTTTGAGGATGTAAAGGCCTCCGTGCTGGGCGTCTACCTGCCCGCTAAGCTCCAGATGGACGAAGGGGAGAACATCATCACCATGATCGACCCGGGGGACTATAAGGCCCACCTGCTCTTCTTCTTTGAAAACGGCAAGGCCGCCCGGGTGGAGCTGTCCGCCTATGAGACCAAGACCAACCGGAAAAAGCTGGTCAACGCCTATTCGGACAAGAGCCCCCTGCGTTCGGTCATCAAGCTGACCGGGGAGACCGACCTGTGCTGCTTTTCCAGCGACGACAGGGCCCTTGTGTTCAACAGCTCCCTGCTCCAGCCCAAAACCAGCCGCAGCGCCCAGGGCGTGGCGGTCATGTTCCTCAAAGCCAGGCGCACCCTGGACCGGGCAAAGCTCCTTGAGGAGACGCAGATCAAAAATGTGTCGCGGTATCGCGTCCGCTCCCTGCCCGCCGCCGGCGCCCTGCTGCGCCCGGAGGACCGGGAGGAGCAGCAGATGTCGCTGATCGAAGAATAAACGAGGAAAAAATTATATGGAAAGCATTACTAAACAGACAGAAAAGAACCTTGTCCTGAGAAGACTGCTTAAGTATCTGACCATTGTTGTCGGCTCCGCCATCTACGCGGTTGGCTTCCAGTTTTTCATGTTCCCCAACTCCATCGTGTCCGGCGGCATCGTGGGTATCTCCATGATCATCAACCATTTCACCAACTGGCCGGTTGGTGTGATGACCATTATCATGAATATCCCGCTTTTTGCCGTGGCCTGGCGCTATTTCGGCCTGGATTTTCTGATCGGCTCCTTGGTGGGCATGGCCCTGTCCTCGGCCTTCGTGGACCTTTTTGCCCTGACCGGTATCGTACTTACCAATGACCCCATGCTGGCCAGCATTATCGGCGGCGTCATCAAGGGCTTCGGCCTGGGCATTGTTTACATCGTGGGCGCAACCACCGGCGGCGTGGACATTGTAGCCAAGTTCCTGCGGCGTAAAAATCCCCACATCAACTTTGGCACCCTGATCCTCATTATCGACGCGGTGATCATCGCGGCCTACGCTGTGATCCTCAATAAATATGAAAGCGCCATGTATTCCGTCATTGCCATGTTCGTGGTCAGCAAAGTGATCGACTTGGTGCTCTACGGCATCGACAACTCCTGCATCTGCTACATTATCAGCGAGAAGAGCCAGGAGCTGATCGACAACATCATCTCCGGCACCATGCACCGGGGCGTCACCATACTTAACGGCGAAGGGGCCTATTCCCACCAGCAAAAGCAGGTCATTATGTGCGTCATCAAGCGCACCCAGATTGCCGAGCTGAGAAAGCTGATCCGCATCGTGGACGAGCGGGCCTTCTTCATCGTCACAGACGCAAAGAACGTGTTCGGAAACGGCTTTGAAAATATTGCCGAGGTAAAGTAATGCTGAAACGTCTTACCGCCGCTGTCCTTCTTTCCGCACTGCTTTTGTCGCTGTGCGGCTGCGGCAGCATGTTCGAAAAGGAAGTTGTGGATATCCAGGACTATGAGCCGCCGGTGCAGGAGAAGGTCTCCGAGTCCGAAAAGGTGACGGTCCGGAACTTCACAGCCCTGAAAAAGGCAATAACCGATATGGTGTACAGCGGCGCGGAGGGTGGCAGTCTGGCTTTTGACGCCAATTACGACGGCGACGCGGTGAAGGATATCGAGGAGGCCTGCTGGCAGCTGCGGACCCAGAACGCCCTGTGCGCCTACTGCGTGGTCAATATCTCTTATGAGATCTCCAAAATCGTGACCTATTACGAGGCCGAGATCAGCATAGACTACGCGGATTCCGCTCTCCCGGTTTCGGAGATCATTCAGCTGCCCTATGCCATCGGCGTGGAGGAGATCCTCCGGGAGGCCATGGAGAATAACCGCACCCGGGTGGTCATTTTCGTCAATGCCAGCACCTATTCCCGGGATAAGATGGCCCAGTTGGTGACGGACGTGTACCGCAGCAACCCGGTCTGCTCCGTCCGGGAGCCAAAGACCGATGTGTATCTCTACAGCGGCGCCTCCATGCAGCGCTTGTATGAAATCAACCTGGACTACGGTATGACGGAGGACGAGCTGATCCGCTGCAAGTCCCAGCTGAAAAATCTGGATGTGCGCAGCAACACCGGGGCTTACAATATGGACCAGGCCCACGAGGCCCTGGCTGCTTATACGTATCTTGCGGATAATTGCGAACTTTCCGGGGATCAAAACGAAAATTCTGCCTACTCAGCCCTGATTCAGGGCAGCGCCGACAGCGAGGGCGTGGCCCTGGCCTTTGTGGAGATGTGCCACCAGCTGGGCATTGAATGCCGCATTGTGTACGGCCAGCTGTACTGGCAGGATCACTGCTGGAATATCGTTCAGATCGACGGCGAGTATTACCATGTGGACGTCAGCGCCGCCATGACCGGCGAAGTGGGGCAGGGCTTCCTGCTGCGGGACGAGGACATGTGGAACAGCTACCGCTGGGACATCTCTTCCTACCCCGTCTGCGGCGGCGTTTTAACTTATTATGATCTTGCGTAAATTTATGCTTGACAAATCAGCAATTTGTGGTAAGATAACACCGTTGCTGATGCGGGCATAGCTCATCCGGTAGAGCGCCACCTTGCCAAGGTGGAGGTAGCGAGTTCGAGCCTCGTTGCCCGCTCCAAAAAAGCCTATTGCGAAAGCAATAGGCTTTTTCTTACCGCGGGTAAAGTGTGGTTACACTCCGCCTCGGATGCTCCTCCGTGTAAAAATCGGAGCAATGCGGATCAGGCGATAGGCCCCGCCTCGGTTCCCTCGCCGTGTAAAAATCAGAGGGTCAAAAGAATCAGCGCCTGTGATGGAATTGGTAGACATGCGAGATTTAGGTTCTCGTGTCGGGAGACGTGTGGGTTCGAGTCCCTTCAGGCGCACCACGAAAGAAACCTCTTTTGTCTACCACGACAAAAGAGGTTTTTCCTGCGTTTTGGGGCTAAAACAGGTCAAAATTCCGAAAAAACAGTGGTTGGAGCAGTCGTCAGGACCGTTCCGGCCACTGTTTTTGCGTTTTCGGGGTCAGAAATGCAGGCTGCTTTTTGGTTTCTTTGCTCGGCAAAGAGTGCGGCAAAACGATGAGTGGCAGGATTTGAACCGGAAACAATTGCTGTGCCGGAAAGCACCTATTACGGAGTGTCGTGAATAAACAGGAAAAAACTGCAAAAAAATGTGCTTTTAAACCATTTTAAGTCTTGACATGGAATACGATTGTAGTACACTAAAAGTAGTCATAGTAAAGTCAGAGGTGATTAAAATGCCGGAGCCGGTTTTTCGAATTGCACGAAAGAACTATACAGGCGACACGGCGATCGTTTCCATGCGTATGCCAAAGGATATGTTGAGCGACATTGATGCCGTGGCGGCAGAAACAGGGCGTACCAGAAACGAAGTCATGATGATGAGCATGGAATTTGCACTGGAGCATCTGAAAATAGAGAATAAATAAAAAGAGATAAAACGAGGTAAAGGAGAAACAACATGGCTGTAATCAAATGCAAAATGTGCGGCGGGGATATGGAGCTTTCGCCGGAAAAAACATTTGGAATCTGTGAATACTGCGGCAGTACGATGACCCTGCCCAAGGTCAGTGACGAACAGCGCACGGCAGCATTCAACCGAGGCAATCATTTTCGCCGCATGGGAGAGTTTGACAAGGCTCTTGCGGTGTACGAGCGCATTGTCGCCGAGGATGACACGGATGCGGAGGCCCACTGGTGCTGCGCCCTCTGCAGGTACGGTATTGAATATGTGGAAGACCCGGTGAGCTATGAATGGCTGCCCACCTGCCACAGGGCAAGCTTTGACAGCTTCCTTGAAGACGTGGACTACCTCGCTGCGCTTGAACATTCCGACGGCATTACCCGCCGCCAGTATCAGAAGGACGCGGCAAAGATTGCCGAGGTACAGCGCGGCATCCTCGCCACCTCGCAGAACACCGAGCCTTATGATGTTTTCATCAGCTACAAGGAGCTGGACGCAAACGGTGAGCGCACCCGCGACAGCATACTGGCGCAGGACATCTACTATCAGCTCACCGAAAAGGGCTGGCGCGTGTTCTTCTCCCGCATTTCGTTGGAAGATGTACCCGGCACACAGTATGAGCCTTACATATTCGCCGCGCTCAACTCTGCCAAGGTCATGGTGACTGTTGGCACCAGCGGAGAAAACCTCAACGCCGTCTGGGTCAAGAACGAGTGGAGCCGTTTTCTTGCCATGATGCGCAAGGACAAGGGAAAGCTGCTCATCCCCTGCTACCGGGACATGGACCCATACGACCTGCCTGAGCAGCTTTCTGTGCTGATGAGCTATGACATGGGCAAAATCGGCTTTATTCAGGACCTTATCCGCGGCATCGGCAAGGTGCTCTCCGCAGACAGACCCAAAGAAATCGAGCATGAGCCGGTCAAGGAGACCGTTGTCGTACAGCAAAGCAGCGGCGGGCCCAATGTAAACGCCCTGCTCAAGCGCGGCGAGATGGCACTGACGGACGGCAAGTGGGCTGATGCCAAGGGTTACTATGACCGTGTTCTGGACATGGACGCGGAGTGCGGCGAGGCATATCTGGGCCTGTTTTTGGTGGAGTATAAGGCCTCGAGCGTGGATGCCTTTGTTGCCGGGCAGCTGACGGAAATGAAAACATGCACTACAAAGAAACTGACCGCCTGCGAAGAGCAGACCGAGCGCGTCCGGAAAGCCATTCAGGACAATGTGGTACCCGGCTATCTGGATGAAAAAGAACTCCGGCTTCTGTTCACTTTTGACCGCAGTTATCAAAGTTCGCTAACTATGCGGGAAGATCAGCTGCAAATGAAAGAGCAATTTTTCAGCGAAAATCGTACGCTGAACCGGGCAAAACAATACGCCACTCCTGAGCAACTGGAAAAGCTGAAAGGAATGGAGGCCACTGTGCGAGGCTTCCTGAAGAATGCCATTGTCGAAGCACAGGCAGAGGACGAGGCCAATGCCGCCCGCGTCACCGCCGAATATGCCGCCCATCTGGAAAAGGCGGAGGCGAAAGCTTATCGCCTTGGCCAGGAAGCCCGGCCCAAGTGTGAGCCAGACTATGTGGCGGCCTGTCAGGCGGCGGACGCGGCAAGCAGCATGCTGGGACACCAAAAGGCGGCTCATCGCTTTGCTGTCCTGAAGGGCTACAAGGATTCCGCGGAGAGGCTGCAGAAGGAAATCGAGATAATAAATGAATTACGTGTACAACGCCGGCAGATTGCCGCGGAGGAATTGACGCGGCAACGTACGATGGCCGAAGAGTGGCAGCGTTCCAAGGCGGAAGAGCGCAAGAAGCAGAGTGTTCTGAAGCGGATGTTTGTCAAGGACGAAGCATACCAGCCAGACCTGTCCGGAAGCGCTGCGGTCTGGGAAAAGACAGGGAACTGGCATACTTTGGCAGCTGGATTCAATTACACGGTGGGTCTGAAAGCGGACGGCACCGTGGTGGCCGTGGGAGATAATGATTACGGCCAGTGCGCAGTGGGCGGCTGGACAGACATTGTGGCGGTCAGCGCGGGAGCCTGGCTCCCGGTAGGCCTGAAATCAGACGGCACGGTGGTCCCCGTGGGATGGAATGGCTCCGGTCAACGTGATGTCGACGAATGGACGGACATTGTGGCCATCAGCGCGGGAGGCTATCACACGGTGGGTCTGAAAGCGGACGGCACCGTGGTGGCTGTGGGAGAGGATGAGTATGGTCAGTGCAATGTAAGCGGTTGGACGGACATTGTGGCAGTCAGCGCCGGAGACAATCACACGGTGGGTCTGAAAGCGGACGGCACGGTGGTGGCTGTGGGCGATAACGAGGACGGCCAGTGTGAGGTATCCGACTGGCGGGATATTGTGGCCATCAGCGCGGGAGGCTATCACACGGTGGGTCTGAAAGCGGACGGCACCGTGGTGGCTGTGGGAGAGGATGAGTATGGTCAGTGCAATGTAAGCGGTTGGACGGACATTGTGGCAGTCAGCGCCGGAGACAATCACACGGTGGGTCTGAAAGCGGACGGCACGGTGGTGGCTGTGGGCGATAACGAGGACGGCCAGTGTGAGGTATCCGACTGGCGGGATATTGTGGCCATCAGCGCGGGAGGCTATCACACGGTGGGTCTGAAAGCGGACGGCACCGTGGTGGCTGTGGGCGATAACGATTACGACAAATGCGATGTGAGCGGCTGGCGGGACATCAAACTGCCTGAAATATGAAGAAGAGGAGAACAATATGAATAACAGACCGCAGGTGTTAATGCTCGGTAACGGCTTGAACCTGGCCTATGGCGGTGTCTCGTGGGGAACCCTGCTAAAAGAAATTTCGGTGCGAGAAGATATTCCAGAAAGACTGAGCTGCCCCATGCCAATGCAGGCTATTCTTCACACAAATAACGACATCAAAACTGCAATGGAGAAAAAGAAAAGCAGTTTGTACGGAAATGTGGGGAATGCAGAACAGAGACTGATTCTCCAAAACGTTCTACGCATGGGCTTTGATGATATCCTGACTACCAATTACAGTTATGAATTGGAAATCGCAGCCTTGGGTTTGTCGAGTGTGAAAGAGAGCCAGATAAAAAAGCTGAACAGACACACGCCCAGAGTCGGCCGGGTTGAGAGTAAATACCTGCTACATAGCTACAATGAATTGAACGTTGATGATGTCCAAAACCGCGTCTGGCATATTCACGGTGAGGCACGAAAACCGGACAGCATGATTCTCGGCCACTACTACTATGCAATTCTTCTGGGACGCATGATCGACTATGTGTCGAGCAATGAAAACCGCTATGAGAGCAATAGCCGGGCAGGCAAAGAAGTCGAACTGCTCAGTTGGCTGGATTCTTTTATCCTTGGGGATGTCTATGTTCTCGGTTTTGGATTTGACGTCTCAGAATTTGATTTGTGGTGGCTTTTGAACCGAAAGAAACGTGAAAAAGCCCCGCATGGGGATGTATATTTCTTTGAACCGAGAGATGAAGGCTTCAACGAGAGGATTGAACTTTTGAAGCTGCTGGGGGTTAAGCATATCGACTGCGACATTGCAAAGCCAGAAAAAGATAATCCTTTGAGATCCGAGATTTATAAAGAGTTTTATTGCACGGCACTTTCCGAAATGGAAAAGAGAATGGGAAAAAGTAAACCAGCACTTGTGGGAGGCTGAAAGCCATGTCTAAATTCGTAATTCAATGTCCAAGCTGCGGGAAGTACGCCGAGGCAAAGACCGGCTTGGGGCTGCTCCAACAGGATCAGTAACGGCAGAGCGGCCTGCGACAGCCACCATGTGAACGAAGATACGCTGCAGAACACCTACACGGCCGCTATCAGAGACATGATCGAGGATGCAGAGGAAATCATGACAGCGGTTAAGGAAAGCGCGGGGCTGGTCATGGAGCCGGAAAACAGAGCGGCGCAATCATGAACGCAGATGACAGCATGATCATGAAGCAGCTGGTGGAACAGATCATCGTCGGAGATGATGGCATCAAAGTCCACTTCAAATGCGGCATCGTCGCCAGCCACGAATACCTGTAACAAAGACGCCCTCGGCAGCCAAAAAGGTTGTCGGGGGCGCTTTTTTGCGTTCGTTTGAAAAATTCATAGTTTTATAGAAAAAAATAACAGTCTCGAACATAATCCGCTTCGTTGACAAGGGACGGGCTTTATGCTAAGGAACCTCTGAATAAATAACCTTTATTCTGTTCCTACTCAATGAATTAGCC